>CBFDTP010000020.1:0-21099 GCA_965612975.1 uncultured Dehalococcoidia bacterium | reverse complement strand
ATTTATTACATGCTAAAGGAGAAGAAGACCTTCCAGGAAGTGGAGAAGGTGGCCAAAAGCTGGGGTGAGCCCGTTGTTACACATAGCCGATAGAGGCTCTATTTTTGATTGGGCAGCCCCAGCCTCAAGGGATATATTGTGCTGGAAGGCACGGAGAGATGGATAGGAAAAAGCTGAAGAAAGGTGGGCCAAGGGGGTGAGAAGGAATAAAAGAAAAGGGGCTTGACACGGTCGGCTTCTTCAGAGATGTGTAACAATTTGTTCAGCAACATATACTTAAGGGGGTGCGGTGAGCGAGAAGGCATTTAAATTTTGCCGCGTAGCCATAACCCTATCGGTAGCCGCTTTGCTCGGCTGGTCTGTAGTGATTGGCCAGGCAATGCCGGGCTTGATCGCCGTGCTGGTGGGGTTGGCCCTGTTGTACTTCTGCCGAAGTCGGTCAAGGACAACCCTGGAGGATGAGCGGAACTATCGGATAAGCGAGAAGGCGTCTCGAATGACCCTGAGGCTCTTCGGTGTAATCGCCGGGATAACGGGCGTTGTTCTGATGATTCTGGGCAGGAGTGGGCATGGTGAACTGGGGCAGATCGGCTTCATCCTGGGTTATTCAGTCTGCGCCCTGCTCGTGCTGTATCTGATATTCTACGGCTATTATAGCCGCACGCATGGAGGCTAGGTGAGGGAATGAAGAACAAGCTCAAAGTATACCGGGCCATGCATGACCTAACTCAAGAGGCGCTGGCGGAGAGGCTCGGGGTAACTCGGCAAACCATAATAGCCATAGAGAAGGGGAAATACGCCCCTTCCCTTGAGCTGGCCTTCAAGATAGCGAAGTTCTTCGGGGTTCGGATCGAGGACGTTTTCATCTTCGAGGAAGGAGGTTAACCGATGAGGGCGAACAAATCCTGGCGGGAGAAGCTGGAGAGAGGCGAGCCACGGATCGTTGATATTCCCCCGAAAATGGAAAAGAGGCTGGGGAGAGGGAAGATGCTTATCCCCCGGCCCCTGGATGTGGACGCTTTAGTGCGGCGGGTTGGGAAGGGAAAGTTGATAACACAGGCTCAGCTAAGGGAAAGGCTGGCCCAGGACTATGGGGTCAACTGTGCCTGCCCGATAACCACCGGGATATTCCTGCGGATCGTGGCCGAGGCAGCGGAGGAGGACCTGAAGGCAGGGAAGGAGGAGGTGGCTCCCTACTGGAGGGTGGTTCAGAACGACGGTGGTCTTAATCCCAAGTTCCCCGGAGGTGTGGAAGCTCAGGCAGCCCGCCTGAGAGGCGAAGGGCATGAGATCCAACATATTGGCCGAAAGGCCCGGGTGGTGAATTTCCAGAGCTCGCTGCAGGAGCTGTAAGGGGAAGCAAAACTTCTAGGGGCTTCACACATCCAGGTTTCTCACCTGGCGGGCATGGGCCTGGATAAAGGCCTTACGTGGTGGAACAGCCTCACCCATAAGCATCTCCACGATCTCATCGGCCTTCATGGCGTCCTCGATGCTGACCTGAAGCATGATGCGAGTCTGGGGGCTCATGGTAGTCTCCCAGAGCTGCTGAGGATTCATCTCGCCCAGGCCCTTATACCTCTGAACCTCCACGTTCTTATTGCCCAGCTTCTTCAGCAACTCTTCCTTCTGTTCCTCGGAGTAGGCATAATGCAGTTCCTTGCCCTTCTTCAGGCGGTAGAGGGGAGGCTGAGCAATGTAAAGGTGCCCCCTCTCGATGAGCTCCGGCATGTAGCGGAAGAAGAAGGTGAGCAGCAGGGTGCGAATGTGGGAGCCATCCACATCGGCATCGGTCATGATGATGACCCGATGGTAGCGAAGCTTGGAGGGATCAAACTGGGAGCCGGTGCCGGTCCCCAGGGCGGTGATGAGGGCCCGGATTTCATCATGGGCCAGCATCTTCTCCGGTCGAGCCTTTTCCACGTTGAGGATCTTCCCCTTGAGGGGCAGGATGGCTTGGAAGCTGCGGTCCCTTCCTTGCTTGGCGGAGCCCCCGGCCGACTCACCCTCGACGATGTAGAGCTCCCGAAGGGAAGGGTCCTTCTCCGAGCAGTCGGCCAACTTGCCGGGGAGGCCACCGCCCTCCATCAGGTTGCGGCGGGTGACCAGGTCTCTCGCCTTCCTAGCCGCCTCCCGAGCCCGAGCGGTGGTAAGACACTTCTCCAGGATGCGCTTGGCCTCTTGAGGGTGCTCCTCCAGCCAATCACGCAATCCCTCAACCACCACGCTCTCAACCATGTTCTTCAGCTCGGGATTGCCTAGCCGGGTTTTGGTCTGCCCCTCGAACTGTGGCTCGACGAGCTTCACGCTCAACACCGCGGTGAGCCCCTCACGGACATCATCCCCGGTGAGGTTGGAATCACTGCCCTTGAGCAGCTTATGCTCCCGAGCATAATCGTTAAGCACCCGGGTAAGGGCTGCTCGAAAGCCGGTGAGGTGGGTCCCGCCATCAACGGTGTTGATGCAATTGGCAAAGGCATAGGTGGAATCGGAGAAGCCCTCGTTGTATTGCAGGGCCACCTCGATCGAGGTGCTGTTCACCATCTTGGAGATGTATATCGGCTGCTGATGAAGCACATTTCGCTTGCGGTTGAGCTGCTTAACGAAGCTGACCAGGCCACCCTCAAAGTAGAAGTTGATCTCTCGATCCTGTCTCTCATCCCGAAAGCGAATCCAAACACCTCGGTTGAGGTAGGCCATCTCGCGGAATCGCTGGGCCAGGCTATCGAAGTCATAGCTTATTTTGGGGAAGATCTCCCCATCCGGCAGGAAGCTAATGGTGGTGCCGGTTTCCCCAGCCTCACCAACCTCCCTCACACCGTTTAACGGGGTACCCCGGGAGAACTCCTGACAGTACAGCTTGCCATCTCGCCTGACCTCCGCCCGCAGCCAGGAGGAGAGGGCATTGACTACCGAGGCCCCCACCCCATGCAGCCCCCCACAGACCTTGTAGGTCTGACCGCCGAACTTGGCCCCGGCATGAAGGGTGGTGAGCACGGTCTCCAGGGCAGATATTCCGGTGGCGGGGTGGACCTCGACAGGTATCCCTCGGCCATTATCCGACACGGTGACCCGATTGTCTCGATGGATGACCACCTCTATCTGGTTGCAGAAGCCAGCCATCGCCTCATCAATGCTGTTATCCACGATCTCATAGATGAGGTGATGGAGTCCCCGCTGATCCGTGCTGCCGATGTACATCCCCGGCCGCCGCCTCACCGCCTCCAGTTCGCCTAAAACCTGAATATCCTGAGCAGTATAGCTGTTTTCCGCCTTCAGCTCCATATGCTTAACCCCTTAAATTATAGCTTTCGAAGCTGCTTCTGTCAAAGCTGCGGGGTGTGATAAAATTAAAAATGAGCGCTCGGCTATATGACTCCCCAAAAGGTCTTGCGACTTTGGGGGCCTCTTAAACTTACGGGGTTCCCACAAAATCCAAAGATTTGCGGGGTTTATCTAGCTGAGCGCTTGTAAATTCCGGACAGCGGTTGCGGAGGTGGCTCATGGAGCTTTCTCCTCTGGCCCGAGAGAAGCTGGAAAGAATTGGTGCCCTATCCGAGGAGGAGAGGGCCAGAATTAAGCTCTCGGAAGAGCTGGACACCTTGCTCTCCGAGTACTTCACCCATCAGCTGAGCTCCGAGGATCTGTGGCGAAGGTTAAAGACCTATAAGGAAAAAGGTAAGGGCTTCCTCATAAGGGAGGCCCAGAGAAGGCTTCTTGAGGCCATTAAACTGGGGGACTCAGATTTCGACCTCCAGTATAAACGAGAGGCCATTTTGGCCCTGGAGACCTTGAAGGAAGAATCAAAATATGGTGAATTTGAGCTGGGCCTGAACCAGCTCGAGAGGCTGAGGAGATCCTATCAGGAGGAAAAGGGGAGGGCCTTCAACTCTCTGAAGCAGGCCATGCAGCGGAAAGTTGAGCTGGCCGCTAGACAACTGGCTCAGCAGGGCAAGGCGGTGGATGTGGAGGGGTCGGTGGAGGCTAACGTCCGGGCCAGTCAGGAGTGGCGGGATTTTCTGGCTCAACACGAAAGAGCCTATGGAGAGCGATTTGCGGCCTTGATGAACGAGCTCAAGAAACTCATCTAGGCCTGGTTGAGGAGGCTCAGGTGATTAAGCTCAGCGATAAGGATTTGATGTTTTTGATCCAAACCGTGGCCACCCAGCGCCGCGATTATGAGCACATTAAGGAGATAGTAAAGGACAAGCCTGATCTACTCGACCTGATGCTGGACGATGAGAAGTTGTTCCAGCGACTGCTCAGAGAGGAGGAGGTGCTGCTTCAGATCTCACATCGCCTGCTCTTCGAGATCCTCCTCAGGCAGGCCCGGAGGGAACTCAAACGGGAGGCTTATACGGTTGAAAAGGTGGGGCTAACCTGGAAGATACCGGTCTTCGATAGCTCGAAGGTCGCCGAGTTGCTGGAGGACAAAGGGATAAGGGGCTATTTGGCAGAGATGCTGAGTTCCTTCACCAGAACCGAAAGCACGGTGCTCTACTTCAGGCGGGGAACGAGGACCTACCGGAAAAGGTTCAGCGATATGGACTTTGATGATGTGGAGGAGCTTTCTCGATTTGTGGAGGAGAAGTACCGTTTCCCCTTCTACAAGCGAATGGGGGATATCTCCCTCTTCCTGACCGGCGTGTTTCCGGAATATGTTGACTCCCCTTACCCCTGGAAGCTCTGGCGCACTCGGGTGCGGAGGAGCTTGGAGGAGCTCGAGAGGGAGGGGAGGGAAGTATATCGGCTTGCCTCAGAGCATGAGGAGGCCCGCCGATCGAACCTGGGGGATATCCTCTGGCGCCTCTCGGAGAACTTCGACCTGGCCCGCAAGTCCCTGAACTTCATCTCCGATAGATACATCCACCGCCACAAGCTCACCCTATTTGCTCTTTAGGCCAATTCCCGCTAAACTAGAGTGGTTTTGAGAAGTTAAGTCCTGGAGGTCAAGATGTCCTTTGAGAGACCGGAGATCGTTCGTCCCCCAAGCGAGTGGCGAAGCTACTTCCTGCCCCTAACCAAGGGGTGCTCCAATAACACCTGCACCTTCTGCCAGTTTTATGGCTCGAAGCTGAGGCTGAGGGACAAGGAGGAGGTAAAGCGAGAGATCGATGCCCTGGCCCTATATCTTAAGCATGGTCTCAAACTCCCGGGGATGCCGGAGGTGGTCTACTGGGTGGCCCAGAGCTGGGACGGAAAGCGGGTCTTTCTTCAGGATGCCGATGCTCTGGTGTATCCCTTCCCGGCCTTAAAGGAAGTGCTGGAGTACTTGAACGAGAAACTTCCCGGCCTCGAGAGGGTTGGCATTTACGCCACGCCCCAGGATTTACTACGACGAAGTCTGGAAGAGCTCCGGACACTTCGAGAACTGAAGCTGAGCATCATCTACATGGGTTTGGAAAGCGGGGATGATGACATCCTGCGCCAGGTGGGGAAGGGAGTGAGTTCGAGTCAGATAGTTGAAGCCGGGCGGAAAGCCATAAAGGCAGGGATAGTCCTCTCGGTAACGGTTATCCTGGGCCTGGGCGGGGTAGAGAAGAGCAAGCCCCATGCCCTGGCGACGGCCAAGGCGCTCTCCCAGATCGACCCGCAGTATGCCGCTGCCCTTACTCTGCTCCTCGTCCCCGGCACGCCGCTTTACGAGGACTGGAAGAAGGGGAGGTTCTCCCTCATCTCCCCCTTCGAGTCGCTGGAGGAACTCAAGCTCATCATAGAGAATTCCGAGTTTACCGATTGCTTCTTCAGCTCAATGCATGCCTCGAACTATCTCCCAATCCGAGGGAGGCTGCCCCAGGAGAAGGAGAGGATGCTCCGAGAGCTTGAAGAAATACTGGCCCGGAGGGAGGAGGGGCTCCTCCGCCCGGAATTCATGCGGGCGCTCTGAATTCGGCCTTGGAGGTGGAAGGTGCGAACTCCCATAATTGCGGGGAACTGGAAGATGAACACCACTCTACCGGAGGCGAGGAGTCTGATAGAGGAGTTGAGGAAAACCCTGAAAGGAATCAAAGGGGTGGAGAAGGTAATCTGTCCCCCCTTCATCTCGCTGGCCCTGGCACGAGAGCTTCTTGAGGGAACGGACATAAAGTTGGGAGCCCAGAACATGTACTTTGAGGAAAGGGGGGCCTACACCGGCGAGATTTCCCCCTCGATGCTCTCCGGACTCTGTGAGTACGTGATCCTGGGCCATTCCGAGAGGAGGGGGTATTTTGGGGAGGACGACAAGCTGGTGAACAAGAAGGTGAAGGCCGCCATAAGCTTCGGCCTCAAGCCGATCCTCTGCGTGGGAGAAAGGCTGGAGGAGAGAGACGCCGGGCAGACAGAGGAGGTAATCACCCGTCAGGTGAGGGAGGGGCTTAGGGATCTGGATTCCTTACCGGGGTTGGTCATCGCCTATGAGCCCGTCTGGGCCATCGGCACCGGCAGGCCGGCCACGGGGGAGGAAGCGAACCGGGTTAGCCGGCTCATCCGTGGCCTTGTAGCCGAGCTCTACGGGGACACCGTGGCTGGGGAACTGCGCATCCAATACGGTGGAAGCGTCACCAAGGCCAATATCGCCGAATTCATCTCTCAGCCCGAGATCGATGGGGCGCTGGTGGGAGGAGCCAGCCTCAAGGCGGAGGAGTTCAGCAGCATTATAGAACAGACGGCCAGGATAAAAGGTCAATGAACCCGCTCGTAGTTATCCTCGGCCCCACCGGCGTGGGGAAGAGTCAGCTTGCATTAAGGTTGGCCCGCAGGCTGGACGGCGAGATACTCAGCGCTGATAGCCGCCAGGTCTACCGCTATATGGACATCGGCACCGCCAAGCCGTCGCCCGAGGAGCGGAAGCTCGTCCCTCACCACTTGATAGATCTGGTTGACCCAGACGAAGAATTCAACCTGGCGCTTTTCTTAGAGCTGGCAAATCGTAAATTGGAGGAGGTGCGAAGTCGAGGCAGACTTCCTTTGCTGGTGGGGGGCACCGGGCTTTACATCTGGGCCTTTCTGGAGGGATGGCGGTTGCCCCACACCCCTCCAAACCCCGAACTCAGAAAGGAGCTGGAGGAGCGGGCCAGGGTCGAGGGGATAGATTCGCTTTACCAAGAGCTCTGGGAGGTTGACCCGGAGGCGGCTCGGAAGATCGATCCGCGAAACGTGAGGCGGGTAATCCGCGCCTTGGAGGTTTATCGTGTCTCCGGCCGCCGATTCTCCGAGCTCAGCCAGAGGAGTAAACTTAAGGCAGGGGTCTTGATCATTGGCCTGCACCTCCCCCGACCGGAACTTTACCGCCGCATTGACCTGAGGGTGGAGGAGATGATTCAAAAGGGCCTGGTGGAGGAGGTGCGCTGGCTGCTGGAGCAGGGCTATTCTCCCTCCCTGCCCTCCATGTCAGGGGTGGGTTACCGACAGATCTGTCAGTACCTTCGGGGGGAGTTGAGTTTACCTGAAGCCGTTCAGCGGATTAAATATGAAACGCACCGTTTCGCCCGCCACCAATACGCCTGGTTTCGGCTGGAGGATGAGCGAATTCACTGGCTGGAGGCGGGTGAGGGAGTTGAGGAGCAGGCCCTGAGGTTGATTCGAGACGCCTTTCCCAACCTCTTAGCAAGCGGGATAGCCTCTTCAAGCTAACCCTTTGAAAGGGCGAGTTTGCCACTGAACTTGTAGAGAAAATGATCATCATCGGGCTTACGGGCAACATCGGCACCGGAAAGAGCACCGTCTCCCAGATGCTCTCCGAGTTAGGGGCAAAGGTGATAAACGCTGACAAGGTCGGTCACCGGCTGCTCGAGTCAGATGAGGAGGTAAGGCAGGAAATAATTCGAACCTTTGGGGAGAGAATCCTGAACCCCGGGCAGCAAATTGACCGGGGTAAGCTGGGGGAGCTGGTCTTCAGCCATCCTGAGGCACTGAGGGAACTCAATCGCATCATGCACCCTCGAATGCGTCGTCTGGTGGAGGAGGAAATCGGCCGACTGCGCCAGGAGGGAGCCAGGGTAGTGGTTCTCGAGGCACCACTTCTTATCGAGGCCGGCTGGCAAGGACTGGCCGACCAGATCTGGGTCACCTCAGCCTCGCCGGAGACGATTGTCCAGCGTCTCCGGGAGCGCTCGGGCCTTTCCGCTGAGCAAGTACGGGCTCGGTTGCAGGCTCAGCTCCCGATGGAGGAGAAGGAGAGGAGAGCCGATATCCTCATAAATACCGATTGTGACCTGGCTCAGGTTCGAACCCAAGTTGAGGCGGCCTGGAGAAAGGTATTCCACCTGGGCACGGAGGAACTGAAGCAAAGAATAAGACGAATCCTGGCCCGAACAGGAAGACGGAGGATTGAGGCCACCGGCCTGGTCCCGGCGGCCGTGCTGGTACCCCTGTTGGAGAAGGAAGGGAAGCATCACGTTTTGCTCATCAAGCGAACCCAGAGCGTGGCGCATCACAAGGGCGAGGTATCCTTTCCCGGCGGGGTGGTGGAGGAAGGCGAATCTGCCCTGGAGGCGGCCCTTCGCGAGAGCTTTGAGGAGATAGGCCTCCACCCCGAAGATGCCGAGATACTGGGAGAGTTGGATGAGGACCAGACAGCCGAGAGCAATTTTCTCGTCCGACCTTTCGTTGCCTTCATTCCCTTTCCCTACGATTTTCGGGCAAGTCGGGAGGAGGTGGAGGAGATAGTACTGGCTCCCTTTGCGGACTTCCTGAGCTCGAGGAATCTGGAGAGGAGAACTCGGGAGGGGCGGGAAAATTTTGAATACCTCTATCACGTTGAGGGCCAAGTTATCTGGGGAGCCACGGCGAGGATCCTGAAGAAGTTCTTTGACCTTGTTTTCGACCCCTAACTCTCCCCAAGCAGAAGTTTCCTCAGCTCGAAGAGGGCCCCAAAGGCAGCCCGTCTCTTGATCTCCAGGCGGCCCTGGGGGTAGAGACGGTGAGTAACCCTTTTCCTCACCCCATCACTTACCCCGGTGTAGACGGTGCCCACCGGTTTGCCCTCAAGTGGGTCTGGGCCGGCCACCCCGGTAGTGGCCACTCCCACATCGGCATTTACCCTCTGTCGGGCCGCCTCAGCCATGGCCTCCGCCACCTCGGCACTTACGGCGCCATGCCGGGCAATGAGCTCGGCGCTAACCCCAGAGGTCACCTTGAACTCGTTAGAATAGGTCACCAGGCCTCCCTTGAAGTACTCCGAGCTACCCGGGACATTGGTGAGCAGATCGGCCAGCAAGCCCCCGGTGCAGGACTCCATGGTGGCCAGGGTAAGTTCCCTTTTGCGCAGCAATTCCCCCACCAGCGCTTCGAGCCTCTCCTCATTCTGCCCCCAGATTCGTTCCCCGAAGAGGGAGCGAATTCTGGCCGTCGTCTCGGCGAGAAGCCTCTCGGCCTCCTCCCTTCGCTCTGCTCGGGCAACAAGCTGGACATGTATCCCGTCAAACTTGGCATAAGTGCCAATTTGAAGGTTGGCAACCGCCGGAAGTGCCGAAAGCTCCTCATCCACCTCTGACTCGCTCAAGCTCCAGATTTTCAGGGTATGACAGAGAACCACTTCCTGCGCCGGCCCATGGAGCTGGGAGGCTATTTTTTCCCTCCACATGCGCTCGAGTTCCCGGGGTGGACCGGGGAGGGCGATGAGGCGCTTTCCCTCCCGCTCCACCCACCAGCCCGGGGCAGTCCCCTTGGGATTGGGGACGGATCTGGCCGAGGAAATCAGGGTGGCTTGTTTTAGGTTTTCCTCCGGCATTCTTCGGCCGAGACGCTGGAATGTCTCCCTGAGCCATCTCTCCAGGCTTGGGTCTATCTCAAGCCTTTCGCCAAAGAACTTCGCCACTGCCTCACGGGTTAGGTCATCCTGGGTGGGGCCAAGCCCTCCAACGGTGAGGACAAGATCCGAGCGCTCCCAGGCCTGCCTCAGGACCTCGACTATGCTTTCCTGATCATCTCCCACCAGGGTAATCCGTCCAACCTCATACCCCAGCTTGAGAAGTTCCTGGGCCAAGTAGGGGGCATTGGTGTCGGCTATCTCCCCCCGCAGAAGCTCGCTCCCAATGGAGATGATCTCTGCTCTCACCGCAAGGTTCTCTACCGGAAAGCCAAAGACGCCCCTTTAAATTTGGTTAGGGTTTTTCTTGCCGAGGCATTATGATAGGTTTTCCTTCCCGGAGTTGCTGGCTACTCCTCAAACGCTCTCCAGAGGACTTCTCAGGAAATTGCTGACCAGTTTCAGAGCACAGTACTTGCCACACATGCTGCAGCCATTGCCCTGGCTGGGAAAGCGAGAATGAATCTGGGAAGCTCGGCGGGGGTCAATGGAAAGCTCAATTTGTTTCTCCCAGTCAAGATCTTGCCGAGCTTGGGACATCTGCTCATCCCATTCCCTGGCCCCCTTCACCCCCTTTACTATGTCGGCTGCATGGGCAGCAATGCGGGCCCCAATAACCCCCTGGCGAACATCCTCGGCATCGGGGAGGGAGAGATGCTCTGAGGGAGTGACGTAGCACAGGAAGTCAGCCCCGGCCGCCGCCGCCAGGGCTCCGCCGATGGCTGCCGAGATGTGGTCATAGCCTGAGGCTACATCGGTCACCAAAGGTCCTAGGACGTAAAACGGAGCCCTCTTACAGGTTACCTTTTCAAGCTTCACGTTGGCCTCGATCTGGTCCAGAGGTAGATGCCCCGGGCCCTCGACCATTACCTGAACTCCGGCCTCCCAGGCCCGCTCCACCAGTTCCCCGATGGTCAAAAGTTCCTCAAACTGAGCTCGGTCGGAGGCATCGGCCAAGCTGCCCGGCCTTAACCCATCGCCCAGGCTCAGGGTGACATCATACTTCCGGGCGATCTCCAGCAGGCGATCATACTGCTCATAGAGGGGATTCTCCCGCTCGTGGTACAGGATCCAACCGATGAGGAAGGACCCGCCCCGCGAGACCACATCCGTGCGCCTTCCCTCCCTCTTAAGGCGCTCGATGGCGCGCTGCGTCACCCCGCAGTGCACGGTGATGAAGTCAACCCCATCCCGGGCATGCTCCTCGATGACCTCAAAGATCTCATCGGCGGTCATCTTGACGATGGCACCGTGCCTGGAGATGGCCTCGATGCCCGCCTGATAGATTGGTACCGTCCCGAAGGGGAGGGGACAGTGGCTCAAAAGAGCTCGCCGAATTGCCCGAATATCGCCTCCGGTGCTCAGATCCATGACGGTGTCCGCCTTGGCCTCGATGGCAGCCTGCAGCTTCTCCAGCTCCGTCTCCACCGTGCCCCAGTCGGGGGAGGTCCCGATATTGGCGTTGACCTTGGTGCGCAGGCCCCGGCCTATCCCACAGGGAACCAGCCCCTTATGGGCCGGGTTGGCCGGGATGACGATCGTCCCCTCAGCCACCCCCTGACATACGAACTCCACCGAAACCCCCTCAGCCTGGGCCACCGCTTCCATCTGAGGGGAAAGGCTTCCCTTCCGAGCGAGCTCTAATTGAGTCATACCGGATAAAGTATAACCTAAGACAGGAGGGTTGTAAACGGCGCGCTCTGGAGGTCTATCCGATTCCTCCCTTTTCAAGGCCTCTCACCCATTCGGGCCTTTTCGCATCGGGGATCTCGTCCGAGGAAAGATAAGGTTTGAGGTCAATTATCGGTGTGCCATCAAAGGCATCGAGCCCCCTGACCCGGAGCACCCGGCCCTGGCGCTCCAGCAATCTCACCACCGTCATCCCTATGGGGTTTGGTCGGTGGGGAGAACGGCTGGCCAGCAATCCTACCAGGGGCATTTCCTTCCTGCCCTGGGGATGAATCTTGACCTGGCCCTCATATTTGGCGGAGTGCATCCAGAAGAGCACGATGAGGTGGGAAAAGTCCTCCAGGCCATCAAGCGCCGGCTCGACTTCGGGCTCGATGACCAGCTCGGACTCGGTCCTCTCCCACCCTTCAGGGGGTGCCTCCCGGTATGAATTTCTGACCCATCCAATGGGGTAAAACGGGGTCTGGGGAAGAAGTGGACCTATCTCTTCCCCTTTCACCAGCTTTGCCCCAGCTTCAAAGGCCCGCTCCAGAGCCCCGGGGTGATGCAGAACCTCACCTCTTTCCTCCAGCCCGCCGAACAAGAGCTCACCCCGGTAGGTTATCCCCAAGGTGGCGAAGAAAGCCCTCACGGTGGAAAGAAGAGGTTGGAATTGCCGGAGATCGCTGCCGGAGGCGGTCAGGATAAGTAGCCCTCTTCTTTGAGTGGACCTTTCAGGGTGAGGCAGGGCATTTCTTCCCGCCCAGAGGCATTGACAGCGGTCTATCAGGAGCTTTGCCTGAGCTGGAAGGCTCAGGAAGAATACCGGGGAGGCGAGGATGAGATGTTGAGCCAGTTTGAGCTCCGGGTATATCCGCTCCATATCGTCCCGAATGACGCATTCCCCAGTGGAGAGACATTGCCCACATGCCTGACAGGGGGTGATGTCCAGATCGTTGAGCACCATCTTCTCCACCTTCGCCCCCTCGCTTTGGGCTCCGGACAGGGCCTGGTCGAGCAGGAGTTCGCTGTTGCCCTTCCGACGGGGACTTCCCAGAAGTCCTAGAACCTTGACGGACATTTTACCTAGAGCAATACCGGCAATTCCTCAGCTAGCTTTATTTCTTCGAGCAACACCTGACACCCATAGGCATACACCTCCACCCCTTCTTCTGCTGCCTGACGCAAGGCCAGCGCGAAACCTGGATCAAGTGAGCCGTTGGGCGAGAAGCAGAGCGCATCCCCCCGCTGGACGACGAAGATCACCGCTGCCCGGCTACCTTGCTTGACCACCTGTTTCAGCAACTCAAGGTGCTTGCGGCCCCGGGATGTAGGGGCGTCGGGGAAGAGGGCCCTTCCTTTCGAGACCAGGGTCACCGATTTAGCTTCGAGGAAACATCTCTCGGAGCCCTGGGTGAGGAGGAAATCTATCCGACCCTCCGGCAGACGAGCTTCTCGGATTATCCGGCGATATCCCCAGAACGGGGGTAACCTGGAATTCAGCAAGGATTCGAGGAGAAGTTCATTGGGCACCCGTGAATCTACGCTGATCATGACGCCGGACAATTCCATCAGGAGCAGGTCGTGGCTCGTCTTCCTCCGCTGGCCCTTCTTCTCGGCGAGGAGAGCTCGTGCCCCGGGCAGGAGAACTCCCTCCAGCCTTCCAGAGTTTGGGAGGTAAACCTCCTCCTTGTGACCTTCAAGCTCCACCAGGGCTCGGAAGAGTCCTTGGCGCTCAAGGAAGATGGCCGGTTTGAGCTGGGGGAACCTCACCGGGGCTTCCTTCAACTATGGGGTCAGAAAAGAAGTAGGTTATTCCTCAGCCGGGGGTAGCTGTTCCGGCTCGGACTCTGCCTCGGCCTCTGGGGATTCCTCCGGCGCAGGAATATGGCTGCGGGCGGGGATCAACTTACCGATGATCACGTTTTCCTTCAGCCCCTGCAGCCAATCAACCGTGCCGGTAATGGCTGCTTCGGTGAGCACCCTGGTGGTCTCCTGGAAGGAAGCCGCCGCCAAGAAGCTGCTGGTGCTGAGGGAGGCTCGGGTTATCCCCAGCAGCACCGGATGGGCAGTGGCTGGCTCACCCCCTTCAGCCAAAACCTTGGCATTAATGGCCTCAAATTCCGATTTGTTGATCAGCTCTCCAGGCAGGATCCCGGTGTCACCCGGTGAGTCAACCTGCACCTTGCGCAGCATCTGGGCCACGATGATTTCAATATGCTTATCGTGGATGTTCACTCCCTGAGCCCGATAGACCTTCTGCACTTCATCCACCAAGTAGCGCTGCACCGCCTCGGTTCCCAGAACGCGCAGGATGTCGCGCGGGTTAAGCGGCCCCTCGGTGAGCTGATCCCCGGCCTTGACACGATCACCGCTTCGCACCAGCAGAGGAGCGGCAAGGGGAGCGAGATATTCCCTCTCCTCTCTCTCCTCATAGGAAATCACCAGCTTACCGTCCTCTACCGCCACCCAGCCGCTGACCCTGGCCGATATTGGGGTGGCTGCCGGGAGCTCAGAGCCCTCTTCCGCCTGCAGGGTTGGCTGGGCCAGCACGGTACCAGCTTCAACCCAGTCCCCGGAAGCAACGCTTGCCCGGTATCCCGGGGGTAGAGGATACTCATCCTGGCAGGTTCTGGAGTTCACCACCTTTATCCTTCTTCCCTCTTCAAACTCCTCGATCTGAACCACGCCGTCGATCTCGGCCATAACCGCCTGACCCTTTGGCGCTCGGGCCTCAAGGAGCTCTTCCACTCGTGGGAGGCCGCTGGTGATGTCCAGCCCAGCCACCCCGCCGGTGTGGAAGGTGCGCAGGGTGAGCTGAGTCCCCGGCTCACCGATGCTCTGGGCGGCGATGATGCCCACCGCTACCCCCTTATCCACCAGTTTGGCCCGGCCCAGGTCTGTCCCATAACAGTAGCAACAGACTCCCCGCCTGGCCCGGCAGGTCAGGGGAGAGCGGACATACACCTCGGTGATTCCGGCGGCCACGATTTGATTTGCTTTCTCGGCATCGATCTCCTCATTTCTTCCTACAATCACCTCACCGGTCTGCGGATGAACTACTTCCCGGGCCGCCAGCCGCCCCACAATCCTCTCGGCAATGGAAGTCCAGAGACCCTCACCCCGGGTCGGCTCCCGGATCCAGATCCCCTCCTCAGTGCCACAATCATCCTCGGTGACGATGATCTCCTGAGCTACATCTATAAGCCGGCGGGTAAGATAGCCGGCGTCCGAGGTGCGCAGGGCGGTGTCGGCCAGACCCTTCCGAGCACCATGGGTGGAGATGAAGAACTCCAGCACCGAGAGGCCTTCTCTGAAATTAGCCTTGATGGGTAGCTCGATGATCCGGCCCGAGGGATCGCTCATCAAGCCCCGCATACCAGCCATCTGCCTGATCTGGCCGATGCTGCCCTTGGCCCCGGAGTTGGCCATCATGAAGACCGAATTGTAGGGGTCAAAGGCATTTTGCAGGCTCGCAGTTAGCTTATCAGTGGCCTCGGTCCAGATATTTACCACGCTCTGATAACGCTCGTCCTCAGTGATGAGGCCGCGCTGAAATTGTCTTTCCACCTCGGCTACGCGCTCATCTGCCTGCCGGAGGATCTCCTGCTTGTCCACCGGGACTCGAAGGTCGCTGACGGCCATGGTGATGCCTGACTTGGTGGCATATCTGAAGCCGAGCTCCTTGATCTTGTCCAACATCTCGGCGGTGACCTCATCTCCAAAACGCCGATGACACTCGGTGACGAGTTGCTTCAAGCTGTTCTTATCGATGAGCTGATTGCGAAAGCCGAGCTCGGGCGGTAGAACTTCGTTGAAGATAATGCGCCCCGGGCTCGTCCGAATCCTCTGTCCGTCCCGGCGGATCTCGATCTCCGCCTGAAGGTCGACCAAACCTAGCTCATAGGCCAGCCGGGCCTCCTCCAAGCTGGAGAACCTTTGCCCTTCTCCCTTGGCCCCCGGCCTGATTCCGGTGAGGTAGTAACAGCCGAGGACCATTTCCAAGGTGGGCACCGTCACCGGGTCGCCGGAAGCCGGCTTCAGCATGTTCTTGGTGCTCAGCATGACTTCCTTGGCTTCCTCGATTGCCGGCTTGGAAAGCGGAACATGAACCGCCATTTGATCGCCATCGAAGTCGGCATTGAAGGCAGCGCAAACCAGGGGATGGAGCTGAATGGCACAGCCATCGATGAGCACCGGGTAGAAAGCTTGGATACTTATCCGGTGGAGGGTTGGAGCCCGGTTGAGAAGGACCGGGTGTTCCTTTACCACTTCCTCCAGGATGTCCCAGACCTCGGGCCTCCCCTGCTCCACCATGCGTTTGGCCCCGCGAATATTGTAGGCCAATCCCCTAGCGATCAACTTCCGCATGACGAAGGGCTTGAATAGCTCCAAGGCCATGCGCTTGGGCAGGCCGCACTGGTGTAGCTTGAGCTCCGGGCCAACGATGATCACCGAGCGCCCGCTGTAGTCAACCCGCTTGCCGAGCAGATTCTGCCGGAACCGCCCCTGCTTTCCGCGGAGCATGTCCGAAAGTGACCTGAGCTGGTGCCCGCTGGAGGTGGTTACCGGACGCCCCCGTCTTCCGTTGTCCAGGAGAGCATCCACCGCTTCCTGAAGCATGCGCTTCTCATTGCGGATGATGACCTCTGGGGCTCCCAGGTCTATTAGTCTCCGGAGTCGATTATTGCGGTTGATCACCCGTCGATAAAGGTCATTGATGTCGCTGGTGGCAAATCTGCCCCCGTCAAGCTGAACCATCGGTCGGAGATCAGGAGGTAAGACGGGCAGCACCTCGAGGATCATCCACTCCGGCTTGATGCCCCTCTTATAGAAGGCCTCGACCGTTCGGAGCCTTTTCATGGCTTTCCGGCGCCGCTGGCCGGTGGTCGAGTTAACTTCCTCGTAAAGCTCTTCCCGTAACTTACCCAGGTCAAGGCGGGAGAGGATGTCCTTGATGGCCTCAGCTCCCATACCAGCCTGGAAGAGATCGCCCCAGCGCTTCTTCAGCTCCCGGTATTCGGTCACCCCTAACAGCTCCAGCGGCTTCAGGCTTTCCAGCTCCCTGATTTTGTTCTCCAGTTCCTCCCGAAGCTTAGCCTCCTCCTGGTCGAATTGCTGGCAGATCTGGGCAATCTCGCCTTCCCTCCCCTGCTCCTCAGCCTCCTGAAGCGCCTTCCCTCGGTTTTCATGAAGTTGCATCAGGTCCAGCTCGAATTCTTCCTTGAGGCGCTCGAGCATCTTATGGCGAGCCTCCTCGTCAACCTCGATGATGATATACTTGGCGAAGTAGATTACCTGTTCCAGCTTTCGCGGCGAAAGATCGAGCAAAAGGCCGATGCGGCTGGGGACCACCTTGACGAACCAGATATGCGCTACCGGGGCCGCTAGCTCGATGTGCCCCATGCGCTCTCGCCTCACTCGCGAGGTAGTTACCTCAACTCCGCACTTCTCGCAGACAACCCCCTTATAGCGCATCTTCTTGTACTTGCCACAGTAGCACTCATAATCCTTAGTGGGACCGAAGATGCGCTCACAGAAGAGGCCATCTTTCTCCGGCCTTAAAGTCCGGTAGTTGATCGTCTCCGGCTTGGTTACCTCACCATAGGACCAGCTCCTGATCTGCTCCGGTGAGGCTATTGAGAGACGAATCCCGCAGAAATCATTCAGGTCTGGCATCGTCTATCTCCTCCGTCTCCGGACCGGTTAAACTAATTCCCAGTCGGGGCAGCTCGCGGGGAGGCGACTCGAGGGGGACTGGTTCCTCCCCCTTCCCGATCAATTCTACAGCCAGCCCCAGGCTTTGCAATTCCTTGACCAGAACCTTAAAGGATTCCGGTACGCCGGCACCCAGAACCTCCTCCCCCTTAATGATGGCCCCATAGGTTCTGACCCGACCTTGTACGTCATCTGATTTGACGGTAAGCATCTCCTGAAGGTTATAGGCTGCTCCATAGGCCTCAAGGGCCCAGACCTCCATCTCCCCAAACCTCTGTCCGCCGAACTGGGCCTTCCCTCCCAGAGGCTGCTGCGTGATGAGGGAATAGGGGCCGGTGGAGCGGGCATGGATCTTATCCTCCACCAGATGGATTAACTTCATCAAATACATGCAGCCCACCGTCACCGGCTGATCAAAGGGCTCTCCGGTGCGCCCGTCATAAAGGGTCATCTTGCCGAAGATGGGCGGGGCCAGCTTCTTCTCCATGAATAACCTCTGCGCGGCCTCCTCGAGCTGGCGATCCTCCCAATCGAAAGCCCTCTCCTCCCCCTGCTCTGCTAGCCAGAGCTTGAGGCAGGCCCTTCGTGCCTCACCCCGAATTTCCCGGTTGAAAAGTCTTTCGCCATCGAAGCCCCGTGCCTTAAGCCAGGCCTTAGCCCGCTCTATCAGCTTGGCCGGCTCCTCCTCCACACCATGTTCTCTGGCCTTCTGCACAAACCAGGCCCGGGCCAGTGCGTCCTCAATGTCCACCTCATCGGCGCCATTGAAGACCGGGGTAAGGGCTCTGAAGCCAAGTGCTTCCGCCGCCCACCCGAGGTGAGCTTCAAAAAGCTGTCCGACATTCATTCGGGAGGGAATGCCCAAGGGGCTGAGGAGAACATCAACTGGCCGACCATCCGGAAGGTAGGGCATGTCCTCTACCGGCAGGATCTTGGCGATCACGCCCTTGTTACCATGACGACCAGCCAACTTATCTCCCTCGGAGATCTTGCGCTTTTGAGCGACGAACACCTCGACCAACTGGATGACGCCAGGCTCCAATTGATCCTTGTTCTCGCGAGAGAGGACCCTCACCCCGATGACCTTCCCCGATTCACCATGGGGCATTCGTAGAGAGGTGTCCTTAACGTCGCGGGCCTTTTCCCCAAAGATGGCTCGGAGCAGCTTCTCCTCCGCGGTGAGCACCTTTTCCCCTTTGGGGGTGAGCTTGCCCACCAGGATGTCGCCGGAGGAGACCTCAGCCCCGATCCGAACTATCCCTCGCTCATCCAGATTGCGCAGGCTGGCCTCACCAACGTTGGGGATATCCCTGGTTATCTCCTCAGGTCCTAGCTTGGTCTCCCGGGCCTCGATCTCATACTTTTCGATGTGGATCGAAGTGAACTTGTCCTCCCGAACCAATCTCTCCGAGACGACGATGGCATCCTCATAGTTATATCCTTCCCAGCTCAGGAAGGCACAGATGACATTTTGTCCCAGGGCCAGCTCACCCTGGTCGGTACAGTAGCTGTCGGCGAGAACATCCCCCTTCTTTACTCGCTGGCCCCTGTCCACCACCGGATGCTGATTGATGCAGGTGCCCTGATTGCTCCGGCAGAACTTCCTCAGCAGGTAGACGTACTCCTTCCCATCGTCGCCACGCAGGATTATCCTCTCCGCCGTGGCGGAGATTATTTCCCCATCCACCGGGGCAAAGATAACCTGTCCGCTGTTGCGGCCCACCTCGCGCTCCATGCCAGTACCGATGATGGGAGCTTCCGGCTTGATGAGGGGAACCGCTTGGCGCTGCATGTTGGAGCCCATAAGGGCCCGGTTGGCGTCATCGTGCTCCAGGAAGGGAATGAGCGCTGCGCTTACGCTCACCACCTGATTGGGAGATATGTCCATGAAGTCGACCCTCTCGGGGCTCTCCTGTACGAACTTTTTCCCCTGTCGGGCCTCGACCTTACCCTCGATGAACTCATCCTTCTCATTAAGCTTGGCCGAAGCCTGAGCGATGACGTAGTTTTCCTCTTCATCGGCTGAAAGATAGACGATCTCCCGGGAGGCAAAAGGCCTTACCCTGATCCTCCGTGGAGGCAAGCTGGCAAGTTTATGGGCCAGCTTTTCATCTATCTCCGTTCCGGCCTCGGCCAAAAGGTGCCCGGCCTCGTCAAGGACCGGCTCGTACAGGGTTCGGCCAACGAGCTTCTCAAATTCATTCTCCACCTCCCGAACCACCCGACGGTAAGGGGTCTCGATAAAGCCATAGGGGTTGACCCGAGCATAGGTAGCCAGTGAGGTTATTAGCCCGATGTTACGCCCTTCCGGTGTCTCGATGGGACAAATCCGACCATAGTGTGAATGATGAACATCTCGGATCTCGAACCCAGCACGTTCGCGGGAAAACCCACCCGGACCCAGGGCGGAGAGCCTCCGCTTATGAGTCAGCTCTGCCAGAGGATTCGTCTGATCCATGAACTGGGAAAGCTGGAAGCTGCCGAAGAACTCCCGCACGGTGGAGATCACGGCCCGATTGTCCACCAGGCTGGCAGGAGTGGCCGCACTGGGAGAAACCAGGCTCATCCGCTCCCGGATGGCTCGTTCAAGTCGAAGCAACCCAGCTTGAAGTTGACTCTGCAAAAGTTCCCCCACCGCCCTCACCCGCCGGTTCCCCAGATGGTCTATGTCATCGGGAGAATCAAGCCCATTGTTTATCATCAGAATGCGACGCACGATGGCCACCAGATCCTCCGGGGTGAGGGTCTGCTGTTCCTGAGGAAACTCAAGCCCAAGCCGCTTGTTAAGCTTATAACGCCCCCCCTTGCCGAGGCGATAACGCCGGTAGTCGAAGAAGAGGGCATGAAGCAAGCCCCGAGCGTTTTCGATCGTGGGCGGCTCTCCGGGCCTCAACCTCCGATAGAACTCCAGTAGGGCGTCGGTTTCGCTCCTGATCAGGGGGTCTTTCTCAATGGTATTCCTGATGTAAGGATGCTCCGGATCGGTGTCCACATCGGCGAAAAGCTCGAGAAGTTCCTCATCGCTGCCGTAACCAACTGCTCGGAGCAGGATGGTGACCGGCATTTTTCGCTTGCGGTCTATTTTGACCAGGATTACCCCTCGGCTGGTGGTCTCGAATTCCAGCCAGGCACCCCGATCCGGCACCAGCTTGGCAAAGCAGAGTTCTCGCCCGCTCGCCGGGTCCGTTACGGTGGTAAAATAGATCCCCGGCGAACGAATGAGCTGGTTGACCACCACCCTCTCGGCGCCATTAACGATGAAGGTCCCCGCAGAGGTCATCAGGGGGAAATCGCCCATGAAGACCTCTTGTTCCTTGATCTCCCCGGTCTCCTTGATGATCAGCCTGGTCTTAACCTTTAAAGGAGCCGCGTAGGTTAACTCCCTCTCCCGACACTCCTCCTCAGAATACTTGGGCTCGCCGAACCGATGCTCCAGGAAATAGAGCTCCAGGCGGGTGCCGGTATAGTCCTTAACCGGAGAGATATCGGCGAAGAGCTCCGCCAAGCCCTCCTCTTGGAACCACTTATAGGATTTACGTTGGATTTCGATGAGGTCCGGAACTTCCAGGACCTCCCGAATCCGGGCATAGGATACCCTAGAGGGCGGAGTTGGAGAGGACACCAAAACAGTCCGACTCATCCTCGGCATCTTGCAAAGAGGAACAATCCAATCATAAACAGAACACAGCAGTTAAAGGGACTGGAAGAGGTAACTTGTCCAAACGATTACTGCGGTGACATCAATTTAATAGAATATCACACTAAAACTACTTTTGTCAATAGCCTAGTTTTGAGCTTAGGACATGAGTTCGGACAAAAATAAAGCTTAGTGCCCTCTATGGTATTACCCTGTCTCTTATACACATCTGACGCTGCCGACGAAGGCTTAGGTGTAGATCTCGGTGGTCGACGTATCATTAAAA
>CBFDTP010000019.1:0-24696 GCA_965612975.1 uncultured Dehalococcoidia bacterium | reverse complement strand
CACCGAGATCTACACCTAAGCCTTCGTCGGCAGCGTCAGATGTGTATAAGAGACAGGACTACATCTACTGAAGGTCGCTGAGTGGCCACCACGAGGTGGATTCCGGTGGCTCGGGAAAGTTGAGCCAGTCGGCAGATCAAAGGCTCTACCACATCGGCAGCGCTCATCATGAGGTCCGCCAGCTCGTCAATGAACACCACGATATAAGGCAGTGGCTCAGCAGCCTTCTTGTTATAGGTATCAATGTTGCGGGTTCCGGCAGCAGCAAAGCGGCGATAGCGATGATCCATCTCCACGGTGACGCGACGCAGGGCTTCAATCGCCTTGTCGATATCGACCACCACAGGGGTGAGAAGGTGGGGAATCCCGCTGAAGGTGACCATCTCCACCCGCTTGGGGTCAATGAGCACCAGCCTCACCTCACTAGGCGTGGTCTTCATGAGGAATGAGGTAATCATGCAGTTCAGGCAGACCGTCTTGCCACTTCCGGTGGCCCCGGCGATGAGCAGGTGAGGCATCTTGGCTAGGTCACAAACCACGGGCTCTCCGCCAGCGGCTTGCCCCAGAGCCACCACCAGCTTGGATTTGGCTCGGGCCTTCTGGAAAGCGGGGCTCTCAATGACACTGCACAGGGGGACTATGGCCGTGCTCACATTGGGGACCTCAATGCCCACCAGTGGCTTTCCGGGGACGGGAGCCTCAATGCGGACACTGGGAACTGCCAGGGTCAGAGCCAGGTCATTGGCCAGCGAGAGGAATCGCTCCACCTTGACCCGGGTGCGGGAGACCTCCTCAAGACGATACAGGGGATTGCCGTCCTTGTCCTTCTTTATGCGGCCATCGGCGTCCCTTTCCAATACCCGGCGAAACTTTCTTTCCCAGCCCGGCTCAACGCCGAACTGGGTGACCGAAGGCCCAGGGTTCACCTGTACCACTCGAGCCTCCACCCCATAGCTGGCCAAGGCTTCCTCAAGCAGCTTGGCCCTCTCGGTCTCATCGGCCTGGGCAAAGGCAGCCTTGGGAGCTTTGTTGAGGAATTCGATGGGTGGGAGGTCCGTGCTCGGCTCGATGGGCGTGACTTTTTCGTCTGAAACCGGTGTAACGGACTCCGGCATCGTCTCCTCAGCCGGTGGACGAGCCTTTTTTGGCTTCCGAGGTCTCTGCCCGGCCTCAGCCGGCATCGGTTTTCTCGACATAAGGTTAGCAAGCCCCCTGCCGGCTGATCGGAGCAAGCTGACAAGCCCTTTAAAGCCATAGCTTGCCAGGAATGTCAGTGCCTTCCGGAGCTGCTCTACCAGGAGGGTGAAGAATTGCCACAGGGAGAGAGAAAGCCAGCCAATGAGTTTGAGGGAGCTTCGGGGACTGGAAATGGCAAGTCCCCCAATCCCTAGAGCGGCAAGGCGAGCCCAGGCGTAGGAAGAGCCCAGGAGGCTCTGTCCCCAGGAGCCGCCCAGGGTGAATTCCTTGAGATGGACGTCGAGGAGGTAGGTCTCGGGCCGAAATAGCGTCAGCACTCCCCAGGCAAAAGCGGTAAGGACCATGGCTCCCAGCCAGCGATTCCATCTCTGCCGGGCTAACCGGAAGTGTTGGCTAAAACCGGCCCAAGCTAGGGCAGCAAACCAGCCGACTAGAAGAACGGCACCGAAGCCGGTCGTTTTCAGAATTATCTGAGCGATATCCCTCCAGAACAGATAGACCAGCAGGGCGAACAGGATAAGGATAAGCAGCCTGAGGAGGGCCCCGGCACGATGAAACCCACTTCTCCGACGACTTGAGGACATACCTCTTCTCATCTCCTCAATCTCCAACTCTGGGAGCTAGAACATGCTGAGCTGCTGGGGTTGCGATTGCAGCTTTTCTGCCTCGGCCAAAAGGGAAGGCAGCTTTTGGATATCAGCCTCTATAGTTCGGCGAAGTTTTTGCTGGTGGAGGGCAGCGGCCGGGTGATACATGGCGAAGTAAATCCGGTTTCCCACCTTTCGCGCAGTCCCGTGAGCCTTTCCAATGCTCTCTCCGGGGAAGAACATCGCCATGGAGTGACGCCCTAGAGTGACAATTACCCGGGGATCAATGATCTCAATTTGCCGCTCGAGCCATTTGCGGCAGGCCTTTACCTCCTTTGGCATGGGGTCGCGGTTCCCCGGGGGGCGGCATTTGACCACGTTGCAGATGTAGACCTCATCTCGCCGAAGCCCGATCAGGGACAGGAGCTCCTCGAGGAAATGACCTGCCGGGCCAACGAAGGGCCTTCCCTGTTGATCTTCATGGAATCCCGGGGCTTCCCCGATGAACATCAATTCGGCATCCTCCGGCCCTTCACCAGGAACCACTCTGGTGCGGTGTTCAGCCAGAGGACAGTCACGACAAGCTTCGATCTCCCGATAGAGCTCAGAGAGCTTCGACACCTTTCTCCTCCTTCCTTAGTATCATTTTAGACCCTATTAAGAGTAGCAGCAACCCAAAGCCAATGGAAAGGAAGCGAGCAGCTATTATTCCGGCAATCCAAGCCCCCAGGAGGGCGGCAACCATGGCGACGGGGGCAATTCGAGCCACCAGCCCAAGGTGAACGTTCCTCTGCCTGAGATGAGCTAGGGTGCCGGCTACAGCGGCAAAGGGGATAACTGCCAGAGCTACCCCCTGGGCCGTATGTTGTTCCACCCCAAGCAGCAGAACCAGTCCAGGGATGATCAGGGCTCCTCCCCCGACGCCGAGTGCCCCGGCACAGAGGCCGGCGAGGAATCCGATCACCAAAATGACCAAGACGCTCATGGTTCACCGGAAAAATTCTTTTTACAGCAGGTTGGTGTTAAATTTTAGACCATTTGAATTTGTTTGGGGTTTTTCACTTAAAATTAGGATTTTAAGCATCTATATGCGGTTAGCTTGGAAGAGGCCCTTCTAGATGAAAGGCTTGAAGATCATCCACAGGGCAGAGAAGATGAGGAAAGCGCCAAAGCCGAGTCTCAGGTTCTGGGAGGTGGCCTTAACCATCAGTCGGGCACCGAGGAAGGCTCCAGCCACACAGCCAGGCGCCAGCTCAACTACCAGAGTCCAGTCCACCTCGCCACGAAGGATGTAGATGACCATCCCCGAGAGGGCGATGAAGATGACGATCACCAAAGAAGTAGCATGAACCTGATGTTGTTTCAGCTGGGATAGCCGACCGATTAAAGGAACCAAGAAAACACCTCCACCGAGCCCCAAGAGCCCGGCTACAAAACCAGTGGCAGTACTCCCCAGAAATAAGAGCCGATGCTTACTCGTCCTCTATCCCCTGTTCCTTAAGATAATCAACCAGTTTTTGCACCGTGGTTAGCTTTTCCGCTTCCTCATCTGGTATTTCTAAAGGCTTCCCCTCCTTGCCGAATTCCTCCTCGATGGCCATCACCAGCTCTACCAGATCGAGGGAGTCGGCATTCAAGTCATCGGTGAAGGAAGCCTCTGGTGTCACTTCATCTTCATCCACACCCAGTTGTTCAGCGACGATCTTCTTCACCCGCTCAAAAACTGTGGCCATATTTCCCTCCTACAAATTTTTCGTGGTTGGAGGTTCTGATAGCTCCGTCTTGCTAACCGAGCCGAGCACCCCATTTACAAATCGGGGGGAGCTTTGACTTCCGAACGTCTTAGCTAGCTCCACGGCTTCGTTTATAGCTACTTTGGGGGGCACCTTTCCATGAAAGAGAAGCTCAAAAAGAGCCAGCCGAAGAATGTTGCGATCAATCGGCGCCAACTGCCGTACCGGAAAGGCAGGGGCAAAGCGCTCGATGATGGCATCGAGCTCTTCCTTGCGCTTGATCACCCCCTCCACCAGTTCCTGAGCGAAGGAGAAAGTTTCCTCGGGAAGGTTCTCCTCCTGAGCCAATCGTCCCAGGACCCCGGCTGGATCGTGCCCTACGAAGTCACACTCGTAAAGCGTTTGCAGGGCTAGAATCCTGGCCTTTCTTCTTCGGCTCATGATTTCAGTGCCTCGCAAAAAACCCGATCCCTTGCGAGCACCAAGAAATAAATTTTAAGGATTTACGAGGCCCCCATCAATCCCGCGATATTAAGTTTTTAAGGCGTGCCCATGCCAAGGCTGGTGGCAAACTTAATAGTCCTCATACCTTAAAAGGTGTTGATTTCCTATTCGAACGTTCTTCAGGCCTGCCTGGCGAGCAGCAGCTAGGGCTTCTTCAGCATGTCTCTTAGAGGTGGTTGGTAAATTCAAGCAAAAACTGGGATAGAAGGCAAGTAAGGCGTAGGGTATCTCCGGGTTAAGGGAGGAAATGAACCTCGCAATGTGAAAGACCTCCTCCCCATCCACATATCCCGGCACCAGGAGGGTGCTGGCTACCAGCAGTGGAGGCGAGGGTCTCTGAGCGATGTAGCTGGCTGCCAGTTTGAAGTTCTCCAGAGTTCGCCGGTTGCTCACTCCGCAGAGGGCGAAGTGCACCCTCTCATCCCAGGCCTTGAGGTCGAACTTGAGACAGCCACCAGATTCCAGCGAGAGGCGGAGCATTTGCTTGAGGAGCGCCGGGTGCATGGAGCCATTGGTCTCCCAGCAAATGCGAAGGATGTGGTCTCTCCGCCTCTCCCTGGCCAAGCGCGAAACCAAGATCGCATGAGGAAGCTGTGGAGTGGGATCACCGCCGAAGAAACAAACGCAGGAGGTGGTCTCATCTGCCCGTGCGGCAAGCTCGGAGGCAGTCACTTGAGGCTCATCGGTGGCCACCCTTCGAAAATGCCAGTTCTGACAGAAGAGGCAGTCAAAGGAGCAGGCCTGATAAAAGACCGCCAGATTCTTATAGCCGTATTCCGGGCCTCTCCGGTGGGCGAAGGTGGGATAGCCAGCTCCAGTTCCCCCGGGGCAAACCCAATCGGCAACGCAGTTGGTGGGAAGGGGATCATAATACCAGCTCAGATTCCCCTTTGTGGCCGTGGGTCCCAAAAGCTTGCCGTTCTCCACTCGACGTGCCCCGCAAAAGCTTCTTTCTCCCTCGGCGATCTGGCATTCATTGACACAGATCCGACAGGTAAAGCCGGGGCCATGGGGAGGGGTTGGGGGGAGTCCAAAACTTTCCCGGGCCTTCCGGTGCGCTCTTTCCAGGCGAGGCTTTACCGCCTCAAAATTTTGTCGGATACAGTTGAGGCAGACACCCAGAAATTGGGAAATGAGCGATGATTCCGCACCACAGAACTCACACTGGGCCGCTTGTTCTCTTTGTTGATCACGTATTCGGCTGAGGCCCGGCAATTTCATTTAGGTCTACGACCACTTTGTATGGGATTCTCCGGCTACAAATTGAGGCTGGAAATGGAGCCAAGGTCGCTCAAGCTTATCACCCGCGCCTCTCGGCTGATGCGCTTGATCAATCCAGACAGTACCTTCCCGGGGCCGATCTCAATGAAGGTGGAGACGCCGGCACCAAGCATATATTCCACGCAGGACTGCCAGCGTACCGGGCTATAGAGTTGTTGCACCAGCTTTTCCTTTAACCTCTCCGGGCTCTTCTCCGGCTCGGCGGTAACGTTGACCACAATGGGGACTCGTGGCTCCCGGAAGTCTAATTGAGAGACCACTCGGCCCAGGCCCTCAGCTGCCGGCTGCATCAGCAGTGAATGAAAGGCTCCGCTGACCTCCAGCCGGATCACCCGCTTGGCTCCTCGGGCTCGGCTGAGGTCCATGGCCCAGGCTAGGTTCCTATTGCTGCCGCTGATCACGATCTGCTCGGGAGAGTTGATGTTTGCGATTTGAGTTCCCGTTTCCTGGCAGATTTCCTCCAGGGTTATTTCATCCAGTCCGATGATCGCGGCCATTCCTCCGGGATATTTTTCGGCGGCTTCCTGCATGAGGCGAGCCCTCTCAGAAACCAGTCGAAGGGCCTCAGTGAAGTCAAGTGCTCCAGAGGCGGCCAAAGCGGTAAACTCCCCCAGACTGTGACCGGCAACGAAATCAGGCCGCAGACCATCCTTATCAGCAGCGGCCTGCAGGCAGGCCAAGCTCACCGTCAAGATGGCTGGCTGGGTGAAAACCGTCTGGCGCAATTTTTCCTCCGGGCCTTCAAAACAGAGGCGGGAGAGGGGGAAATTGAGAATTTCGTCGGCTTTCTCAAAGACCTCTCGGGCAGCCTTCGAGCCCTGGAAGAGGTCAAAACCCATGCCTACCCTTTGAGAGCCTTGACCGGGGAAGACAAAAGCTACTTTACCCATGGGAACCCTCCAATCGATGCGAAGTGGTCGCGGACCTAAAGTTGCCAAGTTGGGCGATTATGTCCTCGGCTTCAGCAATCACCTCGGCGATGATTTCCCTTACCGGCTTGATTTCCCTTATCAGTCCGGATATTTGCCCAGCCATAAGGGAACCATTTTCCAGGTCGCCCTCAACCACGCCCAACCGCAGCTTGCCCTCGCCAAATTTTTCCAGTTCCTCTTTCGAAGCCCCCTCCTTCTCCAATCGAAGGAACTCGCGGGACATCCGGTTCTTCAATACCCGCACCGGGTGTCCGGTGCTCTCGCCGGTAACCACCGTGGCGCGGTCATGAGCCTGAAGCAGCTTTTCCTTGAAGGCCGGATGGGCGATGCACTCAGCGCTGCAGACAAATCTGGTGCCCATTTGTATTCCCTGGGCGCCCAAGGCCAACGCGGCTACTAATCCCCGTCCATCGGCAATCCCACCGGCCGCGATTACCGGTAGCCTCACGGCATCTACCACCTGCGGGATCAGCGCCATGGTGGCGGTATCCCCAACATGGCCACCGGATTCCATCCCCTCGGCCACGATGGCCTCTACCCCCAGACGCTTTGCTCTCTTGGCCAGGGCAACGCTGGAGATGACCGGTATCACCCTTATCCCGGCCTGTTTGAGGCGGGGGATGTAAACCCCGGGATTGCCTCCTCCCAGGGCCACGATGGGCACTCCTTCCTCGATGACCAGGGAGATTATCTCCTCTACGAAGGGTGACATAAGCATGATGTTTACCCCGAAGGGCTTCTCCGTTTTTTCACGTACCATCCTTATCTGTTCCTTCACCCACTGGGGGGGAGCATTTCCGGCCCCGATAATTCCCAAACCACCGGCTTCAGATACCGCTGAGGCCAGCTCCCAGGTTCCCAACCAAGCCATTCCACCCTGTATGATCGGATATTCGATGCCAAGCTTATCACATATAATGGTCCTTATCATTTTTCTTTCTTAACCGAGAGGACTTCTCTTCCCTGGTAAGTACCACAGAAAGGACAAACTCGATGGGGCAGCCTCAAGCGGTGACATTGGGGACAGGGGATCAGGTTGGGAAGGGAAAGCCTCAGGTGACTTCTCCTCTTCCCGGCTCGACTCTTGGACGTTTTTCTCTTGGGTACAGCCATAGCAACTAACTTTCCTCACGAAGTAGTGATTTCAGGGGGCTGAGGCGAGCATCAATGAATTCCTGAGAGCAGCCACAGGACCCCTGATTGAGGTTCTGGCCACACTGAGGGCAAAGTCCGGCACAGTCTGGACGGCAGATCGGCTTTATCGGGAAATTAAGCAGAATATGCTGCCTGATGGCCTCCTCCAGGTCAAGGACGTTATCCTCCCCGATGATAAAGCCCTCCCTTTCCTCCGGGGAGAGGGAATCAAAGATGGCCGGCAGATCCTTCGCCGGGAAATACTCCTCCTCCAGCGTGAGTTGTAGAGAGAGTTCAAACTCCTCCAGGCAGCGGCTGCAATCAGCCTTTACCCGGGCCTCCAGCTTCCCGGTGACCAGAATGCCTCGGTCGGTGCGGATGAACTCAAGCTCTCCCTGTAGAGGAAAGCCCTCGCGAGTGGTTTCCTGAACGTGGTAGTGGCGAACTTCACCGACCGGACCCTTAAGTTGTTGAGCAACATTAATCCTCATCGTGGCACAGCTTGCTTTATTCTAAAGGCAAAACTTAGTGATTGTCAAGCTTGCCCAGGCCCTCCGGTGGCTGATAATTTTGCCATTAGTTGCGAAAAGGTATTGAAAGTGCTTTAATGATAATTCGGGAAGTGAAGAACCAAGAGGATAGGTCCGCTCGGAGGAAGGCCAGGGAGATCCTCCGGAAGTTCAAGCGCACAAGAAGTAACCTCATCCCTATTCTTCAGCAGTTACAGCTTGCCCTTGGTTACCTCCCACGACCGGCAATGCTGGAAGTAGCCCGCTATCTCCGGATACCTGAGATACAGGTCTACGGTGTAGCCACCTTTTATAACCAGTTTCGCCTTACTCCCCCGGGGAAACATCAGGTGAGGGTATGTCTGGGGACGGCCTGCCACACTAAAGGGGGACAACTCATCCTAGAGGCCTGGGAGCGCCGGCTGGGGATAAAGCCGGGGCAGACGACAGATGACCGGGAGTTTGACTTGGATATCGTGGCCTGTGTGGGCTGTTGCGTGATGGCCCCGGTGACGGTGGTGGACGGGGTTCCCGAGGGAAAGCTCAGTCCTACAAAGGTGGATGGGATACTTTTCTCAAAATTTGGGAGGGAGTTTGGCCAGGCCCAAGACGATCAGGGAAGGGATAGTTCAAAGGTTTGAGGAGCTGAAGAAGCAAGCCAGGGCCTCCTGGCAGAAGCTCTGGAGCGCTGATAAGCCGGTAATTCTGGTGGGAGCAGCTACCTGCGGTCGAGCTGCGGGAGCTCTGGAGGTCTTTCAGGCGATCAAAGACGAGCTGGCCAGGCAGGGGCTTGAAGCGGAGATCGTCGAGGTGGGCTGCATGGGCCACTGCTATGCCGAACCTCTGGTCACCATAGCCAAATCGGGTTGGCCGCCCATTCTCTACGGCTACATCGATGAGGACAAGGGCCGACGTTTGGTGCGGGACTTCCTGGTGAACGATGATCCCTGCCTGGAATTTGCTCTGGGGGCCCTTGAGGAAAATGAACTCCTCCCCTCCTTCTTTGAACTTCCCCGCTTTAAACATGAGCGGATCGTGCTTCTGGAAAACTGCGGCCGAATTGACCCTGAGGAAATCGAGCATTACCTGGCCCGTGATGGCTATGCTGGCCTGGTCAAGGCCCTACAGAGGCGACCTGACGAGATCATAGAGGAGGTGAAACGCTCCGGGCTGCGGGGGCGAGGTGGAGCTGGCTTTCCCACTGGACAGAAGTGGGAAATCTGCCGTCGCTCACCGGGGAGGTCTAAATATGTCATCTGCAATGCTGATGAGGGGGACCCCGGGGCTTTTATGGACCGGGCCATTCTGGAAAGCGATCCTCATTCAGTTCTTGAGGGTCTGATCATCGCTGGGTATGCTGTAGGGGCCCGCAAGGGTTACATTTATGTTCGAGCTGAATATCCCTTGGCGGTAAAGCGGATGGGCACGGCCATTGAGCAGGCCCGGAGGAAAGGGCTCCTGGGCCAGGACATATTGGGGAGCGGTTTTGACTTCGAGGTGGAACTCTTCCAAGGTTCGGGGGCTTTCGTCTGCGGTGAGGAAACTGCCCTCATAGCCTCAATAGAAGGCAAGCCGGGGTTGCCTCATCACCGGCCTCCTTACCCCGCCACTAAGGGCCTGTTTGGAAAACCAACCGTGATCAACAACGTGAAGACCCTGGCCTCAGTTCCCCGAATTATCGATCGCGGAGCTGATTGGTTTGCCAGCCTGGGAACCGAGAGGAGTAAGGGAACGGCCATCTTTGCTCTGGCGGGCAAGATACTCAACACCGGCCTCACCGAGGTTCCGATGGGAACTACCCTGCGGCAGGTCATCTTTGACATCGGCGGTGGGGTGCCTGGGGGGAAGAGGTTCAAGGCGGTGCAGATCGGCGGCCCCTCCGGCGGTTGCCTGCCGGAGGAAGCCCTGGATCTGCCGATCGATTTCGACTCCCTGACCCAGGCCGGGGCGATGATGGGCTCCGGTGGGCTGGTGGTGCTGGACGAAGATGACTGCATGGTGGATATCGCCCGCTATTTCCTGGAGTTCACTCAGCGAGAGTCCTGCGGCAAGTGTACCCTTTGCCGCCTGGGAACGAAACAGATGCTCGAGATATTGGTTGACATAACTCAAGGGAGGGGGCAAGAAGGTGATATCAAGCTGCTGGAGGAGTTGGCCCAGGATGTGAAGGCTGGTTCCCTGTGTGCCCTTGGCCGGACGGCTCCAAATCCCATCCTCACCACCCTGAGGTACTTCAGGGATGAGTATGAGGCTCACATCAAGGAAAAGCGCTGCCCGGCGCTGAAATGCTCGGCGCTCATCGCCTACTACATCCTTCCTGAGAGGTGTGAGCGTTCCTGTGATGCCTGCGTTGGTAGCTGCACCGTGGAGGCCATCTCCACCGATGAGCGCAAGATAAAGGTCATTGATCAGGAGAAATGTGTGAAATGCGGCACCTGCCTCGAGGCCTGTCCGCCGGAATACAATGCCGTGGTGAAGCTCTCACCACCGGATCTGGTGCCGCAGAAAAAAAGAAGTGGTCGTAGATCTAAATGAAGGAAGTTTGGCTCGTCATTGATGGCCGAAAGATAAGCGCCCCGGAAGGGGAGAAGGTTCTCTGGGCAGCCCTGGATAACGGGATTTACATCCCGCATCTCTGCGCCATTCGTGAGGCTGAGGAGCCTCAGGCCTCCTGCCGCCTTTGCTTCGTGGAAGTGGAGGGCTATCCCCGGCCGGTTACCGCCTGTACGGAGCCGGTGAGAGAGGGAATGATAGTGCACACAAAAGGGCCACAGGCTTTAAGTCTGGCCCGCACCTCGCTTGAACTCCTCCTCTCAAGCCATCCGGTGGACTGCGCTCACTGCCCGGCCAATCGCTCCTGTGAGCTGCAGAGGATAGCCCAGTACCTGAAGGTCAAGCTCACCTCGAAGAGGTTCCGCCGTCTCCCCCGGGAATTCCCGGTTGATACCAGCAGTCCGCTATTTATTTATGATCCCAACAAGTGCGTGCTCTGTGGGCAATGTGTCTGGGTCTGCCAAAAATTGGGCACCGGAGTGCTCGGATTTGCCTACCGGGGATTCCAACGAAGGGTTACCACCTTTGGCGATGAGCCCTTGGGAAGTTCAGCCTGTGCCGAGTGTGGGGAGTGTGTAAGAGCATGCCCGGTCGGAGCCCTCAGCTTTAAGCAGTCCGCTGGGAACGCGAGGCCTTCGAACCCTTAATTAGGCCTGAGGTTGTCAGGAATTGGCTGGGCGAAGTAAAATAGTTTCAAGGGGGTCAAGATGCCGATATATGAATATTTCTGTCCTAAATGTGAGGAGGAATTTGAGCTAATGCGCCCTCTTTCTGAGGCGGATAAGCCGGCAACTTGTCCCCACTGTGGAGCGGAGGGTGAAAGGCTGATTTCGGCCTTTGCCTCAAAGATAGACTATTACATCAAGCCGGCACGAGGGGCCTTCAGGAAGAGGAAGCAGGAGAAGGCGGGAGGCGTTTAGGCTTTAGCTCCCTATGCTGGTTACCAGCACGAATTTGGAGGCTCCTTTATGAGGGGTATTTCTTACTACTGAGTTGTAGAGCTTATTAGGAGCAAGAGGTGAAGAGATTTAAGCAGCGGCTTATCCTTAAATTCAAGAAAGCACTGGGGATGAATATCTTCCTCTGTGATTCGTGCAAGTGGAACTGGCGCACTGCCTGCCATCGGCCGGAGCGTCCCAATGCCACTGAGTGTCCGGACTACTCCAGAAGGGGCAAATAAAGGCCTATCTTTCGATGACCATGGCCATGCCCTGCCCCCCACCAATGCAGAGAGTAGCCAGCCCCCGATGGGCATCCCTTCTTTCGAGCTCGTGCAGCAGGGTTACCAGCAAACGAGCCCCAGTACAGCCTATGGGGTGCCCCAGGGAAATGCCTGAGCCGTGAGGGTTAACGTTCTCACAGCCCGGCTCCCGGAACTCGGGGCTTTCGCCATAGCGGGGAATGCCCAGCTCCCTCATACAGGCAATCGCCTGGGCGGCAAAGGCCTCATTTAGCTCGATGACATCCATGTCTTTAATGGTGTAGCCCAGTTTCTTCAGGACCTTTCGAGTTGCCGGGATGGGCCCCAGGCCCATATACTTAGGGTCAACACCACCAGAGGCAAATCCCTTGATAACGGCCTTTATACGGAGGCCATTTCTCTCAGCGAACTCACGGGAGGTAATCAGCAGGGCTGCGGCGGCATCATTTATGCCCGAGGCATTTCCGGCGGTAACCGTGCCGTCCTTCAGGAAAGCCGGAGGTAGTTTGCTCATCAATTCCACGCTGGTTTCCATGGGCCTCTCATCGGTGTCGAAGATCTTTGGCGGGCCTTTCCGCTGCGGGATCTCTACCGGCACGATCTCCTGCTTGAAGATGCCCTCTCTTATGGCTCGTAAAGCCCGGTGGTGGCTCTCCGCCCCCACCTCATCCTGTTCTCTTCGGGAGATGTTATACTCTCGGGCAATGTTTTCCGCAGTAACTCCCATGTGATAATCGTAGAATATCTCATAAAGCCCGTCGTAGACCATCATATCTAAGGCCTCAGCCTTCGCTCCTATGTCCATGCGGTATCCCCATCGAGCTTTCGGGAGGGCATAGGGCGTATGGCTCATACATTCCATCCCCCCAGCTATGATGGCTTCGGCATCGCCGGACCTTATCGCCTGACAGGCCAGTGCAATAGGCTTCATGCCCGAAGCACATACCTTATTTACGGTGAAGGCCGGGACTTCCTGTGGTATGCCAGCCCTAATGGCTGCCTGGCGAGCAGTATTCTGGCCTTGGCCTCCCTGAAGCACGTGTCCCATTATAACTTCATCTATTTGAATCGGCTTAAGACCTTCATCCCAATCCGTATGTTTGGCCTCGATCTCGCTCCGCTCCACCCCTTGAAGGATACTGGGTCGGAGTTCCCTAAGCTCATCGGAGACGAAGGGTCGAAGGCCGGCGCGCTTCAGGACCTCCTTGATCACGACTCGTCCGAGCTCTACCACCTCAATATCCCTTAAGGAGCCTCCGAAAGCCCCGATAGGAGTTCTCACTCCCTCGATGATTACCGGGTCTCTGGCATCCATGCTTCCCTCCCGAAGATTTCTATTTGCCCCGGTACTGTGGCTTTCTCTTCTCGGCGAAGGCCTTCAATCCCTCCTTAGCATCTTCGGTGCCGAAGATGTTCTGGAAGAGGAGCTTTTCCAGGGCGAGGCCATCGTCCAGACTCATGTTGAGGCCTCGAACCATGGCCTCTTTAGCTGCCTGAACTGCCAGTGGCCCATTTTCGCAGATCTTGCTGGCCCATTCTCGGGCGGTGGGCAGGAGTTCTGATTGAGGAACCACCTTGTTCACCAGCCCGATCCGGTAGGCCTCCTGGGCATCGATGATGTTGCCCATCAGGATGAGCTCAGCGGCCTTGGCCCAGGGAATGGCCCGGGGAAGCCTCTGAGTTGCCCCCCAGCCGGGGATGATGGCCCATCTCACCTCGGGGTTTCCAAAGGTGGCATTTTCGGCCGCGATCCGCAGGTCACAGGCCAGAATGAACTCCAGTCCGCCGCCGAGCGCCATTCCATTGACCGCGGCAATAAGTGGTTTGAAGATGCTTAGCCCTCGAACGATTGAAGGAGGTGGCAGATAACCCTCCGCTATGGCCGGGATCATCTTCCGCAGGTCTGCTCCGGCGGAGAAGGACTTTTGCCCCACCCCGGTGATTATCGCCACCCAGGCATCCGGATCATCGCGGAAGCTTTCCAGGGCAGCGCTCATCTCGGAGAAGGTCTCCGGGTCGAAGGCATTGAGCGCCTCCGGTCGGTTAATGGTCAGCGTAACGATGTGCTCGCTCTTCTCATAGGTTATCGGCATCTCTCCCCCTTCCAAAAATTTTATCGGTTAACCCACGAAGCGAAGGAATGTCCCGGCAGCCACCATGGTGCCGATAACGCCAGCCACGTTGGGACCCATGGCATGCATCAGCAGAAAATTCCTAGGGTTGGCCTTCTGCCCCATTACCTGGACTACCCTGGCTGACATGGGCACGGCAGAAACTCCCGCTGCTCCGATCATGGGATTGATTTTCTCCTTGAGGAAAAGGTTCATGACCTTGGCGATGAGAACCCCGAATGCGGTGGCTGTGGCGAAGGCTATGATGCCTAGGCCAAAGACCATTACCGTTTGGGGACGCAAGAAGTTCTCCGCGGTCATCGAGCCACCGATGGCCATGCCCAGGAGGATAGTTAAGATGTCGATGAAGGCCTCCCCCGCCGTTCTTGAGAGCCTCTCAGTCACCCCACACTCGCGCAGAAGGTTTCCGAACATCAAGGCTCCGATAAGCGGTGCAGCTCGAGGCACCAGCCAGATGATCACCACCGCAGCAATCAAGGGGAAGAGGATTCTTTCCCGGGCAGAGACCTCCCGAAGCTGGGGCTTCATATAAATGGCCCTTTCTTTCTTGCTGGTGAGGGCTCGGATGACCGGTGGCTGGATAAGGGGCACCATGGCCATATAGGAGTAAGCTGCCGGGGCAGTGGCCGCCAGAAGGTGTGGAGCCAGTTTCGCCGTTAGATAGACCGTCGTTGGCCCATCGGCTCCCCCAATTATGCCGATGCTGCAGGCCTCCTTTATGTCAAAACCACAGAGCAGGGCCATGAAGAAGACGAAGTATACCCCGAATTGGGCGGCCGCTCCCAGGATAAGTGTCTTGGGGTTAGCCAGCAAAGGCCCAAAGTCAGTGAGCGCTCCCAGACCGAGGAAGATGAGCAGGGGGATGATCTCGGTAAGGATACCACCTTGGAAGATCCGGGAGAAGAGTTCGGTTCCCTCGGCTCCACTTTGCAGGATGGAGACATTCTCCAGCTTGAGCAATTGATCCCGCGGGTAGACCTGATCACCTACCTTTACCAAAAGGTCCTCTTTTGCCAACTCGCCACTGGTGGGGGCTTTTATCTCGACGATTCCCCCATCTGGTTCCCTTATCTTAAGGAGGAGTTGCTCCTTTTCAATCTCCAGCACCTCTCCCTTAATGGGGTGCACGTTTACCACTGTAACAGTTCCCTCGGTGGGAGACTCGATGTAAAGCTGAGCGTGGAAAAGTGGAGGGAAGAGGTTTACCACTATCATGCAGAAGCCGATGGGCACAAGGAGCAAAGGCTCCCACTTCTTGACGATCCCCATATAAACAAAGAAGCAGCCTATCAGGAAGGCCACTACATAGCTTCCAGGGAAAGGTCCACCAGTGAAGAAGGAGATGAAACCGCCGCCGATTAAGGGGCCCATTTACTTACCTCGCGGTTGCTGGGCCTGGCCCTCTTTCCCCCTCCTTAGAGATTGAATTAATCGACTCACCCCACATAACACCATGGCCAGGATTATCAAAACCAGAAAAACGATGCCAAATCCTGCCCCAGCGATCTTGGTGGCCAGAGCCCAATCTACCATACAAATCCTTCAGTGCTTAATACTCGATGACGGCTATGACTTCGCCGACCTTGACCGTTTGTCCAGGTGAGATGCTGACCTCATTTACCGTCCCCGAAACAGGGGCCAGGATGGGGTTTTCCATCTTCATCGACTCTATCTCGCAGATAACGTCTCCTTCCTCTATTTTATCTCCGCTCTGCACGTGGACTCGGAGAATTTTTCCCACGATAGGTGCTTCCACCACTTCTTTTGCCATCTCTCATCTCCTCCTGTGAAGGATGATTTTACAGATTAATGTTGGAATACTTCCTCCAGACCTTCCAGGGGCAGGTTCCCGGGGTAACGAACTTGTTTTCCAGAAGGTCCAGCGCTTGGTTGATGTACTTGCGGGTGTCGTGGGGCATGATCACATCATCAATGTACCCACGCTCTGCCCCTACCCAGGGATTCTCATAGATCTCGCTATATTCCCTGATTCGCCTCTTCATCACCTCTTCCGGATTCTCCGCTTGCTTTATCTCCCGGGCAAAGATGACGCTGGCGGCGGTATTGGCCCCCACGATGGTGACACGGGCAGTGGGCCAGGCAAACACGAAATCGGCTCCGATGCTCTTGTCTAGCATCCCATAGTGAGCCCCGGCATATGACTTCCTCACAATGACGGAGATCAGCGGAACAGTGGCATCAGACCAGGCATAGAGCATCTTGGCCCCGTGACGCAGGATCCCGGCCCAATCTGCCTGGGAGCCGATTACATATCCAGGGCAGTCTACAAAGGTCACCAGCGGAATGTTGAAGAGGTCGCAGAAGCGAATGAAACGGGCTCCCTTGTCGGAAGCGTCAACGTCTAACATCCCCGCTGCCCAGGATGGCTGGTTGGCCACGATCCCCACCGGGCGACCGTTAAAGCGCGCGAAGCCGGTGATCAGGTTCTTGGCGTAAAGTTCCATGGTTTCAAAGAAATAGCCATCGTCCACCACGGCCCTTATGAGCTTCTTCATGTCAAAGGGCTTAAAGGGCTCGTCCGGAACGATATCGTCTAACTCCTCCACGATGCGATCCGGTGGATCCTCGGTCTTTATCCTCGGAGGCTTCTCCCGGTTGTTGGAGGGAAAGAAGGACAGGAGTTCCTTAGCCTTATCTATGGCATCCTTGTCATCCTCAGCCACTATGTGTGTCTGTCCTGACTTAACAGCGTGGGCTCTCCAGCCAGAGAGCTCCTCCAGGCTGATCTCCTCGCCGATTTGCGTCTTGACAAAGGCTGGGCCAGCAATGCCCATGAAGCCGGTATTCCTCGCCTGGATGAGGAAGTCCTGCATTATTGGATGGTAGGCCTGCCCACCCATACAGGGGCCCAGCAATAAGGCTATCTGGGGTATCACTCCGGAGGCCAGGTCCTGTGTTCGGAACAGCCAGCCATAAGCTTCCAGGGTATCCATGCCCTCCTGCAACCTAGCCCCTCCAGAATCATTTATGCCTATCACCGGCCACCCCTTCTCCATGGCGAACTGAATGGCATAGGTCTCCTTTCTTCCATGATACTCTCCAAAAGTTCCGGCCATGGAGGAGAAGTCCTCGGAGAAGGCTACCACCCAACGGCCGTTTACCTTTCCAAAGGCGGTGATCACTCCCTCAGCCGGTACCCAGGCCTTATCCATTCCGAAATGAATGGTGCGATGCCTCACATGCATCCCTATTTCCATGTACTCGCCACCGTCGAAGAGATACTCCAGCCTCTCGCGAGCATTGAGCTGCCCTGCCTGACGACGCCTTTCCAGGATCTTTTGATCTCCCAACCTTAGCATTCGCTCGCGTCGTTCCTGAAGTTCCCGATACAGATCCGGTTTCGACTTATAGACTCCACCGGGAAATTCACGCCATTCCGACATTTAAATCCTCCTTCTCGATGATGGTTTGTGCTTTACTTACATCCTTTGCAATTTGGCTCTTGAGGTCCTCGGGGGTGGCGAAACGCAGTTCACCACGCAGCCGCTCCACAAACTCGAGGCTCAGCTTCTTTCCATAGAGGTCTCCCTGAAAGTCGGGAATATGAACCTCTATCCACCTCTCACCGCCCCCAAATGTAGGTCGGACCCCGATATTGGTCACCGAGGGGAACATCTTCTCGCCCACCCGAACTCGAGTGGCATAGACTCCGTCAGGCGGCAAGACCTTGAGGGAATTGGGCCAGATGTTCGCCGTGGGAAAGCCCAATTCCTTGCCCCGATCTGCCCCAGGCACTACCTTTCCCCTGAGGGTGAAATTCCTCCCCAGGAGCTTGGCTACCTTCTTAAGCTCACCGTGAACAAGGGCCTGGCGGATGAGGGTGCTCCGCACCACTTCTCCCTCGATTTCAAATGGGGGCACAGGAAGAACCTTAAAGCCGAGCTCCCGGCCCAGAGCTCGGAGGGTCTCCAAGTTTCCCTCTCGGTTACGGCCCAGGGCGAAGTCCGGCCCCATGACCAGCAACCGAAGTTTAAGGTATTCCCGCAATAGCTGGATAAACTCCCGAGCGGTAAGCTGGGAAAGCTCCGGGGTAAAGGAAAGGGTAACGATGAGCGGGATGCCGGAAGCCCGGATGAGTTCCTTACGCTGCTCCAAGTCGGTGAGGTAAATCAACTTCTTGTCTGGGGAGAGCACCTCCTCCGGGTGGCGGTCAAAGGTAACCACGCCAGGCATAAGTTCTTCTCGGGTGGCTTGTTCGATGAGCTTCTTCAGAAGATGTTGGTGCCCTAGGTGAACCCCGTCGAAGACCCCAATTGTAAGCGCAGTTTCCTTTTCTGGGGCGAAGCTCTGTAGTTCCTCTAGCACCTTCATGGTTTTGAAGAGTTCAGGCCTTCTGGAATTCGTAGGAAATTCGGTCGGGAGAGATTTTCACCGCAACTGGCTTTACCTCTAGGCCCACGCGAAGCTCTTCTGGAGGGATATCCTTGCTCAAGCGTCCGAAGATGCGGAGGCCCCCGTTGAATTCTACCAGCCCTAGAGTGTAAGGTAGGTCATCCTCAAAGCCAGTGGGGGCAAACTGCAGGATGGTGTAGCTGATGAGCTTACCCTTTCCTTTCACCTCCACCCACTCCACTTCACTGGAGAGGCACTCACTGCAATCCATCTTGGGTGGTGAGAAGACGGTGCCGCATTTCTTGCAGCGGGTAACCATGAGCTTACCCTGCTCTAGGTAGTTCACAAAATCAGCAGCTTTGGTCTCGGAGACAAAGCCTACCTTGCCAAATTTCTCGAATCCCACTTTTACCTCCTCAGGATAGTTACGTTGCCATAAAGGCCCACGCCACCAATGTTGTGAACCAGCCCTACCTTAGCTCCCTCGACCTGCACCGGCCCCGCCTCCCCACGAAGCTGTTTGACGATGGTCCTTATCTGTGAGCCACCGGTAGCGCCGATGGGATGTCCCTTGGACAGAAGTCCCCCATCTACGTTGACCGGGATCTTGCCCCCGATGTAGGTCGCCTTATCTTGGATCAGCTTTCCTCCCTCCCCTGGCTTGCAGAAGCCCAGGTCTCCATAGGCCATGATCTCAGCAATGGTGAAGCAGTCGTGGACCTCAGCAACATCGATATCCTCAGGCCCTACGCCGGCCATCTCATAGGCCTGTCGAGCTGCCTCACGAGCGCAGATGAAGCTCGTCATTGAATCGCGGCGAGCCATGTTCACCGAGCTCGAGCCAGCCCCTATGCCAGCGATCCAGACCGGCTTGCTCCTGGCCCTTTTAGCCTTCTCCTCCGAGGCCACTATGAGGCAGGAAGCTCCATCGGCATTGGCACAGCAGTCAAGCATCTTGAGGGGTGAGGCGATTACCCGGGAGTTTAATACGTCCTCCAGGGTCACTTCCTTGCGGTAGGCGGCCTTGGGGTTTAACGTAGCATACTTGGCGTTCTTCACCCTGACTTGAGCCAGTTGCTCTTCAGTCAGCCCGTACTCCTCCATGTAGGCCCGGGCAAACATAGCATAATAGGCTGGCATCATGGTGCCGAAGGGAGATTCCCACATGATGTCTGCCCCGCGCCCCATCCGTTCCTGAACATCGGCCGAGCTTATCTCCGACATTTTCTGAAAACCGATGACGGCTATGGTGTCGTGAAGGCTGGACTTAATAAGGGAATAGGCAACCTTTAATCCGGTGCTGCTAGAGGAGCAAATGCTTTCACAATAAAAGGTCGGCCTGGGGGTCAGTCCTAAATACTCCGAAATCACGCCGGCCGGGCTGCGTTGTTTGTCATACTCTGGAGCGGAGCAGATGATTGAGCCATCTATGTCTCGCGGTGAGATGCCAGCGTCTTCCATGGCCTCCTTAAACGCCTCGAAACAAAGCTCCTGAATGGAAACCCCGCAGCGGCGTACGAAGGCAGTTTGACCCACCCCAATGATGGCAACTTCGCTCATTTTACCTCCCAGGGTTTTAAGCTACCGTACACACCGTCAGGCAGTATAACACTTTTAGTCTCCGTGTTCAAGTTCACCCTGGTCAACACCCTGAAGCACCCGGCGGACATAATCATCTGATGCTAGGTCGAGCTTGGGGATGGCCGCGGTGGAAACCTGGCCCAATACCTGGAAGAATTCTTGTTCTATTCTGGCCTTGGCTTGCTCATCCCTCCCCTCTATCCGGCAGATCAGCATCGGCTGGGTATTGGATTTGCGTACGAGGGCCTGCCCCAGCCACTCCCCCTGCTCATCTAGCCACTTGATCAGCCCTCCATCGATGGTATCAATGGGATATCCCCTTTTTCGAAAAACCTTCACCACTTCATCAACCACCTCCTGCTTCTCGCTTAACACGTTGGTGGGTAGCCGGATGTTTATCTCTGGCGAGACGGGGTAGCGGGGGATTTCCTCATCCAGGTCAATGAAGTTTTGACCCCTCCGCAAGGCTCTGGCGATGGTGCCCAAGACCTTGGTGGCTGCCAGGGTGGCATCATCGAAGATCCAGTTCTCCTCGTGCCCTGACATCTGATGCCCGGAAAGCTCGGCGGCCAGCGCTATCGGTTCCCTGTTTTGGGAGAGGTTAAGCCTTCGGCCAAAGAGCTCAACCTCGGGAAGGCCTTGTTTTATGGCCTGATACAATTTCTTCGTTCCTTGCTTGATGAAGGCAAAGCCGGTGGGACTCATGATATACTCTCCGCCCTGCTGGGTGATGAATTCCTCAGCTATTCGGGAGAACTTGACCTCGCCCAGGAATCGGGGTCGCCCGGGACGGCCCTTTCGCCGATGCTCCTCGATTAGCTGCTTTGCCTGGATGGCCAGGGTGCGGTCTCCCTCCACCACCCTCCCATCGGAGCGCACGTAAATTACCCGATCACCGTCCTCGTCATGTCCGAAGCCCACCACCTCCTTCTTGACATACCCCGAAAGACGGCGAGATTTTTCCTCCTCTTCACGGGCCACTTCGAGCACCTTCTCCTCAAGCTGCCGACGGTATCTGGCCTTTATGGGGTCGGGGATGTGAGCGGGGAAGGAACCATCGGGCTCCTCGTTCAGGGCCACCACCTCAGCGCCGAGGTCTTGGTATACCTGCTTGGTTCGCCAGGTGGAGCCATTCCCGAAGTCAATTACCACCTTCATTCCTTTAAAGGGGTGTTTTATGGCCAGCTCAGGCGGCTCGAACTCCGGAGGGAGCCCAAGCCGAGCCCTGATCTTCTCCCACTCCAGCAGGCTCATCTCCTCGGGGAACTCCAGGCTGGCTAGGAGGTCCAGCAGGGCCTTTAGCCCCTTGTCCTGCCACTTTTCTCGGAGATAGATCCAGATCTCCCTCCCCAACCTGAGGTTGGCCTTTACCAGCTCATTGTGATATCGCGCGATCTCTCCTTCTTCAACCCTTATCAACCTCCCCTCCCCCTGGAGGAAATCCCCTTTTAAAATGGTGGCCTTTAGCTCGAGCATCTGTTCGGCAGTGATGCTGGTGATAAACCCGTCCTTGTCCTTTATCACCTGTTTTAAGCCATTGTATTCGGCCTCGTTGTGACTGGCAGTTATGTTAATGCCGCCATTGGCCCCTAGATAGGGGATGGCAAAGTAGAGCTCCGGGGTGGAGGAAATTCCGATGTCATAGACGTTCACCCCGGAGGAGAGCAGGCCTTTTATTAAAGCCCGACGCATTCGCTCAGTGCTGAGTCTTACCCCACCGCCGACCACTACCCAAAGCTGTCCCGAGGAAGCCTCATTTATTCTTCGCAGGTAGGTCCCATACCCCTTTCCCAAGTAGTAGACCACCCGATCAGGGAGGTCTACGTCAGCTATGGCGCGCACGTCGTAGGTTTGAAAGATCACCGGGTTTATCTGCTGTGGCGTGATCAGGAAGGACTTCAGGAGCCGAGACTTCTCCAGCGGGACTATTTTGTACTTCTCCAAACTCGCCGGAACAAGCAGGGATTCTCCCCGACCGAGATATTCCACTGATTCCTCCCCTTCTAACCGCACCTTCCCATCGAGACAGGTGAGCACCTGAAAGCTCCCGCCTGACCGTTGAACCAGCTCCATACCTGGGTCAAGGTTTAAGCGATTGACCGAGAAGTAAAGCGTCGAGATGAGCTCCTCCTCCTGAGCACCTATTCTTCGAGGATGACGGCGGAAATCAGCCGCAGTGGACGGCTCGAAATTTAGGGCTTTCAAGGCCTTTTCTATGTGCAGTGGCCGCTGAGGGTGGCGGTTCCAGTCCCAAACTCGGTAGGTTATCCCGGAGGTCTGCTGGATCTCAGCCAGCACCAGACCCTTCCCGATGGCGTGAATCGTTCCCGCTGGATTGAAGAATACCTCGTCGGCCTTAACCGGGATGGCATTGAGGTATTTCTCAGCGATGTTCACCCTGCTTAAGTAAAGATCTTTCTCGAATTCTTCCCGATTAACCTCTCCCTTAAAGCCCAGGTAGAGCACAGCGTCTGGCTCGGCCTTGAGAATGAGCCAAGCCTCGTTCTTCCCTGGCTGAATTTCACCAAGTTCCTTGGCCTTCTCATCCGAGGGATGAACTTGAACCGAGAGATTCTCCCGGGCATCAATGAGCTTAACCAAGATGGGGAGCTCCCCCTTGAATTCCTGAGCGATGGCCGATCCCAGGACATCTTCAGGCATGAGGTTTATGAGGTGTGGGAGAGGGATCTCCAGGCCTTCTTTGACCTTAATCAGGGAAGGATGCAGGGGATGGGCCGAACATTCCCACGATTCGCCGATTCTCCTTCCTGTGGGCTTGAGCCCTTTGAAGTGCTCCAGGTAGTCCCCTCCCCAGACCAGCTCGACCAGGTTGTCGCTACGTGGCTTGATAAATCCTCTCCGCAGCCTGTTCACCAATTCCGTGATAACCTTCCGGTTTTGGTAGTAGACCTCCCACTGCCTCCTCGTGGTCGGTATCCCTTGGGCCTCTTCCTTGGCAATCAGATATAGCTCTTCATAGGGATAAGGATTCCCAGGAAGCTTTACCTTCCAGTCGCTCTTCCCGTCCCGTTCCAGCTCGGTCCTCATCCGCACCCGACCTTGGGGAAGGAACACGTCAGCCAGTACCTCTCCGGGTTGAAGGCTCAATTCCTCCAGCTCGATGCAGTTGTAGACCAGGGAGTTCTTTAGCTTTCCCTTCGTTATCCGGCTGTCGATGACCACCGCCCCTGAGACCTCCAGGTCATCGGCTCGGGTCTGGAAAAGCAGACTTCTCACCACCCGCCCTTTAACCGGAGAGCCCAGCAGAATGCTATCCTCGACCTCTAAGTCCTTCGACCTAAGCTTCCTTATCCAGGCTTTGTCCAGGTTGAAGAATTTCCTGAGGCACTCCCCCTCATAGGAGTCATCGAGCAGGCGGAGCAAGTTCTGGTAGTAAAACCGGAGCTGACCAAAGTCCCACCAGAAGGTGTTTGCCCCGAGATCCTTGTCCACCAGGAACCTCAGGTGCCCTTCCCGGGCAGCGAATTTTTCCTTGAAGCGATTTATCCTCTCCCAGAGGGCGGGGTCTCCACCGGAGCAAATGAAGTCCTCTCGGCTTGAGCTGAGCGGCATCCAGAGGTGGGGATCGGTATCCAGCTTACCACGCTTCTCCTCCAACTCTGGCTGAAATTCCTCCAGCAAAGCCTCAAGGAGCGAAGGGGAAAGGCTAAAGGAGCCCAAGCTCTTGCCCAGGGTGAGCTTCCCGGAAGAATCGGGCTGAATGAATCCCTTCTCCTTGAGCTGTCTTATTTGCTCCCAGGTTTGCTTCTCTCGCTGGAGCACCTCGCCATTTTCTCGCGGGAGGAGCAAGCCATAGCTCTGCCAGTTCCTCCGCCATTCTTCTTCCCCCTCCGGTAGCTCTTGTCGAAGGTCAAAAATCTCTGCTTGACAGTTGCCGGCAAAATCGGGGCCCTTCTCCGGGATGAATATCTGATCACCCCAAAAGACGCAGAGCCGCCCCTCGCGAGAGGAGGCGAATATTCCCGTTTGGAAGATGACCGCCTCGAGGATAGTGAGGGGGGTCTCCTTGCCCGCTATCTTTATCAGCCGGGGAAGCTTTACGGCCGACTTATCCCCGCCTTCGGCCAACTGTAGGGGGGAAAGCCGCATTCCCTTTCCTGCCGTATGATAGATGGCAACTCTTCCTCCCCGAGCGAGAAGATCATCCAAGCCATACCTCTCCAGCTTTCTCCAGGCGTAAAGCGTTCCCAGGAGCTGTCCGGCGCCTCCAGGCCAGTCCTCCTCCAGGGAGAACACCTTGGTTTTGGGGCCAATGACCGCGCCACGAGAGCCCTCCAGCCGGCGCTGCCAGTACTCAGCCTGGGCCTTCGAGGGCGAGACGACCACTATAACATCAAAGCCCTCCCCCTCCTCCACTGCCCGATACATGGCCTCGATATTCTTCAGGTGCATGACTTTCACCCCAAAAATTCGAAGAATTTTTGGGGACCCCGTTAAATTTTAAATTGAATTTGGGGTCCCCACAAAATCTTTGGATTTTGTGGGGTTCACTTAAATCTATCATAGCCCCAATGGCGGGAAAACTCAAAGCCTACCGGGAGAGCGAGAGGCATGCTAAAATGAAGGTTGTGAGGCCTCTAGGCATTACCCGCTGTGGTCGAGCAGAGTTTCGCTGGGGAGAGCGCACTTATGTCATGGGCATCGTCAACCTCTCGCCGGATTCCTTCGCCGGGGATGGGGTAGCTGATCCCAGGGCAGCGCTTGATCGGGCAAGGCGTTTCGTGGCTGAGGGGGCGGACATCTTAGATATTGGGGGTGAATCCACCCGACCTGGCTCAGCCTCCATCGCAGTTCAGGAAGAAATCAAGCGGGTGGTGCCGGTGATCGAGCGGCTGGCAGCCGAGATCTCCGTTCCGCTGAGCATTGATACTTATAAGTATGAGGTGGCCCGTCAGGCACTCGCTGCCGGTGCCAGCTTAATTAACGACCAATGGGGCCTGAAGCATGATCCCCCTGTCTCTTATACACATCTCCGAGC
>CBFDTP010000018.1:0-25140 GCA_965612975.1 uncultured Dehalococcoidia bacterium | reverse complement strand
CCCCTTGGGAGGGGTTATGGTGATGAGAGCCTTTCCTTTCTCGGTTCGAACGTCCTTTCTCTCGCTGCTTATCTTCTTAAGGCCTTCGTCAAGGTAAGTGAGCTCAAGGCTGACCTCGGCTTCCCTTGGCTGATTGTCAGGGGTCTCGGTGATCAGCAGAAGGCTGAAGGGAAGGGAGGGCTTAAAGACCGGGCCTTCGGGAATGAGCTGGATGCTGAGAGGAGTTTGGGCCACGGTGAGGAGCCGGGTGGTCTTCTCCTCATATCCGGTGGCCTTTTCTCGAACCACGACCTCCAGCATGAGGTTGCCCATCCCTCTGGCAGCGGGGACACCGGCCACCCACCTCGCCGGAGGAAGCTCAAACTCGGCCTCGCCATCTATCGGCTTGCTCAGGGTGGCATACTCCTCCCACTTCCCAACGTACCTCATGCCCTTCACCACAAGCTCGCCCTTGACCGGCTTGCCGAAGCTATATTCGGCTCTTACCTTGCCCTTGATGGGCTCACTGACCAGAAACCACTCTCGGGGCAGATCCAGCTTGACCTCGTACTTCGGCAGCACGTATTTCTCCACCCTCACATCGAGCTCGGTGTGGAATTCAGCCACCTGGGCGCTTATCTTCCAGACCCCCAGGTTGGGCTCCTGGGAGAGCGGCAGGTCCAGCGAGGCCAGGCCATACTCATCGGTCTGGACCGTTTTCCGAAAGACCTTAATTCCCTCGGCATCCAAAACCTCCACCAGGACGCGCTCGCTCCTGGGCTTAAGCTCAGAATTGAGGGTGATGATCCGGATGTGGACGGTCTGGCCCGGCTTGTAGATCGGTTTGTCGGTCTCTAGGAAGCAGAGCAGGCTCTTGTCCACGCTTACCGTTGCCTTGTCCTCAAAGCTGGTTCCCTTGACATAAAGTTCATACTCGCCCCGGGGTGCCCAGGCGGGGATTTCGAATTCCACCTGGCCTTTGCCGTTAATCCAGCTCGAAGCTGAGGCAATTCGGGTGCTGCCCTGAACTAGAGCCACCTCCACCTTACCCGCGGCCGGCTCACCATGGGGGCCGAGCAGGGTGAAGGAGATGGCTTCCCTCTCGCCCGCGTGCAGGGTCCGGGGGGCCACCGCCACATAATTTACCGCCTTAACCTGAGGCACACAGCCGGGGATGATGGAGGCCAGCAACGCTAAAACCAGCATCAGCGCTAAAGCAAGTCTTCCGGTTTTCATGACTCCCTCCTCAGTCTCTCGCTTCATTTCATTCTTGAATTTTTAGTCAAGCTCCATATAAAAGACGCTTTTGCCTCCTCTTCTGCTCGCTTGCCCTCGGTTCTGCCTTCAGGATATAATTTGGCAAGCCTTGAGAGAGTTGAGTCAAGAGGAAGCTAACCTGATTCAGCGGGCCAGATCGGGGGACCGCGAGGCCTTCGACCAGCTCATGGAGGCCTATGCCCCCCGCGCCTATCGCATTGCCTTTGCCATCGTGGGGAACGAGAGCGATGCCGAGGATGTGGTTCAGGAGGCCTTCGTCACCATCTACCGCAAGCTAAGAAACCTGAGAGAAGAAAGCTCCTTCAACTCCTGGCTGAGTCGAATCGTGGCGACGCGCGCCCATGACCTGCTGCGCCAGCGCCGGCGGGAGAAGAAGTCCTTTGAAAGCCAGGTCACCCAGACCAGGCTGGGGCAGAGCCCCTCGTCCATTCCCACCCCGGAGAGCGAGGGGACAAGCCTTGATCTTCGTCAGGCGATAGACCGGCTGCCCGAGCTGCATCGGCTGGTCATCCTGCTCCGCTACGGTGAGGAGGCATCCATTGAGGAAATAGCCCAGACCCTGAAGCGTCCGGCGGGAACCATCAGAAGGATGCTGAGCGAGGCCTACCGGATGTTACGTCTTTATTTAGAGGGGGATGAAGGACCATGAAACGAAGTGGTCGTAGACCTAAATGCAGTCAGGCAAGGGAGAAACTGGCGGATTACCTGGAGGGTAGACTGAAGGGGAGAGAACTTCGTGCTCTCGAAAAACATCTTCAGGAATGTGAGCGCTGCCGCCAGGAACTTCAGAAATTCGAAGAGCTGCAGGCGCTCTTGAGGCAGGAGGTCCCCCGTTACTGGGAAAGCCTCAAACCTTCGCCCAGCTTTCTGGCTCGCCTCAGAGGAATGGAGCTGCCGGCGAGCCGGACGCCGTTTGAGGCGCTGGTGGGGTTCTGGCAAAGACACCGCCAGGTGCTGGTGGCCGGAGTCTCCATCTGCCTGGTGCTGGTTCTGGGCCTGACCATCCCCCGGTTAATGCTGCCCAAGAAGCCCCCGGTGACCGTCGGGAGCGCTGCCCCGCTGGAGAGCACTGCCACCCCATTGCAGGCACCCTCAGAAGAGGGGGGGCTCGCCGAGAGAGCAACGCCATCACCCAGCCCCTTGGCCAAAGGAGCTGTGCCCGCGCCCACGCCTACCGTTGTGCCTACACCCACGCCGGCGCCCGCACCGATGCCCAGCCCTACCCCGCCACCCACCCGAACCCTCTCAACCGAGTACCCCAAGGAGGAAGCACAGGAGGCGGTTGAAATCGCCCTGTCCGACCCGGAGGTGCAAAGATACCTTGAGGGCCGGGAATACGATATAAAAGGGGTGCACCGATTCAGGTACGAGGGGGAGGACTTTTTCTGGGATGGCCCGGCGGTTGTCATTTACTTGGAGGGGTTTGCACCCCCCGGAGCTTCGCTCTACGTCTGCGTGGATCTGGAAGAGGGCAAGGTGGCCAAAGTCTTGCTCCTGCCGGAGAGGGGACCGGGGCCGGTTCCGCCAGGTGGTCAGGAATGACCTTAAGGGCGCTTTCCCTCCAACGGCCGGATAACCTCAAACCCCGTGTAAGGACGCAGAATCTCCGGGATGATCACGCTGCCGTCGGCCTGCTGGTAGTTTTCCAGGAGGGCGATAACCAGACGGGGGAGTGCCACCCCGGAGCCGTTGAGGGTGTGGACGAACCGGGGGCGGGCACCCGGTTCCGGTCGGTAGCGGATGTTAGCCCGCCGGGCCTGAAAGTCGCCGCAGTTGGAACAGGAGCTGACTTCAAGCCACTCCCCACATCCGGGGGCCCAGAGCTCGATGTCGTAGGACTTGGTGGCCGCGAAGCCCAGTTCCCCAGTGCAGAGGAGCTTCACCCGGTAGGGAAGGCCTAGCCTCTGACAGACGTCCTCGGCATCGGCCACCAGCTTCTCCAGCTCCTCGTTGGAGGTCTCTGGCTCGGTGAACTTGTATAATTCCACCTTGTCGAACTGATGCCCTCGCTTTATTCCCCGGGTATCCTTCCCGGCCGACATCTTCTCTCGGCGGAAACAGGCAGTATAGGCCACGTAATAGAGGGGAAGCGTTCCTGGCTCGAGGATTTCATCCCGGTGAAGGTTGGTAAGCGGGACCTCAGCTGTGGGCACAAACCAGAAATCGTCCTCAGCATCATGGTAGAGGTTATCGGCGAACTTGGGAAGATTCCCCGAGCCGACCATGCACTCCCGCCTCACCATGAAGGGGGGATAGATCTCCATATAACCATGCTCCCGGGTGTGCAGGTCCAGCATGAAGTTAATTAGCGCCCGCTGGAGCTTGGCCCCCGGGCCTTGGAGCACATAGAAGCGGGAGCCGGAGAGCTTCACCCCTCGCTCAAAGTCAATGATCCCCAATTTCTGTCCCAGCTCCCAGTGGGGGAGTGGGGGGAAGTCAAACCGTCGGGGCTCACCCCAACTGCGGACAACCGGGCTGTCCTCCTCAGTTAGACCTGCGGGCACAGAGGAATGGGGGAGGTTGGGCAGTTGCAGAAGGAGTTCGTTCAGCTCCTCCTCAACCTGCTTGACCTTATCGCTGAGGACTTCGATCTGCCCGCTGAGCTGACGCATCTCGGAGATGAGTTCCGGTGGTTTCTCCTTCATTCGCCCTATCTGGCGGCTGAGCTCATTGTGCCGGGCCCGTAGCTCCTCCACCTGCCGAAGATACCGGCGCCGCTCCCCGTCCAGCTCCAGAATCCTATCCACCGGACCGGCGTCACCCCTTATCTTAAGCGCCTCCCGGATAAGTTCAGGATTTTCCCGCAGGAGCTTTAAGTCAAGCATCTTCCCCTATCTTTCCGCGAATATCCCCGAACAACCATGTCAGATAAGGGGGGCCTTTTCCCGGTAACGACGCTCGAGTTCGCTGCCCTTGATCTTGGCCAAGTCATCGGCCATCTGCCCCTGAATCTGAGCCAGGCGATCAACCTCCTTGGTCAGACCCTCCACAGCAAGCTCTAACCTCATCAGTCTCTCTTCGGCTTTCTTCTGTGCCTCGGCTAGCTCACGAACAAGCGCAGGCAATGCTAGGAGCTCATCTGTGAGTAGCAGGCGGCGCAGTTCCCCGCGCCACTCCGGCTTCTCTTCAAGAATCCGGATCAGATCCCGAAAATCAGCTATCTTAAAAGCCATGGCCTCGCCTTCGACCTATTTTAACCCACCGTTAGCTTTAAGACAACTTGATATTCGCGCTGGGAGTTTGTAAGCGAGGATTAAGTCCTCTTCGGGACCAGAAGGGGAAAGAGGATCACCTCCCGGATGGACTGTTGACCGGTAAAGAGCATCGTGAGCCGATCGATTCCCACCCCCAGCCCCCCGGTGGGCGGCATGCCGTGCTCCAGAGCGATGAGGAAGTCCTCGTCTATTCGCTCCACCTCCTCATCCCCCAGAACCTGGCGCAGGGCCTCCTGCTCCTCAAATCTGCGGCGCTGATCCTGAGGGTCATTGAGCTCGGTGAAGGCGTTGGCGATCTCCATCCCTCCGATGAAGGCCTCAAATCTCTCCACTAGGTGCTCCGCCCCCGGCTTTCGCTTGGCCAGTGGAGAAAGCTCAACCGGGTAATCCAGCACAAAGGTGGGTTGGATAAGATGGGGTTCGACGAAGTTCGAGAGGAGCTTGTCTATCAGCTTGCCGCGCCCTTTGATCCCCCGGGTATCCATGCCTCTGGCCTCCATCTCCCGGCGCAGGGAGTCCTCGTCGGGGAACTTCTCGAAGTCTATTCCACAGGCATCGAGTATGGCCTGGCGCAGGGTAACCCTTCTCCAGGGAGGCGAAAGGTCAATCTGGTGTCCTCCGAATTCAATCTGCGAACCTCCAAGGACCTCCTGGGCAGCGGAAAAGATCATCTCCTCCGTCATGCGCATGACTTCCTGATAATCGGCATAGGCCTCATAGCTCTCCAGCAGGGTAAACTCAGGATTGTGCTCGGTGGAAAGGCCTTCGTTGCGAAAGACCCGTCCTATCTCATAAACCTTGTCCAATCCGCCGATGATCAGCCTCTTGAGGTAAAGCTCGAGGGCAATTCTAAGGTACAGGGTTTCCTCGAGGACGTGGTGATAGGTGGCAAAGGGACGGGCCAGGGCCCCGGCGGCCACCGGCTGGAGCACCGGCGTCTCCACCTCCACGAAGCCGCGCTGACTCAGGAAGTGACGCAGGGCGTTGATGAGGCGGCTGCGCGTGAGGAAGATCTCCCTCACCTTAGGATTGGAGAGCAGGTCAAGGTATCTTTGCCGATAGCGCTTTTCCACGTCGACCAGGCCATGCCACTTTTCCGGAAGAGGGCGAAGGGACTTCGAGAGAATGGTGAAGTCCGAGGCCTGGATGGTGATCTCCCCGGTCTTGGTTCGGAAAAGCTTGCCCCGCACGCCCAGGAAATCCCCCAGGTCGAGGGTCTTCAGGAGTTCATAGCGCTCCGGCCCCAGGGAGTCCTGCCGAAGGTAGACCTGAATCTTGCCGGAGCCATCACGGAGATCAAGGAAGGATGCTTTACCCATCTGGCGAATGGCAACGATCCTTCCGGCCACGGAGACTTCTTCACCCTCGCCTTTTTGCAGGAGCAGCTCCCGGGCTTCGTTGATGGAATGAGTGCGGTCATAGCGAGGAGGATAGGGATCAATGCCGAGCTTGCGGAGCTTTTCCAGCTTGGCCAGGCGAGCCCGAATTAAGCTTTCTTCCCTATTCACTACTCCGTCTTCTCAACAGCGAGGATCTTTACCTTATAGGTCCCCATGGGGGCTTGCACCTCGACTTCCTCGCCAACATAGCGGCCGAGCAAGGCCTGTCCCAGTGGCGATTCGTTCGAGATCTTCCCCTCGCTCGGATTGGCTTCCGCCTTTCCCACTATGATATACTGCTCTTTCTCCCCATCAGGGCCCAGGATGATAACCCGGGAGCCTGGCCGAACGTACTTCGCAGGGGCCTCCTCGGCGGAGATGACCTGAGCGTCCTTGATCATCCGCTCCAAGGTGAGGATTCTCCCCTCGACGAAGGCCTGCTCATGCTTTGCATCCTCGTACTCGGCATTATCCACCGTATCGGCCAGCTCCTTGGCCTTCTGAAGCCTTTGCAGCACCTCCGGCCGGCGAACCGTGCGTAAATACTCCAGCTCCGCCTTAAGCTTTTCTAGACCTTCTGGGGTAAGAAGAAGTTTCTCCGTCATCCTCCCCCTTTCCTTCATCCCAAGGATTTTCATGGGCTGATTTAACTCATCTCTCCCCAGTTCTTGCCCACTTTCAGCTCGACCTTTAGAGGCACACTAAGCTCCAAGGCATGGGGCATAATCTCTTCCACCAGACGCTTCACCACCTCCAGTTCCCCCGGCGGAACTTCAAATAAGAGCTCATCGTGAACCTGTAGAATGAGCTTGGATTGGAGGGCCTTCTCGTCCATCCGGCGCTGAATCTTTATCATGGCCAGCTTGATGATGTCCGCCGCGCTGCCCTGAACCGGCATGTTGATGGCCATCCGCTCGGCTGCCTGCCTCACCTGAGCATTGGAGGAGTGGATCTCCGGGATATACCTCCGGCGACCGAGAATGGTCTGCACATAGCCCTTCTCGGCAGCTTGCTTCTTGGTCGCCTCGATGTACTCCTTTACCCCGCGGTACTTCTCGAAATAGGTCTTGATGAACTCCGCTGCTTCCTGGCGCGAAAGTCCAGTGGCCTGTTCTAACCCATAGTCGCTCATGCCGTAGATCACCCCGAAGTTGACCGTCTTGGCCACCCGCCTCATCTCTGGAGTCACCTCGGAGGGAGGGATTCCAAAAACCTTGGCCGCCGTGTTGGTGTGAATATCTTCATCGTGGGCAAAGGCAGCGAGCAGCCCCGGATCCTGAGAGAGGTGGGCTAGAATCCGGAGTTCCACCTGGGAATAATCGGCTGCCAGGAGCAGGGCATCCCCCTGGGCAATGAAGGCCTCCCTTATCCTTACCCCGCCATCGGCGCGCACCGGGATGTTCTGCAGATTCGGCTCGGAGGAGGAGAGCCGGCCGGTGGCGGTGGCCGTCTGGTTGAAATTGGTGTAAACCCTCCCCGTCTCCGGATCAACCATCGAGGGGAGAGCATCGATATAAGTTGATTTGAGCTTGGAGAGCTGGCGATACTCCAGCAGGAGCTCGATGACCGGGTGAGCGCCCCTTAATCCCTCGAGCACTGCGGCATCAGTGGAATAGCCGGTTTTGGTCTTGCGCGAACGTTTCAGGCCCAATTCCTCGAAGAGAACCTGACTGAGCTCTCGGGGGGAGTTTATGTTGAACTGGTGCCCCACCGCATTGTAAATCTGTGCCTCCAGCTCTCCCAACGTTTCACTCAGCCTCTGAGACATCTGCTGCAGCAAGGGGAGATCTAGGGCCACCCCGTTGAGCTCCATGCGCAGCAGAACGGGAAGAAGGGGCATCTCCACCTCGGTGAAGAGCCGCCATAAGTCCTTCTCCTTCAGTTCCTTCTCCAGAAGCTCCTTTAAACGTCCGGTTATATCGGCATCGGCACAGGCATAATCCACCACCTTGTCCGGGGGTAGGTCGGCCATGGAGACGCGCTTTTTCCCTGAGCCGATGAGGGAGTCAATGGTGGTCATCTCCAGGCCCAGTCGGCCGAAGGCCAGTTGCTTTAATCCCAGAGACTTTTCCCCCAGGAGGTAAGCTGCCACCATGGTGTCGAAGGCTAGATTCTCAAGCGGCAGGTCGTGCCGCAGGAGAACAGCCCAGTCATATTTTCCATTGTGGGCTATCTTTGGAAGGTGGACATCCCGAAGGTAGGGCCCCAACTTTTCCCTCACCATGAAGGACTCGAGGTTACCAGACCACTTATGCCCCAGGGGGAGATACCAGGCTCTGCCCGGTCGGGTGGAGAGGGAGAGCCCTACCAGTTGAGCCTTCCGGGCATCCTGGCTGGTGGTCTCGGTGTCAATCACCAGCCACTCGGCCTTGGCCAGCTCCTCCAATAAGCCATCTAAGGTCTCTGCATCAGTCACCAGTTGATAGCGTGTCTCCGGGGCAACCTCCCTCTTGGCGGAGATCCTCTCCTCCTGTCCGATAGTCTCCGGGAGTTTGTTCAGCAGGCTGAAGAACTCGAACTCTCGGAACAGCTCCTTGACCCTTTCCCGATCATAGCCGCTGACACGGCAGGAATCCAGGTCGAGGGTTATGGGAACGTCGGATTTGATGGTGGCCAGCTCCTTGCCCTCTTTAGCCGTCTTCTCGTTCTGGCGCAGGATCTCGCGTAACTTGGGTGGCTCCACCTCGTCCAGACGGCGGTAGATCTCCTCTACGCTGCCAAACCCCTGAATGAGCCTCAAGGTCGTTTTCTGCCCCACTCCACTAACCCCTGGGATGTTGTCCGAGGGATCCCCCTTCAGGCCCTTCAGGTCAGGTATTTGCCAGGGCCAAAGCCCGTATTTCTCCTTTACCGCTTTTTCGTCATAAAGCTGGGTATCGCTGAAGGGCCGACCTGGGCGCGGAAGGAGCACCTCCACCCCGTCCCGGACCAACTGCAGGGTATCCGTATCACCGGTCACGATGATCGTCCGAATGCCCCTATCCCTGGCCTGCTTGGCCAGGGTGCCCAGAATGTCATCCGCCTCGTAGCCAGGAACCTCGAACGAAGGGATGTTGAAGGCCTTCACCAGCTCACGCATTTTCCGAATCTGCTGGGCAAGCTCATCAGGCGCTTTAGGACGCTGGGCCTTATATTGGGGGAAGATTTCGTGCCGAAACGTTGGTGAGGGGTGGTCAAAGGCCACCGCCCAGTAGCTCGGCTTGAATTCCTGAAGCACCTTGAGAACCATGCTCACAAAGCCATAAAGCGCCCCGGTGGGCTCTCCATCCTTGGTGGTAAGATTAGGTAAGGCGTGGAAAGCCCGATGGATTAGGGCATTCCCGTCAAAAAGAAGAAGCAATCCTTTCATCGCACACCGTGGAAATTCCCCACTACCCTCCCCGCTAAAGCCTCACCAGCAGAAGGGGCCTTAGCTTGTAATTAACCGTTCCCCAAATTCCTTGACTAATATTAGGTCAGGGCTCGTGTGGTTAAATTTGAAGTTCTGAAAAATGTTATAGCTTAGGTCACTGCCGGTGTCTCACCCGGATGAAGCCTCTTCCACTTCTCCAGGAGTTCCTCACGGGTTTCGCGGTGATCCGGGTCTGGCACACAAGCATCCACCGGGCAAACCTCAGCGCACTTGGAGGACTCAAACCAGCCAACGCACTCAGTACACTTGTCCGGGTCTATCACGTAGATCGTTTCCCCCTCGCTTATCGCCTCGTTCTTGCACTCGGCCTCGCAGGCACCACAACTGATACACTCCTCGGTGATCTTGTACGCCATTTAACCCTCCTTCTTAAAATTTTATCTTGCTATGCCTGAAATGCTGAGCCCGGTAATCCTGGCCGGGGTTTAAGTGCTCTTCACCTCTGCCAGGGGAAAATACTTCTTCCGCAGGGCGACGGCCACATGTTTAGGAACGAACTCCTCCAAGCAGCCCCCAAGCTGAGCTACCTCCTTAAGAAGGCTAGAACTCAAGAACTGGTACCGGGCCGCCGTCATCATGCAGAGGGTCTCCACGTCATCGGCCAGCTTCTTGTTCATTAAGGCCATGTCGAACTCCAGCTCGAAATCAGCGCTCATGCGCAGGCCCCTGATGATGACCTTGGCACCAACTGCACGAGCGAAGTCAACCGTCAGCCCGGAATAGGCCCTCACCTCCACATTTGGCAGATGGGCCACGGCTTCCTCCATCAGCTTAACCCTCTCCTCGACGGTGAAGAGGAGTTCTTTTTGTGGCCGAGCGTACACCCCGATGATCAGCCGATCGAATATCTTCGATGCCCGGGTGGCAATATCCAAGTGTCCATGGGTCACCGGATCGAAGCTTCCCGGATATAGGGCAGTGATCAATTCTCACCTCCAAAGCAAAAGATGGAAACGGCAGCATCACCATGACGGAGATCTTTTATCAGCTCGAAGCCCCCGTAGAGGCTTTCCAAACCCAGCCGCGGAGAGTGCTCCGCAACGATGATCGTCTCCGGTCCGACCAGCTCGGATAAGGTCAAAGCATTTAAGATGCTCGGGAGAGAGGGATCATCGTAGGGAGGATCCAAGAAGATCAGGCTATACTTTTGCTTCAAGATGGACAAAGCCTTTTTCACTTCCAGACAGTAAACCTTCGCTCGCTCACCAAAGCCGGTGCGACTCAGGTTCTCTTTAATTATAGCGCAAAACCGAGGATTCTGCTCCACAAAATCGGCCCAGTCTGCTCCCCGGCTTAAGGCCTCTATCCCCATCGCCCCGGTGCCGGCGTAGAGGTCCAGGACTCGGGACCAATCGGTGGGAAGGGAAGCCAGAGCGGAAAAGACCGCTGCCCGCACCCGCTCCGATGTCGGGCGGAGCCCCTTCACTGCCTTGAGCGAAAGCCCTTTAGCCTCTCCGGCGATTACCCTCATTTTATAGCCATCCCCAAAAATTCGGAGAATTTTTGGGGACCCCGTGAATTCAATTTTTAAATTTGGGGGTCCCCGCAAAATTCTCAGAATTTTGCGGGGTACTATATTCTTGAAGTTTTCCTAATCGAACGATTAACATTATAGATAGCTTCAGCACCCTTGGTCAAGCTATGGTTTTGAAGGGGTTTAGAAGCCCAGCCAATAGCTCCCTCCAGGAGGGAGCACTGAGAAGTCCTCTCCTTCCAGCTTGGCGCTCAGGGTGTTCTTGAGTTCAGGGATCGGAACGCGAATCTGTTTCATGGAATCGCGCTCCCGGATGGTTACCTGATTGTCCTCCAGCGACTGGAAATCGATGGTGACGCAAAACGGGGTGCCGATTTCATCCTGGCGGCGATACCTCCGCCCGATGCTCTGGGCATCATCGTACTGAACCATGAAGTCCTTGCGCAGTTCGGCAGCTATCTCCCGCGCTGGGGGAACCAGCTTTTCATTACGGCTGAGAGGCAGCACGGCCACCTTAACGGGAGCCAGTTTGGAGTGAAGTCGTAAGACTACCCGAACCTCCCCCTTCTCATCCACCTCCTCATCATAAGCCTCGGTTAAGAAGGCCAGGGCAGAGCGCTCCACCCCGGCCGAGGGTTCGATGACATAGGGGATGAAGCGTTCCCCGGTCTCCTCATCGAAGTAGCTCAGATTTTCTCCACTATGCTGACTGTGCTGAGTGAGGTCGAAGTCAGTGCGGTTGGCTATTCCCTCCAGCTCGGCCCAGCCCATGGGGAAGCGGTACTCGATATCGTAGCAGGCCTTGGCATAATGAGCCAGCTCCTTGCCCAGGTGCTCCCTCAGCCGAAGGTTCTCCCTTTTGATGCCCAGCTCTACATACCAGTTGAGGCGCTCCTCAAGCCAGTATTGAAACCACTTCTCGTCCTCCCCCGGCTTAACGAAGTACTCCAGCTCCATCTGTTCGAACTCCCGGGTGCGGAAGATGAAGTTCCCCGGGGTGATCTCATTACGGAAGGCCTTGCCAATTTGAGCGATACCAAAGGGAAGCTTCTTCCGGCTGGCCCGGAGCACGTTCTGGAAGTTGACGAACATGCCTTGGGCGGTCTCCGGGCGCAGGTAGACCACGGCCGCCTCGTTTTCAACCGGTCCCATGAAGGTCTTGAACATCAGGTTGAAGAGACGGGGCTCGGTGAGCTCGCCTCCGCAGGAGGGACATCGCCCATCCTTCACCTCGTCTGCCCGCCATCTCAGATGGCAACTTTTGCACTCCACCAGGGGGTCGGCAAAGGAATCCAGGTGCCCGCTGGCCACCCAGGTCTGGGTATGCATCAGGATGCTGGAGTCCAGCCCCACCACATCCTCCCTCTCCTGAACCATCTTCTGCCACCAGGCCCGCTTGATGTTGTTCTTCAGCTCCACGCCCAGGGGGCCAAAGTCCCAGCAGGAAGAGAGCCCCCCATATATCTCGCTGGAGGGGAATACGAAGCCCCGACGCTTGCAAAGGGAAACCAGCTTGCTCATCTCCACCATGGCAGCTTTCCCAAATGAAAGCTTAGCAATTTCCCTGCCCGCTGTCAAAGCAGGTTCGGGACTTACCTCCACTGGCCTATCGTGGTAAAATTTTGTCAGATGACCAAGTTCTACATCGGGACGAGTGGCTGGCACTATGAGCACTGGAAAGAGGTCTTCTATCCTTCGGATTTGCCCAAGTCGAGGTGGCTGGGGTTTTACTCCCAGTCATTCCCCACGGTGGAGCTCAATAACAGCTTCTATCGTCTGCCCTCAGAGAAGGCCTTCTCCGACTGGCGGGAGGGTTCACCTCCCGGCTTTCTCTTCGCCGTGAAGGCGAGCCGCTTTATCACCCATATTAAAAAGCTGCGCAACGTCGGTGGGGCGCTGGAGACCTTCCTGTCCCGGGCAAGGCTGCTGGAGGACAAGCTAGGTCCCATCCTCTACCAGTTACCCCCTAACATGAAGCGAAGCGAGGGAGTGCTGGAGGAATTCCTTTCCCTGCTCCCCAAGGGCCTGCTCCACGTGTTCGAGTTCCGCAACGAGTCCTGGCTTGAGGAAGGCGTCTTCAAGCTTCTGGAAAAATATGGCGCTGGATTTTGCATTTTCGATATGCCCGGCCTCACCACTCCACTGGTGGCCACCGCCGACTTCGCCTATGTGCGCTTCCATGGGAGCACCCTGATGTACGGGGGGTGCTACACCGATGAGGAACTTAAACGCTGGGCCGGGCAACTCTCTCAACTCTGCCAGGGCCTTAGGGCAGCTTATATTTACTTCAATAACGATGCCGAGGGATTTGCGGTAATGAATGCCCAGACCCTGAGGAGCTTTCTCGATGAAGAGGGCGCCGAGCTTTGAGGAGGAGATGAGGCTGTGGGCCCAGGCCTATTGGCTCGTGGCCGGGGTGGACGAGGTGGGGCGGGGACCTTTAGCCGGGCCAGTGGTGGCTGCGGCGGTCATTCTCCCCCCGTGGAGGCAGGCCTCCTGGCTCACCGAGGTGAGGGATAGCAAGGAACTGACCCCCCGCCAGCGAGAGGTTCTGGCCGAGCTTATCCGGAGGGAAGCACTGGCCATCGGGCTGGGGGTGGTCCCACCGGAGGTGATCGATGCCTCCGGCATCATAGCCGCCACCCGACTGGCCATGTGCCAGGCCATAAAGAGCCTCCCCTCCCCGCCGGATTTCCTGCTCATCGATGCCCTGGAGCTCCCTGAAGTCGGCGTGCCCTATAAGAGCATCGTCAAAGGAGATGGCCTCTCCCTCTCCATAGCCTGTGCCTCGATCGTGGCTAAGGTTTACCGGGATAGACTGATGCAGGAACTTGATGCCCGCTATCCCGGCTATGGCTTCGCCCGAAATAAAGGCTATGCCACCCCGGAGCATCTGGCAGCCTTAAAGCGCTTAAGGCCCTGTCCGATTCATCGCCGAAGCTTTGAGCCGGTTGCCAGAACTCTGACAACTCCGGAAGATGATCTCTAAGCTCAAGGAGTTCTGGCAGAAGTTCCGTCCGCCTCAGCAGGCGGAGAAGCCCAGCCCCAGGGAGCTGGGAATTCTGGGCGAGAAATTGGCCCGGGATTATCTTCGGAAGAGAGGCTACCATATCCTGGAGACGAACTTCCGCTGCCCGCTGGGCGAGATAGACATCGTGGCCCGGCATAAAGATGCCCTGGCCTTCATCGAGGTTCGCACCCGAAGCACCCGTGATTTCGGTACCCCGGAGGAATCGGTCACTAAGGCCAAGCAGAGGAAGCTCTCAAGGCTGGCCGAGTTCTACCTGAAGAGGCATCCGGAGCTTTCCTCACTACCCCCGCGCATTGACGTGGTGGCGGTGGAGATGGAGGGGAGAAAGGTCCGGCGAATAGATTTAATCCAGGATGCATTGGCCTAGATAGACTGTGAAACCCTTTAGGGGTGGGAGACCCTTTTTAAGGCTCCTCCTCTTCCTCAAAGCGATAGCCCAGGAACAGCGCAGGATCCTTGATTACCCTTTTGATGTTTTCACCCAGGGCATGCAGGACCTCTTCATAGCTTTCCTGAATAAGCCTCTTGCGACCGATCGGGCTGGCGAAGGAGACGATCGCCTTGGGAAGGAGGGGATGATCTACCCCTTGTTCTCGAACCTTGGCCACTGCCTCCTGAACCGAATTGGCCACTTCGAGAAGAAGGTCTGCCCTTCCCTGCCGCCTCTCCAGGGCCTCGTTGAGGGGGAGGGAGAGGAAATGGTCTACCCGATGCAGAATGCTCTCGTAGGCTGAGCCGAAAAGCTTGGGCTCCTTTTCATAGGCCAGCCCAAGGGTGACGTAATGGGCTGATTCGATGGCTTCCTGAAGTTCCGTCTCCTCTCGCTCATCGTCGAGCTCATAATACCAGCGGTAGACATTGAGCGATACATACGCCTTCTCCTTGATGGACATTTGCTTCTCCACGTTGAGCTCCATGAGGTCAAAGGCAAGCTTCTCCGGGACCAAGATACAGGGCAATTCCTTTATCCCCAACTCCCGAGCTGCCAGATAGCGGTGCTGCCCATCAATGATCACCCGTTCCCCATCTCGTGAGATGACGATAACCGGCACCAGAAAGCCGAGCTTGCGGAGTGATTCCATCAAACGCTTCACGTGATAGGGCGAGGGCTTCCGCTGTACTTCGACAACTTTCAGCTCCTCTACCGGCACGAGCTCAAGCTCAAGCCGATGGCCCCGAAGAGGTTCCTTGAATTCTCCGACCTTGGCCATTGTCAGCGAAAATTATTATAGCCAGTAGCTCATCCAATTTGCAGCCTCGGGGGCTTGGCTTGAATACCGGCTCCAAATCAACAATAATGATAACGTAGTTGTTTTATTGAGATGCTCCCCCTTGAGGACTTCAAGAAGCTGGCCAAGAAAACCTCGACGAAGGTCGTTCTCCTCGTTGTTGATGGCCTCGGAGGGTTGCCTCACCCGGACACGGGCAAAACCGAACTGGAAACTGCCCAAACCCCCAACCTCGACCGTCTGGCTCGCGAGGGCCTTTGCGGCCTAATTGACCCCGTTTCGCCCGGAATCACCCCGGGCAGTGCCCCAGGACATCTGGCCCTCTTCGGCTACGATCCTCTTCGGTTTCGCATTGGAAGGGGGGTGCTCGAGGCCCTGGGGATAGGCTTCGAGCTAAGATATGGAGACCTCGCCGCCAGGGGAAATTTCTGTACCGTGGATGAGCAGGGGCTGGTCGCCGACCGCCGGGCGGGGAGAATACCCCAGGAGAAATGCGTCGAACTCTGCCAGAAGCTAAGTCAGATAAGTCTCCCTGGGGTGGAGCTCTTCGTCCTGCCGGTGAGGGAACATCGCTTTGCCCTGGTGCTCCGGGGAGATAATTTATCTCCCGACCTCCCCGACACCGATCCCCAGGTCACCGGTCTCCCGCCACGCACACTTACCCCCCTCTCGCCACAGGCCGAGTCAACTGTCCGGCTGGTGAACGAATTTCTGGCCCGGGCGAGGGAAATCCTGGCCGACTCTCACCCGGCCAACATGGTGCTCCTGAGGGGGTTTTCCACCCTGCCTCACCTTCCCTCGATGAGCGAGGTCTTCAAACTTAACCCGGCGGCGATCGCTGCCTACCCCATGTATCGGGGGCTGGCCAAGCTGGTGGGAATGAAAGTACTGGAGAGCGGCCAGAAAATTGAGGAGGAGTTCGAGACCCTCAAGATGCATTACCCGGAGCATGACTATTTCTACCTGCATGTGAAGGGGACGGATTCCGCCGGGGAGGATGGGGACTTTGAAAGGAAGGTGAGGATCATCGAGGAGGTAGACGCCCTACTTCCACGAGTGCTGAGCCTGAACCTCGACGTCCTCTTGGTCACCGGCGACCATTCCACCCCAGCGGCCCTGAGAGCTCATAGTTGGCACCCGGTGCCGATACTTTTGCACTCCCGCTGGTGCCTTCCCGATGAGGTCAGTGAGTTCGGCGAGAGGGCCTGTGCCAGAGGAGGACTGGGGAGATTCCCCGCTGTTGAGGTAATGCCTCTGGCCCTGGCCCATGCCCTGAAGCTGGACAAGTTCGGAGCCTAACAAGTTCATCACTTTTCGCAAGTTTGCTATTTCTTTTTGCTGAGCGACGCTTCATCCTTGTTGCTGACAAAGTTGCCCTAAAACTTGTATCCAAACCTTGCGCACAGATATATTTCTGCTTATAATGAAGTGAATCGTAAGTGAACTGAACTTATCAAAGCGGTGCCCAAGAGAGAGGACGAATACTGGGCTGGAACGAAGGAACCAAGAGGGCGGCCGTTGTGCCCGTTCTGCGGGAGTTCGAAGGTCTATTACAATGAACATTATCGCGTATGGAGATGCGCCAAGTGTGAGAAGAGTTTTCCATCGCCAAGCTATGGTCCGGGGGAGGATTTCGGGAAGGAAGCTAGGTGGTTCGGGAAAACAACGGAGAAGAATTTGCGTGGGAAGCTTACCGAGGCTGGAGAGAGAAGAAAGCAAACTAAATTGAAGCATAGTTCGGGAGAGGTAAGATCGCTCAGGCCAAATATTGCCACTTTGGCTATCTGGATTTTGGTCGCGATAGCTGTTTTCCTCGGAGTGCTACTGTGGCAGAAGTCAGAAGAGCTCGGGAGGACGAGGTTGCAATTAGATGAAACCCAGCAGACCGTAACAACTTTGCGGACACAGCTCTCCCAATCCCAACAAACTATCGCTAATCTGCAAAGACAGCTAAGGGAATCCCAGGCAAATGAGAAAGCTCTCTCAACACAGCTGAGCCAAGCCAAAGACACTGTGGCGAAGCTACAAGCGGAGCTAACTGAACTGAAGTCTCCGCCGCTGATTCCTAGCAAGCCAGTCACAATCAGTGGAGATCTCCCAGGGGATCGCGTTGTATCAATTCCCATTGAGCTCAACCGATTTGAAAAAGTGCAGGGCGAGATAAGAGCCACAGGAATATCTCCGATCGTGGCTTACATCCAAGATCCCGCCGGGAAAATGGTCCGAGATTTCGGGCAAATCTGGCAGAGTAACTTCCTTTTCACTGCCCAAATTGACGGTCGGTATACTGTGGTGATCAGAAACCCGGTGGGCGTCCTCCGTAGTTACAGCTTGAGGTACACCATCTTTCGAAGGCAAGCAGGCAAATAAACTTTCCCCTAGCCAGCGTTTTGCGGTCCTATTTCATCCCCCAAAGCCGCTCAAGCTCCTGACTAAAATCTTCCCACTTTTTGGGAACATTACCATTGGAAGGTGGCAATTCATTATACTTATAAAAGTAGTCCGCCAACAGAATGGCTTCTTGCTTCCTCAGAACAGATTTATCCGCCCTGGGAGAATGCTTGACCCTACACTCAAGTTTAAAGTTTAAGTAAGGATGCTGCCGATATTTAAAGTTAACGCGAGCCAATAAATATGTAGCTGCACCGGAGTGGTAACCTTTAAGTTTTTCTGCGGTGCTCTCGAACTCCCGAAGGCGTCTGCCCAAATCAACCGATGATCCAATGTAGATCAGGCCCTCCTCATCCGTGCCCGTAAAGCGAGGAATCTGAACAGGATTGCCGTCCTCATCTACAAGTCTAACCTGATAAACGCCGGGGTGATCCATGTATTTAACCTTCGCCTGTGAGATGTCCTGCCAAGCACTCCAACCATCAGGCACTAGTCACCTCCTTCCGCTGACATACTATTCGCTGCCCGAGAGCCGACTAAGCGATCGTGAGTATTTGAGCACTTACATATACCAGCCGCCGCTGACGTTGAGCACATGCCCGGTGATGAAGGCGGCGTCATCCGAGGCCAGGAACAGGACTGGTCTGGCCGCTTCCTCAGGTGTCATCAACCTCCCCAGCGGTGTGTTGGCGATCCAGGCCTCCCGAAGCTTGGCCGGTATGCCCACCTTCTCCCCGAAGACCTCCTCGCCCGTTTCCCGGGGTTGAGTTAGCCGGGTATCCACCAGGGCGTAGGCCACGGCGTTGCAATTCACCCCAAACCGGGCCCATTCCTTGGCCACCGTCTTGGTGAGGGCGATGATGCCCCCCTTGGCCGCTGAGTAATTGGCCTGCCCGACATTCCCCGCCAGCCCCACCACCGAACTGATGTTGATTATCCGGCCGCCGCGCTTCATGAAGTATTTCGAGGCCGCCCGAATGCAATTGAAGGTTCCCTTGAGATTGATGTTGATGCAAAGGTCCCACTGCTGCTCGGTCATCTTGTGGATCAGGGCATCGCGGGTGATGCCCGCATTGTTCACCAGGATGTCCAGCCCACCGAATAGCTTGACCGTCTCATCCATCAGCCTCTGGGCCTCCTCCAAACGGGTCACATCGGCCACACAGGCCGAGGCCTTCCCGCCTGCGGCCTCGATTTCCTTCACCACCTCAAGAGCGGGCGATTCATCGATGTCGTTGACCATCACACTGGCCCCCTCGGAGGCGAAGAGCTTGGCTATGGCTTTTCCTATCCCTCTGCCGGAGCCGGTGATCACCGCTACCTTGCCTTCCAGCTTCCCCATTTGATCAGCCTCCTTTCCTTTAGCCGGGCTAACACTGTTTATTATCCGGAGGAAAATGAGTTTTTCAAGTGGCTTGAAAATTCTTGAGTTGTATTTTATTATATACTGGACTTAGGAGGGGTCGCATAGTGGTCTAGTGCGGGCGCCTGCTAAGCGCTTGCCCCGGTAAAACGGGGCCGTGGGTTCGAATCCCACCCCCTCCGCCAGAGTGAGAGCGAATCCCCCGGTTTTTCAACCCCCTGGAGTTCCCGACCATGGCCAAATTTCACGTCTGGACCATCGGTTGTCAGATGAACAAGGCGGACTCGGCTTACCTCAGCCGAGACCTCGAGGCCCTAGGACACCAGTCCACCTCCAGGCTTGGGGAAGCCGACCTGGTGGTGGTCAACACCTGCGTGGTGCGCCAGACTGCTGAGGAACGCGCCCTCAACAAGATACGTGCTCTTAAGGCCTTCAAACTCCGACGACCGGAAGCTCTGCTCATCGTCACCGGCTGCCTGGTAGATGCCCGAAAAGACCTGCTCATGCAGCAGTTCCCCTGGGTGGACCTTTTCACGCGACCCCAGGAGTTCGCTCCCATCCTGGAGCTGGTCAAGGCCAGGTTCCCGCAAGGGGAACCGGTCCGTACTTCTCCTCCTCCCACCGCCTTCATCAACATCATCCAGGGCTGCAACAACTTCTGCTCCTACTGCATCGTCCCCTACCGTCGGGGTCGGGAGAGAAGCCGACCTCTGGAGGAGATCGTCCAGGAGGCCAGAGAGCTGGCCCGGCAGGGCGTTAAGGAGATCACCCTGCTGGGGCAGAACGTGGATTCCTATGGCCACGACTTGCCCGGCAGGCCTGACTTGGCCGACCTCCTTGAGGAGCTCAACCAGGTTCAGGGACTCAGCCGCATACGCTTCCTGACTTCACATCCGAAGGATATGAGCCAGAGGCTCATCGAGGCGGTGGCTCGGCTTCCCAAGGTCTGCGAGCACATCAGCCTTCCGGTCCAAGCCGGCGATGATGAAATCCTGAAGGCCATGCGGCGGGGCTATACGGTGGAACAGTATCGGGAACTGGTGCATCGAGTAAGGAAGACCATCCCCGGAGTAGCCTTGAGCACCGACATCATCGTGGGCTTCCCCGGGGAGACCGAGGAGCAGTTTCAGCACACCTTTGAGCTCCTGAGAGAGCTCCGCTTTGACCAGGTACACGTGGCGGCTTATTCCCCCCGGCCGGGAACGATCGCCGCCCGCAAGCTTCGGGACGATGTGCCGCACCAGGAGAAGATGAGGCGGCTTAAGGTGCTGGAGAAACTTCAGGAACAGATTGCCGCTGAAATCAACTCCCGGCTTTTAGGACAGGAGGTGGAGGTTTTGGTGGAGGGGAGGAGGGGCGGTCGCTGGTACGGGCGCACCCGCACCAATAAACTGGTCTTCTTCGACCATGAAACAGATCTTTTGGGCCAGCTTGTCCAGGTCAGGATCGAGCATGCCTCCGCTTGGTCGCTTCAGGGACGTTTATGCGATAAAATAGACACGTCATGAAAAAGCGCGAGTTCGATTTTATCATCATCGGGAGCGGGATTGCTGGGCTCTACGTTGCCCTCCTGGCTCAGGAGATTGGCCGGGTGCTGATCCTGACCAAGGGAAGCATTGACGAGTGCAATACCAAGTATGCCCAAGGGGGGATTGCTGCCCCGGTCGGGCCGGGAGATTCCCCCCAGCTTCACTTCGAAGACACCGTGGCTGCCGGAGCCGGACTTTGCGACCCGGAGATGGTCCGTATTTTAGTTGAAGAGGCCAGTGATCGCATTGCCGACCTCATTAAGTTCGGGGTCCCCTTCGACACCATCAATGGCGAGGTGGCTCTGACTCAAGAAGCTGCCCACAGCGTTCCCCGCATCCTGCATGCTGGCGGAGATGCCACCGGTGAGCGGATTGAGACCACCCTCAGCCGACAGGCCAGGGCCTCCAGGAAGATAACCATCCTGGAGCATTGCCTGGCCATTGAGATCCTGTTTGAGGCGGGGCGGGTCCAGGGAGTAAAGGCTGTGGACTGTTACTCCGGCTCGGTGGAGGAGTTCCATTGCCGCTGGCTCATCCTGGCCACCGGGGGAGCTGGACGGCTCTTCAAGTTCACTACTAACCCGGAGGTGGCCACCGGTGATGGCATTGCCCTGGCCTACCGCGCTGGGGCGGAGATCATGGACATGGAGTTCTTCCAGTTTCACCCCACCGCCCTCCGCCTCCCCGGCGTCCCGGTCTTCCTCATCTCCGAGGCGGTAAGGGGGGAAGGCGGGGTGCTACGAAACGTTAGTGGCCATCGCTTCATGTCGGAGTACTCTCCTCAGGGGGATCTGGCCCCCAGAGATGTGGTAGCTCGGGCCATCCTCGCCGAGATGAAGAAGACCAAGTCTGATCACGTCCTGCTGGACGTCACCCATCTCCCGGCCAGGAAGATTTTCACCCGTTTTCCCCATATTTACCGCTTCTGCCTGGATCATGGTCTGGACATCACCTCCTCCCCCATTCCGGTCGCCCCGGCGGCCCACTACCTCATGGGCGGGATAAGGACGGACAGCTGGGGACGGACTAATATCCCCGGCCTTTTCGCCTGTGGGGAGGTGGCCTGCACCGGAGTTCACGGGGCAAATCGCCTGGCCTCAAACTCCCTTATGGAGACCTTGGTCTTCAGCCGAAGGATCGTTGAGCACATCAGGGAGGGAGCCGAGGGATCAAAAAAGGCAGCCGGAGAGTGCTTCACCCTGCCGACGCGTGACAGCTCAAATCTTGCCCCTCCACCTCCCAGCCTTACCTCGCTTCAGGAGCTCATGTGGGATAATGCCGGCATCGTGCGGAATAAGGAGGGACTGGAAAAGGCAGCCCTTACCTTGGCTGCCTGGGAAGCCCGGCTCCCCAAACCCACTGACCGCGCTTCCTGGGAGCTGGCAAACCTGATCCTCGTGGGACGTCTCCTCGTTGAAGCGGCGCTGATCCGGGAGGAAAGTCGAGGAGCACATTTTCGCTCGGATTTTCCCGAGCCCTCACCGGAGTGGCAGAAGCACATCGTCTTCAAAAAGGAGACAAATTGAACTACTCTCCCTGGCAGAGGCAGATCAGGCTAATCGTGACCCAAGCCCTGGCAGAGGATCTCGCCGCAGGGGATGTTACTACCACAGCCCTGATATCCCCCGAGCTTGAGGGCCAAGGCATCATAACTGTGGAAGAAGAGGGAATACTGGCCGGGATCGAGGTGGCCGAGGAGGTCTTCCGGCAGGTTGACCCCGGCATCCACTTTGAAAAGCTGGCCTTCGACGGAGAAAAGCTTTCGCCGGGAAAAGCGGTGGCCCAAGTTTCCGGCAAAGCAGCCAGCATCCTCCAGGCGGAGAGGACGGCGCTAAACTTCCTCCAGCACCTCAGCGGAATTGCCACCGAGACCCGCCGGTACGTTGAGGCCGTATCGGGGACCAAGGCTAAAATTCTGGACACCCGCAAGACCGTTCCCGGCTTGAGGCTGCTGGAGAAGTACGCGGTCCGTGTGGGTGGGGGGCAAAATCACCGTCGGAGCCTGGGGGATGGCATATTGATCAAAGATAACCACCTGGCTGCCCTCCGCTCACAGGGGTTGGGGATTGGGGAAGTAGTGAAGATTGCTCGCCAGAATGCCCCCCACACCTTGAGGATTGAGGTGGAGGTCGAGGCTCTGGAGCAGGTTGAAGAAGCTCTCAGGGCTGGAGCGGATGTCATCATGCTGGACAACATGCCGCTAGACCAGATGCGGCAGGCGGTGGGGCTGGTTCAGGGTCGGGCTTTAATCGAGGCCTCGGGGGGCATCAACCTGGGCAATGTTCGCCAGGTGGCCGAGACCGGGGTGGATTTCATCTCCGTCGGTGCCTTAACCCACTCGGTTAAGGCCTTGAGTTTTAGCCTCAGCCTGCAGGCATCTCAACCCGGAAGCCATATTTGACTTAGCTTCGTCAGGATGCTAAGATAAGCACCGGTGGGAAAATGCCAGTTTATGAATATTTCTGCCCTGAGTGTAAGGAGAAGTTCGAACTACTGCGCTCTATAGCTCAGGCTTCCGAGCCAGCCCTTTGCCCTCGCTGTAAGCACGAGGCCGGGAGATTACTTTCTCGTTTTGCCTCCTTCTCCAAGGATGCTTCGGGGAATATCACCTCGCTTGGCAGCTCCTGTTCTAGCTGCTCAGCTACCAACTGCGCCACTTGTGGACGTTAAGGGCCGCTGCTTCCTAAACCTCCTTAGATAGGCCCAGGATATGCCAGCCAAGATCGCCGCTTCTGCCATTACTGCCCCAGCAAAGAACAAGGCCGCATGGAAGAAAAATCCCTCCGGGAACATGGCTATTAGGTAGTCCTTGGACGGATCAAGCATCCAGAGTTCGTTGCGAAAGCTGGCCAGGTGAAAAACCAGGAAGAAGCTTTCAAAGTCGATCAAGGCCCACGCTCCGATGAAGACGAAGAGGGAGAGCGTAAGCAACCCCCCAAAAAATAGTCCCCGGGCCAACGGACGGAAAAAGGCCTTCCTCAGCCCGATGAATCCCAGCAGAAGGTAGCCGAGAACATAGGCCAGACTGGCCCATTGAACTTGGTAACAGCGCTGAATGAGATTCCTCACGTCCTCAAGATGAGCCAGCTCACGCTGGTTAAAGAGCTGTATTTCCTGGCCATGCCTTAGAACCTGAATCTGGGGCGAGTCCTTCCTCAGGTTAAAGTAATCAATCAGCCCCTTGGCTGTCCGAGCAAGATCCTCCTCAGGTACCCCGGTATTCTGGCTTATCCGGTACTTCTCAAAGCCCCACTCATAAAGGCGTAGCTCGTTGACCAGTCCTCGGAGGTTGGAGGTGATGAGCAGCAGGGCGAGGCAAACCACAAACAAAGCCAGGAAGAATAAACCCAAGGCCCTCACTTCTTAATGCCCTTGAATTTTATAGGTTTCAAAAAGTCAAAGACTTTCTTGAAGAAACTGTAATCCCATCCTAGAGCGATAGAACTTGCTTGTCAAGCTTGGCTGGGGGTATAATTCGGTGGCATGCAGGAGGATCTGTCCAGTTTTGAGACCTTCAGGAAGATCATAGCCCGGCTTCGGGCTCCGGATGGTTGTCCCTGGGACAGGCGGCAAACTCACGGGTCTCTTAAGCCTTATCTTATAGAGGAGGCCTATGAAGTCGTTCAAGCCCTGGATAAAGGGGATCACCAAAAGCTTTGTGAGGAACTGGGAGATCTCCTGCTTCAGATTGGGCTTCACGCTCAAATTGCTGCCGAGGCCGGTGAATTTGATATCACCGATGTTATCCGGGGGATTAACGAGAAGCTCATTCGCCGCCATCCTCACGTCTTCGGAGGCCTCAGCGTTGCCGAGGCCGATGAGGTCCCCTTCCTCTGGGAGGAGCTTAAGAAGAAGGAGGGAAAAGAGGGATCCATTCTGGACAGCGTTCCCCGAGAAATGGCCGCCCTAGCCCGAAGTCAACTACTTCAAGAGAGAGCTGCCCGTGTTGGCTTCGACTGGGAGAGGGTGGAGGGCGTGTTGGACAAGGTGGTGGAGGAATTAAGAGAGCTAAAGGAGGCGGAAAATCCTCAGCAGAAAGTAAGGGAATTTGGTGACCTTCTCTTCGCCCTGGCCAACTATGCTCGCTGGATTGGCATAGACCTGGAAGCCGCCTTGCGCTCGGCCAATGAGCGATTCTACCGGCGTTTTACCAAGATGGAGGAGCTTTGCCAAGAACGAGGCCTATCCATGGAGAAGCTCTCGCTTGAAGAACTCGACGCCTTGTGGGAAGAGGCCAAGAAGCTTGAGGAAACCTAGCGAAGCTTCCGCATCCAGCTCTTACCTTCTGGTACCCCTCTCACAAAACCTCCCGATGATTCAGGTGACATTTTAAGTGATTCAAACAGGCTTGCTACAATCCATAGGAAGATGCTACAGTACGTGGCGGAGGAACAAGATATGAACGAGAAGGGCATTTCTAGTTCGGTCATTCTTACCGTGATAGTAATCGTACTCGCTGCGGTGGTTGTGGGCTATTTTTTTCTTGCGGTGAGATCTCCCGTTCCTGGTCCAGGCGGTGGTCAACCCTCTACCCCCAGCCCCGGTCAACCCGCTACCCCAAGCGTCAGTGAACCTACTACCCCGAGCTCCCAGCCTGCCACTCCGAGTCCAAGTCCTCAGCCTACCACCCCAAGTCCTCAGCCTACTACTCCAAGTCCTCAACCTGTCACTCCAAGCCCGAGTCCTCAGCCTACTACTCCAAGTCCTCAACCCACTACTCCAAGCCCCAGTCAACCCTCTACTCCAAGCCCTCAGCCTCCTGCTCCAAGCCCTCAGCCCCCTAGCCCCAGCCAACCCCACAAGAGCTGTCTCTTATACACATCTCCGAGCCCACGAGACTAGGCATGATCTCGTATGCCG
>CBFDTP010000017.1:0-25665 GCA_965612975.1 uncultured Dehalococcoidia bacterium | reverse complement strand
CATTGCGCTCAAGGAAGGCGCCTGCCTACCCATAGTTGCCTTCCTAAACAAAATCCTTCTGAGCTGCCAAGCATAAGGGGACAACTATTGCCGTAGCCTTTTCTTTGCTGTGAGCGTACTTGCGAAAATCGCTATCATCAAGCAGGTTACCAGCAAGATGTAGTGGCTATAGTCGAATATATGCTTAGAGAGTGAGAGTTTTTCCATTGCTGCCAGGACGGCCAGCACTGCTGCTGCGAGGCCGCCCACTATGCTTACAGTGGGAGCAAGGGGGCTGATCTTTGTGATGAGAGCTCTCTCAATTTTAAGGTCAAGCAAATACCCCACATAAATCAACAGAAGAAATGCAGCTATTGAGAAGTTTGTGGCCCCGAAGAACCAGAAGCCTACAAGGGTATAGAAAGGTAGGTTGTTTGCTTGGCTTGTGAGCTGCGCCATCGGCAGGTAGAATCCTGCCCCGACAAACATAACTGTGCTTAGAAGAAATAAACCTGCCGCTCGCTTCATGAGTAGCGTAATCTCTTGACTGTTAGACCCTCTCCAAAGACTTAGCCCGCTGAGAGTAGCGGTAACCATAGCGAGTACAAAAGGAGATTCCATCCTAACGAGCCCGCGCTCCGCTCCGGGACCTATGAAGTACATAACCAAGTACACAAAAGCTCCGATCGAAAACATTAAGGAAAGAAAGACCCAGATCGGAAGCAGTAAAGCTGCCAAAATTCGCTCTTTGCGAAGGATAACCTTTAAGCTTCGTGGAATTTGGCGAGCTTTGTTCCTAGGTTTTGGCTTAGGTGCTTTAGACATCACTCCTGCTCGCTCACATTATACGATAGCAGCTAGAGTGAAACCAACCCTAAATTCCGCAGCAATATCTTGGAAGTGGCTGCTGAGCTCAGTAGCTACTTGAGCAGGACTGCCAAGAGCAGAGCGGCCAGGCCGGCGAGGATTCCACCGAAGAGGAAGGGGGCGGAGGGGTTGACGAGCTGCCAAAGCCAGCCGGCGATGAGGCTGGCCGGCAGGATGGTGATGCCCACAGCAGTGTGGAAAAGACCATAGGCAGTGCCCCGAAGCCTTTCGCCCACCAGGTCGGCCACGAAGGCCCGCTCGACGCCTTCGGTGGCTCCGCGGAACAGCCCGTAGAGGCCGAAGAGCAGCCAGACATGCCAGAAGTCGGTGGCAAAGGCAAAGCCGAGGTAACTGGCGGCATAGATGAGCCAGCCCAGGATGATGAGCCTCCGCCTTCCAAGCCGGTCTGAGAGCATGCCTGCCGGCAGGGAGAAGGAAGCATAGACCAGGTTGAAGAAGACGAAGAGGAGCAAGATATGGAAAACGGAGAGTCCCAGGTTTTGCGCCCGAAGCACCAGGAAGGCATCGCTGGAGTTGCCCAGGGTGAAGACGATCATGATGCCCAGGAAGAGCTTAAATCGGCGGTCAAAACGGGCTGGGGGCAGGGTGGTGAAGGAAGCAGCACCGCGATCACCAGCCGGGCTCACCTCCCGGACAAAGAAAAATATCACCGCCACGGCGAGCACGGCCGGCACCAGGCTCACCAAGACCAGGGTCTGATAGGTAGGCCGGGCGAGCTCCAGCCCGCCTTCCTGGAGGAGGAAGACGATGGCGGCCGCTCCGCCCAGCCCCACCACCGCCCCGAAGGTGTCCAGGGCCCGATGAAAGCCGAAGCTCTTGCCCCTGACCTCCGCCGCGGTGGAAGCTGCCAGCAGTGCATCCCGGGGGGAAGTCCTCACCCCCTTCCCCAGCCGATCGAAGAATCTCACCCCCAGAACCAGGCTCCAGGATGAAGCAAAATAGAGTACCGGCTTGGCCAGCGTGGACATCGCATAGCCCAGGCAGGCCAGTGCCTTTCGTCGCCGCAGCTTATCGCTCAGCCAGCCGCTGAGAAGCTGCGTCAGCGTGGCGGTGCTCTCCGCTACCCCTTCGACCAATCCGATGACCGGCGTCCCCACCCGCAGCACGTTGAGAAGAAACAGGGGGAGAAGGGTGAAGATCATCTCGCTGGAGATGTCGGTGAGAAAACTGGTTATGCCGAGGAAGAGGACGTTGGGGCTGAGGCCCAGTGGCCGGAAGGGCCGGCGCCTGCAAGAGCTCATGCCGGGCGGATTATATCATGAGGTGGCCAGGCTTCGCAAACTCAAAAGGGAGGGCCTCGCTCCGGCTTCCCGGACTAATCGGCAGCCGGCACGACAAAGCGGCTTCCTCCGTACACCGACCTTATCCCGGCCACGAGCTGGGAGCCGGCTGCCCGCTTGGAAATGAAGCCATAGGCTCCGGCATGGCTGGCGGTGAGGGCATTTTCCTCGTCATCGTACTGAGTCAGGATCAGCACCTTGGCGCGGGGGCATTCCTGGCAGATGACCTTGGTGGCCTCAAGGCCGTTCATCATCGGCATGACGATGTCCATCAGGACCACATCGGGCAGCAACTGATGCACCTTCTCCACCGCATCTCGACCATCCACTGCCTCACCTATAACCTCGATATCCCGCTGAAGGTTCAAGACCGCCCTGATTCCGTCTCTGACTACCGCGTGGTCATCGGCTACCAGCACCCTTATCCGCCGGGTGGCCTTGTCGAGCAACCTTTGGATCCGGGGAACCAGCATGCCCGGCTCGATCGGCTTGGTCACGTAGTCGTCGGCTTCCATTCGCATGCCCTCGTCTATTCGCCACCCCTTGAGCAAGCGCTGCTCCGAGGGGGCATCAACCACCAGGATGGGCAGACTCCTGAACTTGGAATGTTGTCTCACCCATTGATGGAGCTGGGCCGCCTCCCCCCGAGGGGTGATGGTTCCCAAGATCAACGCGTCGGGCTCCTCAAGCTGAAGCTTCTGCTGTGCTCTGGAGCGGTTTTCAGCCACGCTGACCCGGTATGACCTGGACTCCAGGGTCCTCCGTAAAGCCAGGGTGAACTTAGGTTCGTCGTCCACGATGAGGATTTTCCGCTCGTTCGTCATCTCTTCCCTCCTTCTTCGAATCATTCCCGTCAGTTGGTCAGGCCCGGCCATCCAGCCCAGCCACCTCCATGATCTCCGGTACCAGGCCCTCTCGGCCCACGGCCATTATATGTACCCCATCACATAGCTTCTCCTCTCGAATGGCTCTTATTAATTGCCCCGCGATTTCGATCCCCTTCTGCAGCCCCTTCCCCTTACCGGCCTCGGCCAGCTCATCGATGAGGCTCTGGGGGACCCTTATTCCGGGAACGTTCTCATTCATATACTTGGCCATTCGGGCTGAAGAGAGGAGAATGATGCCCGCCAGAACCTTGACCTTATATTGACGAGCATATTGCATAAACCGCCGTAAGCTCTCCAGGCTGAAGATCCCCTGAGTTTGAAAGAACTGTGCCCCAGCGGCAACCTTTTTCTCGAACTTTATTAGCTGGGGTTCGATGAAGTCTGCCTCAGGGTGCACCGAGGCCCCGATGCAGAACTCCGGCGTACCATGGAGTTCATTTCCTCCCAGATCCCGGCCGGATTCCATCGTTCTGATCGCCCGGAGAAGCTGCACCGAGTCCAGGTCGAAGACTCCCCTGGCCTCTCTATGATCCCCCACGTTAACGGAATCGCCCGTCAGGCAGAGCACATTCCTCACCCCTCTGGAGTAGGCCAAAAGGAGATCGGCCTGAAGTGCCAGGCGATTGCGATCGCGACAGGTCACCTGAAGGATGGGCTCGCCACCTCGCTCCTTCACCAGGAGGCAGATGCCCAGCGAGGGAAAGCGCATCACCGAACTCTGATGATCGGTAGCATTGATGGCATCTACCCGGTCCTTGAGCAGGTCTATATGATGTATTGTCTCGCTGAGGTCTGTCCCCTTGGGGGGGCCGACCTCGGCGGTCACCAGGAACTTGTCCGAGTGAAGCTTTTCCTCGAATAGAGACTTAGCCATTTTCCCCTCCAGAGCTGACCTCCACCTTTTTCACCAACCTCCTCGGCCGGGGTGAGACCTGGAAATTCCTTGGCGGATAATAGCGTCGCATTCGGTCCAACTGGCCTAAGCTCTCCAGCCGCTGATAGATCAGGATCCAGGCGCAATCCACCTCATTGTTAACCTCGCACTTGCCGTTCTTGGAGCCGGCACAGGGGCCGTTGAGTATTCCCTTGGCACACCGGGTAATGGGGCAAATGCCGCCGGTATCGGCCAGCCGACAATCTCCGCAGGCGGCGCAGCGCTCATCCCAGACCCCCCATTCCTCCGCCAGGCCCAGGAAAGCGGTGTTGACTCCTGGCAGGACGGGGAGGTAGGGGAATCGCTCGGCCACCGCTTGCACCCCCACCCCACAGCCGAGCGACAGAATGACATCCACTCCCTCCAGTTTATCCTCTAGGTGCTCCAGGAATTCGAAGTCACACTGCCGTTTCACGGTACATTCGCTGAAGCTGTGATGGCCGTTCAGGCCCTTGGCCTGAGCTACCCGCAGTGCCTGGCTCAGCAGGGAAACCTCCCGCTCCCCGCCGGCTCCGCAAACCGTCATGCAGGTACCACAGCCCAGGATCAGCACCCTTTCATAGGGAGCAATTAGTCGCTCTATCTCCTCCAGAGGTTTTTGCTCGGCTACGATCAACTCCGCACCTCCTGCTTTATCACCGAGGAGAGGTAGAACCCCCCTGTTCGCTCAGTGAACTCATCCAAAAGCTTTGCCGGCTCTTCAGGATTCGCCGACAGGTTAAAGGCCTGCAAACGCTCTGGCTCCAGGCCAAGTTGCCCCAGTATCCCCTTCACCCTTTCCACCCTCTGGAAGACCCAGAAGGCAGTGCTCTCCCGGGCGCATTGCTCCTGGCCACAGCCGGCGACGAAAACCCCTTCGGCGCCCATCTCAAAGGCGCGAAGCAGGTGTTCGGTCTCCACCTTGGCCACACACAGTACCGGGAGGATCCAGATTCCCGCCTGAGCTTCCCTCCAGAAGTTGGCTAAGGAGCCAGTGCCATAAAGCCCGTATTGACAGCAGAAGCCGATGATGAAGGGCTTGGTCTTGGAACTCGCGGCTGACTTCAGGGCATGGTTTAGCTCCTCATCAACCTGACGTCGGTCATAAGGCTTACGCAGGACTATCGCCTTAGCCGGGCATTCAGACACGCAAATGCCACAGGCCTGACACTGTTCCGCCGGAATCTGCACCAGTCCTTCCTCATCGAGATAGGGCACCCCGTAGGGGCAGATCCGCAGGCAAGTGAGGCAGGTGGCACACCTGTCGCGGAACAAGATCTCGGCTCCCATGCCGCAGCGCAGGCATCTCCGGGCCTCGCTGACGGCCTCTCGCCAGTCATAGATTAACTCCACTGGCCGGAAATCCTTTGTCCGGGCCTCCGGGGGCAGGACCGAGGGCTCCAGCCGTTCCGCTTTCCTTATCCGCTCGACAGTTCGGGGAAGAAGGGGGTAAGCCAAGGTCTTCTTCTTCCCCTCCTCATCCAGCGTGGGATACTTATGCTGCAGGTATTCATCAATACGGAAGGCGGCTTTCCTGCCCGCCGCCAGAGCCTGGGTCACCGTCGCCGGCCCGGTAACGGCATCACCCCCGGCAAATACCCCCGCCCGATTCGTGGTAAGGGTAACCGGATCAACGCGGATGGTGCTCCCGCGTCCCACCCTCAGGTTAAATTCCTTCGGCACTTGGGGGGCCTGACCGATCGCCGTAATAAGGGTATCGAGCTGTAACTCAAACTCGCTGCCCTTTATGGGGATGGGTCGACGCCGACTGCTGGAATCTGGCTCCCCCAACTCCATCCGGACGCAGGTAACCCGCAGTTGGCCATTCTCACGCCTTATTCGAACCGGTGCGGTGCAAAATTGGAACTCTATGCCCTCCTCTAAGGCCTGCTCTATCTCGGAAGGATCAGCCGGCATCTCCTCCCGGCTTCGACGATAGAGGAGGCTTACCCGGTTGGCCCCGAGGCGCAAGGCGGTGCGAGCAGCATCAAGGGCTACGTTACCTCCCCCCACCACGCCCACCGTTGATCCCAGAGAGGGCCGAAGGCCCAGGTTCACCTCGCGAAGAAAGGTGGCTCCGTCCACCACCCCGGGGCTTTCTTCACCCTCAATGCCCAGACGGAGGCTTTGATGAGCCCCCACGGTCACGAAGATGGCCTTATAGCCCATCTCGAAGAGGAGATCCAGCGAGACCACCCGGGTGTTGGTTCGGATGTCCACGCCCATCTGAATTAATCTTCCCACCTCGGCATCGAGCACGTCCCGAGGTAGACGATATTGAGGAATACCCACCCGGAGCATGCCACCTACCTCGGAATGGGCTTCGAAGATGGTGATCGGGTAGCCCAGCCTCCTGAGGTAATAGGCCGCGGCCAAGCCTGCCGGGCCAGAACCCACGATGGCCACCCTTTCATCATGGATGGTTTCCACCTCCGGCTGGGTCATCCTGTCTCCCCCAAACTCCACAGCGAACTTCTTCAGAGCCCGGATAGCGATGGGTTTATCTACTTGGCCACGGCGGCACTCATTCTCGCAGGGATGGGTACAGACATGGGCACAAATGGAGGGGAAGGGATTATTCTCCCTTATCACCCGCAGGGCCTCCAGCAGCTTTCCCTGAGCGATGAGGTCTACGTATTCACGCACCTCTGTCTGAAGGGGACAGGCAGCCTGACACGGAGGCATAAAGCTACGGTCAGAGCCATCTCCTCGGTTCCGAGATTCTGCGGAGGGGAAGGTCAATTCCATCGGTCTCACCTCTTGCCCAGAGGATAACCCCCACTTGCAGGGCTGACAAGCGGGGTTCCCCTGGGATTGGAGGAGCTTTAACCCTTGAATTGGGAGGGATTTTTGCCCCCTCCGGCGCTGAATTTCCCGGGGGCAATGGGTAACTAGGGGGTTATGATCCCCTTACGTATGGCGTACCGCACCAGCTCAACGCGGTTGCGCAGGCCCAGCTTGGACATCAGGCTGCTCTTGTGCCCTTCGACGGTCTTGGGACTGACCACTAGCAGGTCGGCTATCTCCCGGGTGGTATACCCTTCGGCCACCAGCTTGAGCACCTCCCTCTCCCTCTCCGTGAGCCCCTCATAGGGGTCGACCCTGCTTCCGGAAGCGGCCCGCTGGTAGTCCTCGATGAACACGCGGGCCACCGAGGGGGACATGAAGGAGTCACCCCGGTAGACCGCCCTTATCCCTGAGGCCAGCTCTGAGGAAGCAGCAAACTTGCTGATGAATCCCCGCGCCCCCGCCTGGATGAGAGGGAAGATGTGTTCCCGATCATCATATTGGGTGAGCACCAGCACCTTCGTCTCGGGGAAATCCTTGCATATGCGACGAGTAGCCTCCCGCCCGTCCATGAGAGGCATGGAAATATCCATCAGCACCACGTCCGGAGCAAGTTGCCTCACCTTTTCCAGGGCCTCCCGCCCATCGGCAGCATCGCCGACCACCTCTATATCGCCTATCAGCGAGAGGAGGGCACAGATGCCGTCGCGCACAATGGTGTGGTCATCCACTATCAGTACCCTGATCTTCCGCATCTGATTCACCCTGGCGCAGCGGGACTCGAGCTACGATCTTCGTCCCCTCCCCTGGACGTGAGTGGACGGCACAACTCCCCCCAGCTAAGCTTACCCTTTCCTTCATGCTGAACAAACCCACCCCTCGACCGCTGGCATCAATGCCCGTAATCTGACTTACATCAAAGCCTCGGCCATCATCCTCAATGTGAAGTACCACCTCATCGTCCAGCCACTCCAGGCAGATGAGGGCATTCTTCGCCTCAGAATGCCGTACGATATTGCTCATGGCCTCCTGGGTTATGCGGAAGAAGGCCACCTCGACATCTGACGGCAGCCGTCTTTCCTTTCCCCGGGATTCCACCACCACATTGATGCCCCGAGGCTTGAGGACTATCTCCGCCTGCCGACGAATTGCGGGAACCAGGCCAAGGGCATCGAGCAACGTAGGGCGCAGATTGTTGATCAGCCGGGTTATCTCATTGCACGCCTGAACCGAGAGCGCGTGGACCTTCTTTAGCCTCTCCAGCATCTCGCGGTCAGCCGGGCCCTCGAGCTCGGCCGTCTCGATGATCGCCTGAAGGTTCAGGGCCAGCCCGGTGAGCGACTGGCTGGTCTCATCATGCAGCTCCCGAGCTATCCTTTTCCTTTCCTCCTCCTGGGCCATGAGGGCATAGCGCAGCAACCTCCGATACCTCTCCTTCCCCCGGCTTAACTGCTCATAGAGCTTGGCCTGTTCAAGGGCCACGCCCAGTTGATGACCGATGGAGTTAAGCAGATACATATCATCTGCGGTGAAACGGCCGGGGGCATGGCTGGCCACGTTCATCACCCCGATAACTTTGCCCTTGGACACCAGTGGAACGCTGACGAATCCCTTTAAACCCTCGATACTTAACAGGTCAGGGCGAGCAGCCTGGGGTTCTTTCGAGATATCCTCCAGCAAAATGGGTTCGCCGCTCTCTGCCACCCGGCCAGTTATCCCCTCCCCCAGACGAATGCGCAACTCCTCGGTATGCTTGGCGGAGAGGCCCCGATATACCTTATAGGACAGCACCTTGGACCTCTCATCTAGGAGGAGCATCCCGCCTATGCTACCGTTGATGAGCTCGAGCACGTTGTCCAGGGCCACCTTGAGAACGGTGTCCAGATCCCTTAAGCCGCTGACCGCCCGGGAGATGTGGTTTAACACCAGAAGCTGATGGTGCCTCCTCAGGATCTGCTTTTCAACCTCCCTCTCCGCCGAGACATCCCGCCTCAGCTCCACCACCGCGCTAACGCCCTGCTCATCCCGCAGGGGGCTCAGGCTGAGGTTGATGTATTTATCGAACGGGCCCACCCCGGGAAACATCTGAGGATGAACAACCTCTACCGGGTTGCCACTTTCCATCACCCGGAGCAAGGGACACTCCCACAGGGGAGGGGCGCAGGGTCTATCCCTCCCCTGGAAGACCTCGTAACAAAGCTTGCCCAGAGGTGACTCAGCACTCACAGCCAGTTTCTGGCAGGCCGCTAGGTTGGCAAACCTGACTCGATATTCGCCGTCGATGACAAAAAGCTCATCTGCCAAACTATCGGCTATCTGCTGTAACATCGCATTTGAAGCTATAACCTCCATGAATTACCTCCTCCCGCCGCCGCGCTCTTGGATTTGGCCTATTATTCAACAAAAGTCCCTCAGCGTCAAGGCAAAGCACCCCTCAGGGGAAAAGTCACCTTCTTGAATTCAGAGCTATAATAAATGGTGATGTCGAGCCAATTGGAACAGAGGCTGCTTGAAATCTACCAGCGCCTCCTCTCCCGCTATGGTCCGCAAAACTGGTGGCCCGCCGATGAGCCCTTCGAGGTTGTGGTGGGGGCCATTCTGACGCAGGCCACCTCCTGGAAAAACGTGGAGAAGGCCATCTTTAACCTGAAGAAAGCCGATGCCCTTCGGCCAGCGGCCCTGCGAGAGCTAGAGCTGGAGGAGCTCTACCAGCTCATTTATCCCTGTGGCTTCTATAAGGTCAAGGCCTTAAAGCTCAAGGCCTTTGCCAATCATCTGGCGGGCTACGGCGATGACCTTGACCGACTTTTCTCCCAGGACTTGGGCGAACTTCGTCAGGAGCTTTTGTCCATTTATGGAATCGGTGAGGAAACGGCCGACTCCATCCTGCTTTACGCGGCCAATAAGCCAGTCTTCGTCATAGATGCCTACACCCGCCGCATCGTGAGTCGACTTGGCCTGCTCCCCCAGGCCAGCAGTTACTCCGCTCTTCAATCGTTCTTCATGGAAAACCTCCCGCGAAATACCTCGCTTTATAACGAGTATCACGCCCTTCTCGTTCGCCACGGCAAGGAGACCTGTCGTCGTGCTCCTCTCTGTCAGGGCTGTTGCCTGAAGAACCTCTGTTCCTCGCCGCGCCCGGGACTTTGACTCAAATACGTCTTATAGACCGCTCTAAGGCCCGCTAACCTCTAGCTGTTGTTGCAATCTCTCCAGCTTATCCCGATATTTTTCCAGTTTGGCCTTCTCCTTCTCCACTACGCTAGAGGGGGCTTTGTTGAGGAACTCCCCATCTGCGAGCCTTTCTTCAAGTCGCTGGATCTGTCGGCGAAGAAATTCCGCCTCGGCAACGAGACGCTCCCTTTCCCTTTCCTGATCAAGGCGCTCAGCGGGAAAGAAGAGCTCCGCCTCCCGTAACACCACCACCTTTGCTCCCTCCAGCCTCTCTCCCCCTTCGAGGAAGGTGAGCGGCTTTGCCCGGGCCAAAGTGGCTATGAGAAGCGAATAATCCGACAGGGGGATGCCATCGGCCTTGGGACGGATGAAGCAGGGGATGAACTGAGACGAGGGTATTTTGACCTCGGCGCGGTGGTTCCGTATTGCTCGAATGACCTCGATCACTGCCTCCATCTCCTCCTCAGCCGCCAGGTCTACTTCTTCCTCCTGGGCCAGGGGGTATGAGGCGATCATGATGGATTCGGGTGCCTCGGGAAGCACCGGGCGGAGCCTTTGCCAGATGCCCTCCGTGATGAAGGGGATGAAGGGGTGAAGCAAACGGAGGGTGGTCTCCAGTGTGTGTACCAGCACCGGGATGGGGGAGGGAGGTATACTTTGCCGGAGCCTGATCTTGGAGAACTCGACGTACCAGTCACAGAACTCACCCCAGAGGAAATCATGGATATGGCTGGCCGCCTCACCCAGCATGAAGCTCTCCAGCAGCTGGCGAACCTCCGCTATCAGCCGGTTAAGTCGGCTGCGGATCCAGCGATCCTCGGTGGGGAGAGGTGGCTGGGGCTTCTCCACCTTCCCCTCGCCCAGGACGCTGAGGACAAACCTGGCCGTATTCCAGAGCTTGTTGGTAAAGTTGCGACTCCCCTCAAGCTTCCCCGAGCTCAGCCGGGTATCATTACCCGGGGAGCTTCCGGTGGCCAGGGCAAATCGAAGGGCATCGGCGCCGTATTGCTCCACCGCCTGAATGGGGTCAATCACGTTCCCCTTCGACTTGCTCATCTTCTCGCCCTTCTCATCACGAATGAGACCGTGGAGGTAGACCTTGCGGAAGGGAACCTGGCCGGTGTTCTCCAGCCCCATCATGATCATCCGGGCCACCCAGAAGAAGAGGATATCGTAGCCGGTCTCCATCACCGAGGTGGGATAGAAATAACGGAAGTCCTCGGTGTCGTCCGGCCAGCCAAGGGTTGAGTGAGGCCAGAGGGCCGAGCTGAACCAGGTATCCAGGATGTCCGGATCCTGTTCCAGCTTCGGCGAACCACAGTGGACACAGGAGCTGGGGTCCTCCACGCTCACGGTGAGCTCCCCGCAGTCCTGACAATACCATACCGGGATCCGGTGGCCCCACCAGAGCTGGCGGCTGATGCACCAATCGCGGATGTTCTCCATCCAGTTGAGGTATACCTTGGTGAATCGCTCGGGGATGATCTCGATCTCCCCATTGAGAACGGCCCTGATCGCTGGCTGGGCCAGCTCCTTCATGTGGACGAACCACTGCTTGAGGGCCATTGGCTCGACCACGGTATTGCAGCGGTAGCAGTGGCCTACCGCGTGGGTATACGGCTCGGTACGAACAAGCAAGCCCTGCTGCTTAAGTTCACGAAGCAAGGCCTCCCGGCAGGCAAAGCGGTCCATGCCCTGGTAAGGGCCGGCATTCTCGTTCAAAGTGGCATCCGGATTCATCAGGTTGACCAGCGGCAAGTTATGCCGCTGCGCGATCTCGAAGTCCGTGGGGTCGTGGGCCGGGGTAACCTTGACCGCTCCGGTGCCGAATTCGGGGTCCACCACTTCATCGGCGATGATGGGTATCTCTCGCTTCAATACGGGCAGGAGGGCGGTCTTTCCCAAAAGACTGCGGTAGCGGGCATCCCCCGGATTTACGGCCACAGCGGTGTCCCCCAGAAGGGTCTCCGGACGGGTGGTGGCCACCTCGATGAAGCCTTCCTCCTTCAAAGGGTAGCGAATGTACCAGAGGTGTCCGGAGATATCTTTATGCTCCACCTCCAGGTCGGAGAGGGCAGTGAGGCACCTCGGGCACCAGTTGATGATGCGCTCCCCCCGGTAGATCAACCCCTTGTTGTAAAGGTTAACGAAGGTGGTGCGGACAGCTCGACTGGGACCGGGATCTAAGGTGAAGCGCTCCCGGGTCCAGTCACAGGAGGCACCGAGCTTCTGGTGTTGCTGACGGATGATCCTGCGGTACTTGTTGGTCCATTCCCAGGCAAGCTCGAGGAACTTTTCTCGACCGAGGTCATGACGGGTTAAACCCCTTTTTGCCAGCTCCTGCTCTATCACCCAGTGAGTGGCAATGCTGGCATGATCTTCCCCGGGAAGCCACAGCGTGGGCTCGCCTTCCATTCGATGCCAGCGGGTGAGGATGTCCTCCAGGGTACAGGTCAGGGCATGCCCCACATGCAGCTCGCCGGTGACGTTCGGTGGGGGCATGATGATGACGAAGGGCTTCTTTCTCGGGTCGATTTGGGGCGTAAAGTACCCTTTCCTCAGCCAGAACTCATACCACTTCCCCTCGGTGGCTTTGGGGTCGTAAACTTTTGGAAGCTCACCCAAATTCGGCAAGGCCGTTCCTCCTTCAAGCCTCGGGCTTTTAGGTCTACGACCACTTCGTTTCGCCGCCTTTTCAAATTTAGCGAATTCCTTGGGATATGACAAGATTTATAGTACCCCGCAAAATTCTTTGGAATTTTGCGGGGCCCCAAATTTGAGATTTAAATTTACGGGGTCCCCCAAAATTCGTCGAATTTTTGGGGTGAACTATCCGTGGCGGTATGGCCAGGTGAAAGCTGGGGGAGCAAAGCGGTTGATATCAGACCTCCAGCTCCATTCCCTCGAAGGCCACCTCGATATCAGCCCCTAACTCTCTGGCCAGCTCTTTTGCCTCTCGGTTTATTTCGGTTTCGAACTGTGGGCTGAGGTGGAGGAAGATAACTTTAGGCAGGTATCCCTTGAGCTCAAGGAACCGCTTGAGTTCCTGGCCGGCGAGGCCGGGGGTCAGGTGTCCTACTCTCTCCGCTTGGTCGGCGAATTGATTGGACAGGGTAACATCCAGCAACAGAACCTGTGGGGAAATATAATCCCAGCAGGAGGCAACTCCGGGGCCGGTGTCCCCCGAATAGAAGAAACTCCTCCCATCCTTGGAGATGAGGTAACCCACCGTCGAGATGGTGTGTTTCACCGGGAGGGGAAGAACCTGGTAACCTTCAACGCTGGCCAGCTTGTAGGGTTTTAGGGGAAAGACTCTGAGCGTGGGGTCTTCCTTGGAGGGCATTTCGGTGAACTTGGGATATATCAGTCCATCTACAAGGTGGGTGGAGAGGATTTCCAAGGTTTCGCTGAGGCCATATACGCTGATGGTGGTGCGGTAAAGACGGTAGAGGGCCAGGATCGGGATATCCCTCAGATGGTCAAAATGCCCATGAGTAAGCAGGATGGCCTTAATTTGCTCCTGCTCCGAAAAGGTGAGGGAGGAGGTGAGGCCCCCGGCATCCACGGCCAGGATATCGTCCACCAGCAGCGAGATCAGCCGGGTGTCCCTCGACTCAAAGTTATGCGCTCCCAAAATTCTTATTCTCAAATCAGCTCCCTTCCTTTCCCGAGGAACCGCGATTCCCCAGACTATATTGAACTCAAAGGGCCTCTACAAAATCAAGTTTCTAGGCTCCTCTTCTGTTTTCCCAAAGCAAGACCTGCAGTCGAGTCGAAAATCGATAACCTTTGGTCTTGCAGACCTCGGCCAGCCAGCGGCTCCGCCGGGCCAGGGTTCTTTTGTCCCGGGCCTGAGGCATCAGGACGATTTTCTCCGAAGGCAGGTTGTATTTCCTCACCAACTCCTCAAGTTCCTCCAGATCCCCCTCCTTCTCCAGCACGAACTTGAAGAAGCTTGAAGGAAGGGCGGAGAAGAGCTGATAGACTTGCGGCACCTCCCGCTGATCCTGGGGAACACCGGAGTTGGAGAGCTTCGGGGAGACGCTCCAGCGGCTCACCAGGGAGACCAGCTCCGATTTTGGCAGGATGGTGCCGTTGGTCTCGACCTCGATGAAGGTCCCCTGGTCGAGGAGGCGAAAAAGCCGGAGGAGTTCATCTTGCTGAAGGAGAGGTTCTCCGCCGGTGACGACGAGGTAGCGAGAACGGAATTTCAGTATTTCCTGGCCAACCTCCTCCGGCTTGAGCTTCAGGGTTACCTCCCTCGGATCGTAGGCCTTCCAGTCCCAGGCATATCTGGTATCACACCACCGGCAGGAGAGGTTGCAGCCGGCCAGCCTCAGGAAGACCGCTGGCTCTCCCAGCCCCACCCCCTCCCCCTGGAGGGAACAGAATATCTCCGGCCCCCCATCGGGCATTCTACTTGCCAACAAGCCTTCCCTCCCTTCTCAGCCTTATCATGAGCGGGTCTTCGTACCCCGCCTCGGCGAAGCCCTTTGCCCTGAGTTGGCAGCTATCACATTCTCCACAGGGGACTTCCCCGCCCTCATAACAGCTCCAGGTATGCTCCAGCGGAGCCCCCAGCTCCATCCCCAGGCGGACGATCTCCGCCTTGCTCTTGAAAACCAGGGGGGCTTCGATCTCCAGCTTTACCCCATACTGAGTGCCGAGTTTGCTCCCTTGATTTAAGGCCTCGGCCAGCTTCTCAAAGTACTCCGGTCGGCAGTCGGGGTAGCCGCTCCAGTCTATTATGTTGGCGGCGATGAGAACGGCCGCCCTCAGCTCCCGGGGGTTAAGGCCCCTTTCCTCGATGAGAAAGAGCGCCTCGCTCTCCAGCAAGGCCGCCGCCAGGGCAATAAACAGGGTGTTGCGCAGGGGGACATAGGTTGGTGGGATGTCAGGGGACTCCTCATGGGGAACCGCTATTTCCTGGCTGGTCAGGGCGGAGCGCCAGGCCAGATCCTTAAAGAAGGAGACGTCGAGAACCTTCTGCTCGAGGCCCAGAATTTGGGCTACCTTCCTGGCCGCCTCGAGTTCTCTCCGGTGCCGCTGCCCGTAATAGAACGTTAACCCCTTCAGCTCGTATCCCTGACGTTTGGCCCAGGCGGCCAGGGTGGTGGAGTCCAGACCACCGGAGAGGAGTACTACGCCCAGTTTCCTCTTTAAAGCCGACCTATTCCTCGAGGTATTCGGCATATTGCCTCGGCGACTCCCAGATCCTTACCTTCCAGATACGCTCACCGTACATCCGGCGCGCCTCCTCGAAGAGGCGCCGGGCCATAACCTCGGTGGAGGGGTTTTCCCCGGGGAAGAGATAGAGCCGGGCTCCTTCAACCCGGCTCAAGGCCTGAACCAGCTCCTCATCCTGATCGTTCAGCAGGAAGGCATGATCCCAGTGACTTTCAATCCACTGGCCAATCCTCTGCTTGACTTCCACGAAGTCAAGCAGGAAACTCTTCTCATTTAGACTTTCCCCGCGCAGGAAGATCTCCGCCTTAAAGGTATGGCCATGTGGAGATTCGCACTTCCCCTTGTAGCGGAGAAGGCGGTGGGCAGCATCGAACTCGAGCTCGATCCGGTTGATGTACATCGTCTAGAGCCAGCCACGGCGACGGAAGAAGTAGAGCAGTCCAGCAGCGACGCTGAACATGATCAGAAGAAGGACGATAAGAACCAGAGGACTGCCTTTATCCACTCCACCGGGGAGGGGAATGTTCATCCCGTAGATGCTGGCCAGCACGGTGGCCGGGGTAAGCAGGGCCATAATGATGGTGAGAAAGCGCATGATCTCCTGTATCCGGTGGGAGGTCAGCCAGTTGGAGGTATCGTAGAGGATGTCGAGCATCTCCCGGGCGTCCTCCAGGCCGTCGTTGATCTTTCGCAGGTGGTCGGCGATGTCTCCGAAATATATCTCCTCCTCGGCCCGGAGGAGGGGGTAATCTCCCCTCTCCAGGAGCTCGGCCACGGCGAGCTGGGGGCGGATGACGCGGCGGAAGGAGATGAGGTCCCGCCGGATGAAGGAGATCTCTCGAACGGTCTCCACCGTGGGCTGGGCCAGGGTCAGGCCCTCCACTCGCTCGATGTTCTCCGTAATCTTGCCGAGGATGGGGAAGCAGTAGTTTACCAGGCGGTCCAGCACCTGATAGAGGAGGTAGCCAGAGCTGTGCTCCAGGTAGTTGCGCCGCATTTCCTCGCTCGCCTGACAGGCCTTAAAGAAGCTGCTCAATGGCTTAAGGTCGCCATTGCAGTGGATGGTGACCATGTAATCCTCGCCGACGAAGATGTCCACCTCGCTCGGAGCGGTGATCCGGGCCTCCTTGTGGAACACCGGGAAGTGCAGGACGAGGAAAAGGTGATCTTCGTACTCGTCTATCTTGGGTCGCTGAACTCGGGAAAGGACGTCGTCCAGATTGAGCGAGTGGAATTGAGGAAAGTGGCGGGCCAGGAAGTCCACCTCTGCCTGGGTAGGCCTCTCAATATAGACCCAGGTCAGCCTGCTTGAGCTGACATATTCCAGATTAAGTCCCCTGGTCTGTTCCTCAGTTAGGGAAAGAGGCACACTAACTCCTTTAGGTCTATGACTGCTTCGTTCCTTGAGCCGAAACCCGCTATCGGTGCGGGACTAGCTTATTGCCTCCACCACCCCCTGCTTCACCACCTGTTCAGCCAGGAGGAGGGCCTTCTGGATGGCTCGGGCGTTGCTCCAGCCGTGAGCTTTGATCACGCAGCCGCCCACGCCTAGGAGGAGCGCGCCGCCCAGGGTAGTGTTATCAAAGATGCGTCTCTCCACCCCTTCAAGGGCCGCTCCAAGGAGGGGGCCATTGCCCAGCATCTGACGGGAAAGTTGGGTGAAGAACCTTACCACCCCTTCTCCCCACTTGATGGCCATGTTGCCGGTAAAGCCATCGGTAACCACCACGTCGGCCAGGCCGTTAAATAAGCTATGGCCCTCAACATTGCCGATGAAATTAAGCTCGCTCTCCTTTAGAAGCTGGTGGGCAGCGCGAACCAGGCTGTTCCCCTTGATCTCCTCCTCCCCGTTGGAGAGCAACCCGACCCGGGGATTCGACACCCCAAAGACCTTCTGCACGTAGACGGCTCCCATTCGAGCAAAGTCCAGAAGCCACTGTGGCTTACAATCGGAATTGGCTCCCACGTCCAGGAAAAGCACCGGACGACCGAGGGAGGGAAGCAGGAGAGCCAACGCTGGCCGGGAAATCCCCCTCTTCCGCCCCAGGGTCAGGATGGCCGAGCTCACCAGGGCCCCGGTATTTCCGGCGGAGACGAAGGTGGCCACCTTCCCCTCCTTGAGCAGCCTTAGCCCCACGGCGATGGAGGAATTGGGCTTTCGTTTGATGGCCAAGGCCCCGGGCTCGTCCGGGCCGACCACCTCCTCGGCAGGGAACAGGTCGAACGGAAGGCCTCCAGCCTTATGCTTGCTCAGCTCGGCCTCGATGATTTCAGGCCTCCCCACAAGAACGATCTCCAGCCCATTTTCCTGACTGGCCTTAACCGCCCCCTTTATTATTTCCCCGGGGGCGTGATCGCCGCTCATGGCATCCAGGGCTAGTTTCATACCGGCTCCTCCACTCTTTCCCAGCGGTCACATCGGCCCCCCCAGCGGGCGATGACCTGGCCATCAAGGGAGATCTGAGCGATCTCGCACTGGTTGGGACAGGCCTGGCACTCGAAGGAGGAGGTCTTGTAGTTGGCCTCACTGACCTCGAACCCCTTGAACTTGGTCCGGTGACCATTAAGGCTGATTTGCTCCTGGGCCAGAAGCGCTGCCCCGATGGCCCCCATGAGCTCATGATGAGGTGGCACGATGACCTCGGTCCCCAGGGCCTCCTCAAAGGCCCTAACGATACCCCGATTGAAGGCCACCCCTCCCTGGAAGACCACTGGGGGGAGCAACTCCTTGCCGGCGGCTAAGTTATTGAGATAATTGCGCACCAAGGCCTGACAAAGGCCATATACGATGTCCTCTATTCGGTGTCCAAGCTGCTGCTTGTGAATCATGTCCGACTCGGCAAAAACCGTGCAACGCCCGGCGATGCGCACCGGCGACCTGCTCCTCAGGGCCAGCTCCCCCAGTTCCTCTATCCGCAAATTTAAGCGATGAGCTTGATGGTCCAAAAAGCTCCCCGTGCCCGCGGCACAGACCGTGTTCATGGCAAAATCGGTCACTATCCCATCTCGAAGGATGATGAGCTTGGAGTCCTGTCCTCCTATCTCCAGGATGGTCTGCACATCTGGCACATAGCGCAAGGTCGCTATGGCATGAGCGGTGATCTCATTCTTGACCACATCCGCCCCCACGATCACCCCACCCAGGTAACGGGCGCTGCCAGTGGTGCCCACGCCGCATACCTGAGCTCCTGGGGGTAGCTTGGAAGCCACATCCCGGAGTCCCTGCTGCACCATGGCGATGGGCCTGCCCTGGGTGCGAAGATAGTTGTAAGCCACCAGCTCACCCTGGGCATCCAGAGCAACAAGCTTGGTGGTGACCGAGCCGATGTCTATGCCGAGATAAACTTCCACTGCCTCACCTCGTCCCAACCTTTATCCCCTCCTTAAGCTGGCTCAGATAATAGCCCTTCTTCCGGGTCTCAACCCTCCCCGGAGGAAAGTCACTCAGCTCCTCCCACTTGGCTGCCCAGTTTTTCTCATACTCCCGCTCCCAGACCGGGTCGAAGATCCGTTTGACTCCCTCGGCATAACGCTGCAGGCCGCAAACTATCTCCTCGCTGAAAAGACTCTCTGCTCCCTCATGTGTTGGCCGGGCACCATATTTCCTGATGACGGTGCGGACTATCTTCGGGTGATCAATTATGGGGCAGGGACGCAGGGTATTGTAGCAGAAGGGTTGCATCCGCCGCAAGCCTTTAAAGAAGGGCGAATTAAGGGCTTCCTCCAGAGAACATTCCCTGATATTATGGGTAGCGAAATGAACGAAAATACAGGGCTCGACGTCTCCCTTGTGGTTGATGTGGAAGTAACTTCGCCCACCGCTGATGCACCCGGCGGTGAGCGGGGCATCGTTCCAAAAATCGGCGATGAGGATGGGTCGGGTTGCTCGGAAGTACTTCCCGGCCAGTCGGAGCTGATTGCGCTGCTCCGGTGTGGGCATCAGGTTTATGTCCGGGTCCCTTCCCACCGGCATGTAGAGGAAATACCAGCCGTAGAGGACCCCTTTCTCCACCAGGAAGTCGATGAATTCCTCACTGGTCACCACGTCAACGTTGTTTCGGGTCACCATCACACTGAAGCCAAAAATACAGCCAGCTTCCCGAAGGTTGTCCATCGCCCAGCAAGCTCGCTCGAAGGCGCCCTTCCCACGCCGGGCATCTGTCTCATGCTCAAACCCTTCCAGGCTTATCATTGGAGCCACGTTTCCCAGCTCGGCCAGTTTCCGGGCCATCTTTTCGTCGATGAGGGAACCATTGGTAAATACCTGGAAAGGCATGTCCTGATGCCGTTCAAATATTTCCGGCAGGGGCTTGTAGACAAAGGGTTCCCCTCCAAGAACGGTGACGAATTTGAGGCTTATGCGCTTCGCCTCCTCAAGCACCCGCTCAAAGAGCTCCGGAGGCAGGTCATCCTCCTTAGTGTAGTTGGCGGCATAACAACCCACGCAGCGGTAGTTGCAACGCATGGTGGGGGAGATCAACATCACCGAAGGGGGGCGGAATCCATGTTTGGCCTTGTATTCAGCAAATATCTTGGGATCACGGAAGAAGATGTCCACGATGGAATGGGCGAGGTATCGTTTGCGCACGTTGGGATGGAGTTCACGCAGCACTCGATTCAGCCAGGCAGCTCCGGGGCTGCCCTCGGCCACCCAATTACAGAACCACTCGGCGATGAGCTGCTGCTGCTCAGTCTTAGCTATCCGCTTAAAGGCCTGACCCAGCAGTCGATATCCCCTCGCTCCGGAGAGCCCCAGCATGCCCAAAGCCTCGCTGAGGATGGTCTCAGCGGCCTTCAGCTTGAGCCAGGTAGCGTTCATCTTTCCCTCCTTTCGCCTGGAGGCAAGCCCCAGGCTTCGGAATTCGCCAGTTTCCTCCAGAGCAATCCCCGTGCGAAATACAAATCATTCTTAGCTTCCGGTTAACACAGTATATCCCTGAAACAAGTCAAGGTCAACATTTTAAGCTTCCCGGGCCAAGGTGAGTCCCCAAACCGCTCCGGCGCCAGCTTTCTTCAGAGCCACCGCACAGGCATCCAGGGTAGCACCAGTGGTACAGACGTCGTCGAGGAGTAGTATTTCCCAGCCCTCCAGCTCCTCCCGACACTCAAAGGCCCCGGCCACGTTCTGGCGGCGCTCCGGTCCTCCGAGAGAGGTCTGTGAGGGGGTGTCCCGCAATCGAAATAGGATGTCCTCCCTCAGAGGGACCCCGATGAGCTCACTCAGGTTTTTGGCCAACAAGGCCGACTGATTATACCCCCGTGAGCGGAGCCGCCTGGGGTGCAGCGGGACGGGCACCAGAACGTCAAATTGGAGTTGGCTTTCGGCCAGGTAATCGGCCAGAAGCTCGGCCAAGGGTCGGGCCAGAAGCTTCAGATTCCGATACTTGAGGTGGATGATGGCCTCCCGGGCAAGATCGCGGTAGAGCAGAGGGGAGCGGATACCATCGATGACCGGGGGTGAGGAAAGACACAGGGGACAAATCCGGCCCGAGCAGGGAATTCCACACCGTTCACAATAGGGAGGATAAAGCCGGGGAAGGGTTTTCAGGCAGGAAGGGCAAAGGAGGCTCCCCTCCCTGCCGCAGCCGAGGCAGCTCGTAGGGAAGAGGAAGTCGAGCAGGAAGTCCTTGACCCTTGCCAGGGCAATCCCTGCCCTACCCATTTAGGTCTCCAACCACTTCGTTTCTCCCCCGATTGGCAACCCCCACCAGTGAGCTAAGATGCTCGATTCCCTCCTGCACCAGGAAATTCCTTAGATCCTCCAGTATCTCCAGGGGAGTGGTGGGGTTGGCGAAGATGGCGGTGCCCACTTGAATGGCGGAGGCACCTGCCAAGATGAACTCCAGGGCATCCTCAGCGGTACTTATCCCCCCACAGCCAATGAGCGGCACCTCAACCTCTTGAGCTACCCGATATATCAGATGAAGGGCGATGGGCTTTATCGCCGGACCAGAGAGTCCGCCAAAGATTCCGCCCAGAGCCGGCTGACGTTTCGTTAGGTCAATGGCCATCGCCCTCACCGTATTGGCCAGGGTCAGGGCATCGGCGCCGGCGGCCACCACCGCTTTGGCAATACCGACTATGTCGGTCACGTTTGGGCTGAGCTTGACTATGATTGGGAGGGAGGTTTGGGCCGCCACCTCCTCGGTGACTTTGGCTGCCAGGTCGGGATCGGTTCCGAACTCCATTCCTCCGCCAGGGAGGTTGGGGCAGCCCAGGTACACCTCCAGGCCCCTCACCCCGGGAACGCCTTCCAGCCTGCGGGCCAGTTCGGCGTATTCCTCTAGGCTCTGCCCGGCGATGTTCACCAGCACCGGCACCCGCCAGCCAGCCCAAAGGGGGGCCTTTTCCCGAATCAAAGCCTCCAGGCCGATGTTTTCCAGGCCGATGGAATTTAAAAGCCCCGCCGGAGTTTCCACCAGCCTCGGCTGAGGATTCCCCGACCGGGGCTCAAGGGTCACACCCTTCGAGATAATGGCCCCCAGTCGCTGAATATCGATCAGCTCAGCATATTCCTCACCATAGCCGAAGGTGCCTGAGGCCACCATCACCGGGTTCGAAAGGACAAGTCCTTTTCGAGGAGCGAGCTCGACCGAAAGATCTGGCTCAAGAGGATTTGCCATCATCAGACACCTCTCGTCATTGGGAACATTTTTCCGGACCTCCGGCGGAATTTCCCGGAGGAAGCTCGACCTTTAAGGAGGGTTTTGAGGCCGCTCTTCGTCGGCGAAGCTGACCACAGGCCGCTTGGATGTCCCTCCCCCGCTCCTTCCTCACCGTGGCATTTATCCCCCGCTCCTTCAGGCGCTGTTGGAACTCCTTCACCCTTTCCGGTGCCGGCCTCTTGAATTCGGCCACGGCCTCGTTGTAAGGAATGAGGTTGAGATGAAGCTTAAATTCACATGCCTTGAGCAGTCGGGCCAGGCTCTCAGCCTGCTCCGGGAGATCGTTCACCCCGGAGAGGAGCACATATTCAAAGGAAATTCTTCTTCCGGTCTTCTGGAAAAATTGCTCCGCAGCCTTCAGGACATCCCTTATGGGGGGCAGGGCAGCTCGAATAAGCTGGCGTCGAATTTTATCATCCGGCGCATGGAGGGAGATGGCCAGATTGAGCTCCATCCCCAGATCAGCCAGCTCCCTGATTCCTCGGGTGATCCCCACCGTGGAGACGGTCAGGTTCCGGGCCCCGATCCCCACCTCCCGGTTCAGCACCTCCAGGGCCCGGAAAAGCTGCTTGCGATTTAATAGGGGCTCGCCAATTCCCATGAAGACCACATTGGGACTGACCTCCCTCCTCAGCAGGAGCACCTGCCCAATTATCTCCCCGGCGGTCAGGCTTCGTACAAAGTCCTTCCCCGAGGCACAGAAAGCGCAGCCGATGGGGCAGCCCACCTGGGTGGAAACGCAGATCGTTTCCCAGTCACGATGGGGGAGCCACACCGCCTCTATGAGCTCGGCATCCGGTAGCTCAAACAGATACTTCGTCGTCCCATCCGCATCGCGCCTGGTCTCCTGGATCCGAAGCGGGGTGATCGCAAACTGTTGGGAAAGCCTCTCCCGCAACTCCTTTGGAAGATCGGTCATGGCCTCGAAGGAAGTCGCTCCCTTACGGTAGATCCAGCCGGCGAGCTGCCTTCCCCGGTAGGGCTCCAGCCCCATCCCGCTGGCCATTTGCTCGAGTTCCTCCGTCCTCAACCCTAGAAGCATCCTCATGGGACCAAAACTTATTCCCAGAGTTATCCTTCCGCCAGTTTATCACCGGCTCACATCTTACCGACTTTAGGCCTTCAATGCCTGCTGTACAAATTCCTTGATTTTGCCGAAGTAAAGCTCGTGCCCCTTGATCATCAGATCGTTGTGCCCGGCAGCGGGAATGATGAGCAGATCCTTTTCCGCCGCCCCGGAGTTCTGGTAGAGCTCCATCCCCTCCTCCAGGGGAAGGAGTTCATCATATTCTCCGTGGATGATGCAGGTCGGAATGTGGATGGCCCTGATCTTTACCTTATTGAGGAGAGGACTTTCGCCGAGGAATTCCTCCCTCTCCCGTGGCTTTAAATAGCTCCAAAGGCGGCGGAAGTTATTGGCCGAGCCGCTTTCCACGATTAACCCTTTAAGCTCATCCTGATAATGATAGGCCAGCTCGATGGCCGGCAGGCTTCCCAGCGAGCGACCCATGACGAAGAGAGCCGATCTATATCCTTCTTTCTCAATGATGTTCTTAAACCCCCGGAAAATTTGGTGGGCATCGGACAGCATATTCGAGACGGTTGGCCTACCGTTGCTCAGGCCATAACCCCGGTAGTCGGCCACGAAGAGGTTGATCCCCCTCTCATTGTAAAACCGGGCGATCCAGTCATAACCATCAACGGTTTCCCCATTCCCGTGAAAGTAAAGAATGGTGGGCAATTCCTTTCCCCGGGCCCAGAAGCCACACCCAATTTTGATCCCCGCCTCGACCTCGATAAAGCGGGTAATGCCGGGCAGGGGGTAGCTGGGCACCCGGAAATAGAGCGGGGAGTAAGCGACCGGAAAAAGCACCTCCAGGATCTCCGGCAAATCTAGGAAGGAGTAGTCATTTTCGTGCACCATCTTACGCTTCCTAAGGCAGAAATATTTCAGCACTTGAAGCTCAAAAATCGATTTCAGGGGCCCAAAAGTCTTTTTGAGACTGACTATAAGGAGTCAAAATCTTCAGCTTTCCCCTTCATTATGGTCTCGGAATTCTTCCCTACCGCTCACTGCTCAGGCGCAACCGCATTAAGCTTTAGCTCGGTGAAATAGGTGCGATAGAATCCTCTATCTCTGGTGAGCAGGGTATCAGCTAGCACCAAGGCATGCCCACCTACCAAAAAGTCACTGATTATATGTTGCCTTGTGGAAATGATCTCCCCGCATCTCTCACACTTCACCAGCTTTCTGAACCCGCATTTATGACACAGCAACTCTTTCCCTCGGCGCCGGATGTATCTAAGCCAGGCTCGGGCTGCCTCCCGAAGAGCAGCCCGATTGCTGGGCTGAACTATTATGCCCATATCCCCCAGAAAGGCATCGAGTTCCTCTTGACGGCTGAATTGGGCGGAAAGTTCGGCATAAACAATCTCCGATATTATTACCTTCCCACCCAAAACGGCTTTCCTCAATAACTCCTTGGAGGGCTCGAGAAATCTAGGGTCAGGCAAAAGAATATCCAGCAGAATATTCGTGTCAACTGCGCTCACCACCTGATTTCCCCCGCAATTCCTCAATGATCTCATCAGAACTTCGATCACCTTTCAAATAGCCAACCCACTTGGCAAAAGGGTCGGCCTCCACTTCCTTCTCTAGGATACAGCTATTCCCCTCCATCTTGAACCTAACCCTGCTCCCCGGTTCTAACCCTAATGCTTCTCTAATCTCTTTAGGAATGGTTACCTGCCCTTTGACCGTTACCCTAGGCATAACCCTCCTGTAATACCTAACAGTAATACCAAAGTCATTTTACCAAATGTTTCCCGTCATTTTGAAGAGGTGGGACCTTGAGATTATAGCCTTTCGTAGGTTCGCTTCAGGAGCAGGGCGTCCTCCTCCAGGTTTGGCGATTCGGCGATGACCAGACCACGGGCATTGTGCTCCTTGAGAGCCTGGAGGAGTTCCTCGAAGCGAAAATCGGACTCCCTAAGGTTGAGGTGCTTCTTCTCCCCCTGTTTGCCATATTCGATCCCGGAGACGTGAATATGAAGGTTCTCCAATGCCTTCCGTCCCAGCTTCTCGCCGACCTGATCCAGCATCCAGGAGAACTCCTGATAGGAGTTGAGTCGGCCCGTTCGCGCGTGGAGATGGGCGAAATCTATGCAGGGAGCCACCCACTCCAGCTCCTGGCTAAGCCGAAGTATTTCCTCCAACGTTCCGAACTGAGTGACCTTGCCCGTGGTCTCCGGGTAGAGCCAGATTCTCTTCCCCTCCTTCACCAGACGGTTTACCACCACAGCCAGGTTCCGCTTAACCGTCTCATAGACCCTCTCCGGCGGGTCCTTAAGGTAAAAAGCGGCATGAAAGACCACCCCGGTGCCCCCAAAGAGGTGGGCGATGTGGGCTGTCTGGTAAATCCGCTCCTGGCTGGCGATGACCTTCTCTTCCTCCCCGGCATTGAGGTTGATGAAATAAGGCCCATGGGCGCTCAGCTTAACTCGGTGCTCGGCGGAGACCCGGCCTACCTCAAGGGCCCCGGCCTCGCTCATCCGAACTCCCTGAACGAATTCCACCTCCATGCAGTCCAGCCCCAGTCGACTCACCTCCTCCACCCCAGCCACGGTGCTGCGAGAAGGGGCACTGTGAGGTACTCCTGCCGGGCCAAAAAGAAGCCTTGCCCTTTCCGTCATTTCTGAACCTCCTCCGGTGCTTGTCTCATTTTACAACAGACCTGCCCTTTACTCCAGCCTTAGTGGCGAGGAGGCGATCACTCCCTGGCTTTGCAGCAGCTCGAATTCCTCCGAGGACATCCCCAGAAGCTCTCGGAGGACATACTGGTTATGCTCCGCGAAACAGGGAGCGGGGCGGAGGCGTATCTGTCTCTTATACACATCTCCGAGCC
>CBFDTP010000016.1:0-26602 GCA_965612975.1 uncultured Dehalococcoidia bacterium | reverse complement strand
CATATGAAGGCTCCACCCGATTTGCCATGCCAACGTGCTTGTGATGTGGAAACGCTTCTACTTCCCAGTCAGGGGCATTATCCCACCTTGTGAGTAGCTCTTGGTCCTTGCTCTGCCAATGATAAGCATACCTACGCTCTTTGCCTTCCAGTACTGTTTCCCTTATGTAAAGCCTAGAACCGTCAACAAACTCGATCTCCATCCTGAAACGTAAGGAGGAACCATACTGCTCGTACCGAGTAAGTCTCCAAGAGACGATGATGCTCGCGTATTTCTTAAGGAGTTCAAGCACCTTCGAGTTCCTTCGACTTGCTTTCCCACCACCTCAAAGCAGCCTCGGCAAATTCCCAGTCCTCAAGATCCTCCTCGGCGGAGAAATTCTCCTTGCCCTTTTCATCCCTTAGAAGCTGCCGGAACTCTTCGAGATTCATCCCATGTTTTTTTCAAAGAATTCACTTTCTGCCCTGTACTGTTCGATCTTCGCCAAGGCCACACACCGTAAAGCATCCCTTAAAAAGGCACTGCTAGAACTATAGCCTTCTTGACTCAGGATATCGTCTATGATTTTTTCTTTCATTCCGCTCCTCCTCACGAACTCGATTCCCCTTTTCATTTTAAAAACGATGCGGATTGATCCACATGGCCTTCGCCCCAGTTCAATTATACCACACCAGCCAACTTCTCCTTTCGTAGAGTCTACGGGGTTGTTTAAGTTTGTTGAGTTTACTCAGTTTGTTAAGTTCCTTGAATTTGTAGGGTTGGTTAGGTTTGGGATTTAGAGCTTGAGATTTGGAATCTGGAGGCTGGGGTTGGAGGATGGGCTAAGGGGGTCAGATTCGGCTGGAGAACCACTCTATGGTCTCCTTTAAGCCCTGCTCCAGGTTGTACCTCGGTCGGTAACCTATTGCTTCCTCTGCCTTGGAGATATCAGCCAGACTGTGGCGGACATCGCCCGGCCGGGGTGAGGCGTGAACCAGCTCGAGATTCTTCCCAACGAGACGCATGATAAGCCTGGCGAGTTCGTTTATGCTGATTTGGCTGCCACTGCCAACGTTGAATACACCGGTAGCCTCGCTCTCCGCGGCCAAGATATTGGCTTCGACGACGTCCTGAACAAAGGTGAAATCTCTGGTCTGCTGCCCATCCCCAAAAATAATAGGCGGCTCACCCTTTAAGATGCTGACTATAAACCGGGGGATGACAGCAGCATACTCTGAACTTGGATCCTGCTTTGGGCCGTAAACGTTGAAGTACCTTAAGGAAATGGTGGGTAAACCATAGACCTGAGTGAAAACCTGGCAATAGTATTCCCCCGCTAGCTTGCCGACGCCATAGGGGGACATCGGGCTGGGAGGCATGTTCTCGCTCTTAGGTGAGTTGGGCATATCACCATAGACGGAGGACGATGAGGCATAGATGACCTTGCTTACCCTGTTATCTCGGGCAGCAATGAGTACATTGAGCGTTCCGGTAAGGTTGATCTCGTTTGAGGCCAGCGGGTCGGCTACGCTTCGGGGGACGCTGGGGAGCGCCGCCAGATGGAAAACATAATCGGCGCCTTTAAACTGCTCCCGCAAAAAGTCGAGGTCGGTCACGCTGCCTTTGACCAATTTAACCGCTCCCCTTTTCAATAGCCCTTCTATGTTTTCGACTTTCCCTGTGGATAGGTCGTCAATTAGTATGACCTCGTTCTCCCCTGCCAGCTCCTCAGCCAAATTGGAGCCGATAAAGCCCGCACCTCCAGTGATGACTACTCTTTTGCCACGCATTCAAGTCCCTCCAATTCCCAGTTTTTCCGGCAGAGCTTGAGAAATTCCTCCCATTGTGTCTTAATTAAAGGGGTAAAAACACGAATGAGCTGCATCGGAATCAATATCGCCGGAGTGGCAAGTTCTATAATTGGCGCCAAGATCCCTTTCTTCCTGGGTCTGACCGGCGTGCTAACTCTTCTGGTCTCTCTGGCCACCAAGGAGCTGGCTTCCGCAGCAAATAGACCCCGACTCAGGTTCCTCGCCCAGAGCCTGGATGTCTGTGCGGTGCCACTGTTTCTTGTCTTCCTCCTGATGGTCATAGCAACCCTTAAATAAGCTTCGGTATAAATCCAAGAGGCAAAAGGGGCAGTATTAGGTATAGACAAATGTTAACCAGGCCGTCAGCCAAGCTGACCCCCCAGATAGAGCCGGTTTGCTTCGTTATCCAGCCAAAGAAGAACCCCGCCACGAACACCACCCCCCACCAGGCCCAAGAAATCCAAGAAAGGTAGCCAACATAAAACGTGGAGAACACTGCTGCGGTATAAACCAAGCCCCAGGTTCCCATTACCTCTAAAGAGCTCCGCTGGATTATGCCCCGAAAGACCAGTTCCTCGGTGAACCCGGTGGCAACTAGGAAAATCAGCGCCGGGGGTAGCACCTTTTCCAGGCTCAGGGTAGGAATCAGCGGCTGAGGGCTGAGCAGCCAGAACCCGATAAGCCCAAAGATGGCCCCGGTAAGGCCAATAAGCCCCTGAAGAGGCACCTGTAGGACACGGCTAAAGCTGAGGCCAATCTCAGCGGGGGAAAGCCTCAGGATGCGAATGACGACCAGTGCTGCGGTCAGCACGGGCACCGAGATGAGAAGATAGCGATAGAGCTCCAAGAAATATTCCAGCGGCATGGACAGGCTAACTATAGCTATGAGAGGCACCAGTGCCATTGAGAGGTAGAATCTATGGTCAGGGTGCTCAGCACGAAGGGAAGCAGCAGCCAGTAGGCCAAACAAGACCAGTACATAAAGTACAAGCCCACAGACAGCATCAAAGTAAGTGGTGAGCCACCCCGCCCCGGCCAGGGCCAGCAGGAAAAGTACCAAGGGCCAGAGCCTTGTCCCGACTTTTTCGTCGATCGAGGCTTTCGTCCCGACCGGCTTGTCAGCTTTTGAGCTCATCTTTCTCCTGAACGAAGGGCTAAGCTACACCCGAAGGCCTTCGCTATGCCAGCCAGGCCCAGGAAGGCAAGTAAAAAGAAAAGCAGGCTGGAAAAGCCATGAAAGAAACCCTCAGCAGCCTCGGCGCCAAGATGGTTGGCCACCAGAAGTAAGCTGCTTATTCGAAACACGTTGGCCAGAATGGCCAAGGGAAAGGCCAGAATGAACAAAATCACTTTCTTGTAAAAAGACCCTCTTAGAAGATAAATGAAAATCGCCGCCAGGGCAAGCAGGGCAATGAGGGTGTTCATCCCACTGCAAGGAAGGCCCACCACGAAGGTGGAGTCACCCAGTTGAATTTCAGCACCGGTAAGGGTGGTCGGCAGGCCAAATACCTGAACAAGCCAAGCTGAGCCATGAGCTGAGAGGTATTGTAGCCAGTAGCCAACCTCACTGATGAAAGGAGGAGGAATCATGAAGAGAAGAAAGCAGAGCGGAAAAGTCATCGTCCGTACGCCACGAGGACCGTAAAAGTAAAGCACCAGCCCAGCAAGCACCGGTAAGAGAGAAATAGCAGAGAGAAAAATCATGGCCCTGATGAACCCCAAGAGGTACAGCAGCAATCCCAGTCCCAGGAGAACTACTCCAGCCCACGAAGGTGCCGTCCTTTGAAGCTCACCCCGTTTCGTCCAAGCGATGTACCCGGCAATGAGAGGAACGAGAAAGCCGTGTCCATAGTATGGGCTGGACAGCCAGGAATGAACCAGCCAGACAAAGGGGCGCCAGTAAAGGAGGAATAAAAAGACGAGAACAAGTAGGGGACCGGTCACTTTTCTGAGCATCACCTTATTTCTTCTGGTCAGAATCCAGCAGTCAGGAGTCAGAATCCGGAATGGAACCTGCGTAAGCCTCGAGAAGCGCTAACTTCCTCTAGTGCTTTCATAAGTTCCTTTGTATCTGCGTAGCCTAAATCCTCCGCCAGTATTAAGTAGTACCTGCATTCCTCCACAGAACCTTGGGAGATATTTAGGAACCGCCTCTTATCTAGTTCACTGCGCTTCTTGAACCCTTCGGCAATATTCGCTGGAATTGAAACAGCAGCCCGCCGCAGTTGTGAAGTGAGACCATAAGCTTCGTCCCTGGGAAAACTCTTTGTGAGCTCATACGCTTTCAACACAAACTGATGTGCCCTTTGCCACACAACTAAGTCCATAAATGTTTTGGCTGGCATTCTTTTCATTTCACCAGAATTCTGCTCGTTTCGCTCAATATTACTTCTCCTAATCCGCTAACCACTACGAGCCTGACCTTCTAATTCTGGGAATGATGAAGATGGCCAGGGGGATGGAAAAGAGGAGCAAGATAATGAAATACCCGCCGGGACCGGCAGCTGCCAGCCTGAAGATTATCGGCTCCCCTTCTCCCCTCTCCTCACTTAGTTCAAACATATAGGGGATAGCCTGAGCGGCGAAGTCTTTAACGATTTTGAACGCCCCGTCATAGGAACCATCCACCGGCGCTAGGGCGGAGAATCGAATCATGGTGACCTCATCGGAAGTAAAGCGGTTGGGCTTGACGTAGCAATAGAGCACCACCCGCCGCTCGATGACTTCCCCATCGGATTTCTTGTAGACCACCAATTTCTTAAAAGGGACGTGCCAGCCACTGGGGTTTCCTGATTGCTCGGCCCAGTCTACCTCGGAAACCAGAACCTGCTCGCTTCCCTCCTCTTCTATCCGGTAGCCCAAAGCCCGATAGCAGATAGGTGGGGGATGAAAACTGGAGGTGGTGGAACTCTGCATGGTGAGGAAGTAAACTGGAAGGTAGTATTTCGGATGATCATAGGCCCGTAGAAGTATCACATCAGCCTTAAGCTCCTTCTCAATCTTGGTCGTCTCATACTCGTGACCTTGCCAACCGTCAATTTGCAAAGGGAAGGTTTTCAGATGTTCCTTGTTGCCGAAGTCCAGTTTGGTGCGCACAAAGACCTCATTGCCCGAAGATCTATCGAGTTCAGTGTCAACGAAGGAGACACCCTTAGAAAAGATGGCCTCTGGGGTTGAAAGGAGTATGGCAGCCACGCAGGCCAGGACAAAAAAGCCGAGGATCGGAGAATATCGCCTGAAAAAGTCCATCGTACCTAACAAAAATCCTTACACTTACAGAAGCTGAAAATCCTAAATCCAAAGCACTAAATCCCAAACAAATTCAAAATCCAAATGCCAAACACTAAACGTTTGAAGGTGCGTTCTTTTAAATCAATTGTTTTGAACCTTACATTTTGGACATTTAGATTTGTTTAGTATTTCGGGCTTAGAAATTCGAATTTGCAGGCCATACTTTGCAGTGATTTATGCAGTCAAATATGGCCTAGTTCATGATAGCATCCTACCCTGAGACGTCAATCCCATTCTCCTTATTTTTCCTCTACCATACTTGGGGATTAGGGGGTTAGGGTCTGGGGATTTGAGTTTGTTGAGTTTATTGAGTTCATAGAGTTTATTGAGTTGGTTGGGTTGGTTGAGTTGAGAGGGGACCGGGGATTCTGAGGAGTTGAGTGGCTGGCTACAATTAAGGAAGCTCCGGCCCTTTCGGGCCGGAGCTTTTGATCAAATGTAGGCCCCGAATTACGCTCGGGCGGGGCTGCCTTTCCGTCTTCTAATGACCAGATAGCCACCCAGGCCAAGAAGTCCTGTCCCCAGAAGGGCCAGGCCGGAAAGCTCCGGCAGGGGGTAGCCAGGATCATTACAGGGCGACTGCAGCCAGGAGCAACCATCTGTGGTCACCGCGCGTGATTCGCTTGCTTTGTTCGTGACCTTCAAGGCCAGATAAGCCCCACCAGGTATGGTTTGGGGTGGCCCCTGCAGCTTGACCGTGAGGAGATTGTCACCCGACTTCCCAGCATAGACCTGTGTAAGCCCAAAGCTGCTAAAGCTACCCCCATCATAGTAACCTACCTCTGTGATACACTCTGTCAAATCTAAATCAGTACCCAGATGTATAATCCAGTAATCAGACCCGGGGAAGGTAACTCCACCTGACTGGGCCGGATTCTCGGCCAACCAGAGCTGCTCACTACCGGTGGGAATGGTAACCGAGCCACTTGGCGTGCCGATCTTCTTCATCACCTTACCTGCCGTGGCATGATCATCGCTAAAGAGAAACCACTGCTGTCCCCCGGCAGCGGCAAGTATGCTTACAGTTAGCATTAATAAAACGGCCACCGCGGCCGCTACTAGAACTCCCTTTACAAACCATCTCCTGGAAAAGCTCACTCTCTTCAAATCTACCCCCTGTTCGGGCAGTACCTGTGTGGTACCAGAGTACTAAAGCATATGCAGCCCGTCAACTGCATTTACCTACCTTATCCTCCACATTCCTCGCCACCGCTCGACTTCTCCTCAGTCCCCAGTATCCCACCATAAGCACCAGCCCACTCCCCAGAAGAGCAACGGTGGGAAGCTCCGGCAGCGGGTAGCCGGGATCAGTTGCCGGGCTCACCAGCGAGGAGGGCCATTTGGGGCAATTGTAAAACACCAGCATTCCATCAAACGGATAATCTGTCTCATATTTTAGCCTGACGGCCAGTCTGTATCCCTCGAGGACCGTTTGCGGTCCGGGAGCATCGCTACAAGCGATGGAGACAGACTGTAACTTGCACACTGCGGTAATCGGCACGCTGCCCGAGGCCAGCAGCCGGTCAATCTGGCCATCGGGTCTCACGCTATAAACGTCGGCATAGAGGGTGCCGGAGCGGAAGGAGTTCCAGTACCATAGATTAACATGCCATGTTCCTTCACCAAACGCTACATCGGCGCCGGCCGGCCTCTCCGCATACCACCAGGCGGTCCTCGTCCTTTTACAGATCTCCCCAATCCACTCAAGTTTCAGCGGCCCATGGGGCAGACTCTTGGTCATAAGATTATCGCAACTGTGCCGGGTGCCATCATTGGCCGGAGACCCCGCGTATGCCCGGCCGGTGAAATACCAGGTCTGGCTAACGCCGGCACCAACACTTACCGTCACCAGGCTCACCAGCACCAGAGCCAGCAAGCCAATTAGTACCACTCTCTTCATCCATGCCCCCTCAGTACCAATCCGTGTCTTATCATGGTACTAAAAAGCCTCCCCCGTCAATTGCAATTTCCTCCTCTTTCCTCCACAAATTGTACCTCCTCACTCGGTTAACTCAATGTTGTAGGTCAGAAGAAACTCCAGGAAAGCCCGCATCGTTTGCTTTAAACGCCGCTCGAATTCCTCCAGTTCCTCCCGGGTGACCTGTTCCCCCACAGACGGGGGTCTTGGTACTTGCTTTTCGGATGCCTGCTGGGCTAAGAAGGTGTCTACACAATGTTCGATGAACTCCTCCGGTGTAAGCTGGCCGCGGCGTTCCTCGATCTTCCTCAGCAGCGAATCGGGCAGCCAAATCGTCTGTCTTTCCATCATGAAGCAACCTCCTCACCTCCTTTTTAGCAACTTAACCTCCCCCTGTAAAGACGGATTGTTCTAGAAAATAGTTCTAGTCAAATGTGCCTGGCAGCCTTGGGGGCCAAGTATGGCGGACAAAATTGAGAAACTCTTTAGACGGAAGCTAAGTGGTTTGCCCTTCTGCAAGGCTTTGACGTATAATGAAACGGGGCAGATTGAACGGGGCGGGGTCCCGTTGGCTGCTGGCGTGAGTGATGACCAAGCTGTGGGAGTCTGCTGCCACTTTCCGGCGGGGCTTAGCTGAGAAGGTAGCCTTCCTGCTGCTCAATCAGCTCGACCTGGTGCTAACCATCTCGGCCACCAGCCTGGGGCTCTTTGAGCTAAATCCCTTCATGCGTAGCTTGCTCACCAACCTTCCTGAACTCTTCTTGGTCAAGCTCGTCATCCCGGTTTTCATCGCCTGGCTCATCCCCGGAAGGCTGCTTTTACCGGCCATCGGCTTGCTCTCTCTGGTGGTTACCTGGGACTTAAAGGAGCTATTGTTCTTCCTGCTCTAATTCGGATCGCAAACCACAAATTTTTCTCAGAACAGGTCTGAGGTTAACACTGGAGAAGCTTAACTCAAAAAAGCCCTCGGTTAGTTCCCACCAATGCTGCTGGGTGAAAGTTCGCCCGCTGCCTCAAGATAAAGTCGGGCGGCACTGACCCGGGGATGTTTATCGTTAAAGTCGGCTTCCGCTCTAAGCTTTCCATACATGCTGTTTATATGATGCTCGACCGTCCGAATGTCAATGTAAAGTGTCTCCGCTATGGCGGAATTAGTATAACCCCTGGCGATCAGGCTGAGGATCTCCAACTCTCTGGCAGTAAGCTGCTTCAGAAAGGGGTGCTCGACCTTTTCGGCCAGCAGGGACGTGGCCAGCGTGGGATCAAGGATAACCTGCCCCTGGCTAACGGCCAGAACGATCCCGGAGAGCTGCTCTACCCGATCCAGGGACTGCTTCAGGAAAAGAGCTATACCCCCCCGCCCACTCAGCGCCAACCTCCGTAGCTGCTTCAAGGTCTCATTGTTGTACAGGGCAAGCAGGAGGACAAGGCCAATCTCAGGATTGTCCAGTCGAACCTTTCTTAACTCCTCTACCAGCTCCCCTCGAATTTTCCTGGTGCCCAGCAACAGGACATCGGGATTGAAGGTCGATACCGCCTGCTGCAGAGTCCCAACATCGCCGTTATTCAAAACACTTAAAAGCTCAATGCCCTTCAACGGAAGGACCACCTTATATATCTCGCGATAGATCTCTTGCTCCTCCACCGCACAAAGCTTCACCCCCTTTAATTTTCCCTCTGGCATATCACCCCCCTACCTCGGGAATTCTGCGAGTGTGCCGCGGAAATCATCGATGAGTAGCATCGGTTTTTAAATCAGCGACCAAAGGGAATAGTTCAATTGGTAACGAATTCGAGCCTATGCTTACTTAAGATTATGTTAGTTGAAATAAAGTTAAGTCAATGCATCAAAATAGCATTTTAGTATGGGTGACCTCCTAGTACTTTAGTCCTCTTTGAAGCTGAGACCGCCCCCTCGACCCGTAAGTCCGGGTCCGGGTGAAAGCAGTTTGTTCCCTATATTCAATTTGGGGCATGCCCAGTGGGGCGGGGTCCCACTGGGCATGCTGACGTGAGGTACTCAAGCTGTGGGTCTGCCACCACTTCCAATGGCTTGATTGTGAACCGAAGCCTCGGGGCACTCTCCCGAGCAAGACGGCGCCCCAAGCCAACCTTTGCCTTGACCTTCCGGTAGATCTTGTTTAAATGATGCTCCAACATCTGGATATCGAGACATAGCCTTTCGGCTATTATTGAATTGGTATAACCCTTGGCAATCAAGTTGAGGATATTGACCTCCTCCTCCGTAAGCTCTCCTAGAAGGGGATGAGCCAAGCTCGCCCTTTTTCGCTCTGTTGTATCAGAGCCAGCCACCCTCAAATTCCTCCCAATATCCCTGCATGTTGCACGTAATCATGGTGCCACACCGTTTCAACCTCTTTGAAGGGTGTTGCCTCCCTAATCTCACCGAAGTAACCCTCAAAAAGGGGCTGTGGGGTAACACCCACAGACTTTGGGGGTAGTCCCCATCCAAAATCCGAGAGGGCCTAGTAGCCACTTAGCAGGGCAAGCGGTAGATTAGAACCGCCCATTAATGAGGGGTAACCGTGTTGAACCGAGCGCTGCAAAAAGCGAACCAGGAAGAGAGAGGAATAACCGGGCTGGAGACGACCATAGTCCTCATTGCCTTTGTAATGGTGGCTTCCATCTTCGCTTATGTGGTCCTTTCCGCGGGAATATTCTCCTCGCAGAAGGCCAAGCAGGCGATTCGCTCCGGCCTGGAGGAAACGGAGAGCACTCTGGTAGTCAAGGGAAACGTGGTAGCTCGGGTAGAGGATCAAAAGGTAACCCACATCTATTTCACCGTGGGAATTGTTCCGGGAGCCGGGCCAATTGACTTCACCGACACCTCGGAAGGGAAGAACGTGGTGGTCATCTCCTACCGGGACAGCAACGAATATATTCCTAAGACGACGTGGACCATGGAGAAGATAAATAAGCACAATGAGGACAACCTTCTGGATGAGGACGAGCTTTTCCAGATCACGGTGGACCTGACCGCCTCGGAGGTCCAGGATCTTGGTCCCTATGACACCTTTACCCTGGAGGTAAAACCTCCCACCGGCGCGGTACTCACCATTGAGCGAACTATCCCGGCCAGGGTTAGCGAGTTCGTGAACCTCGGCTAATTAAAGAGAGGGGGTGGGAACGTGTGAAGACGATTATGAAAAAGGGGCCTTAGAGTAAGGGCAGAAAGACCAAATTCAAAAGAAAGGAGGGAAGATGAACCGAAACCTGTGGCAGAAGATCCATAAAAGTGAAAGGGGAATAACCGGCCTGGAGACGGCCATCATCCTCATCGCCTTCGTGGTGGTGGCGGCGGTCTTCGCCTACACCGCCCTCTCGGCGGGGCTGTTCTCCACCCAGAAGAGCCAGGAGGCGGTCTACTCCGGGCTGGAGGAGACTCGCAGCACGCTGGAGCTCAAGGGTGGCGTGGTGGCTCAGGGAATGGGTGAGATCGACGATTGTGAGGATGACTGGGTGGCTGACAACGCAAGCAGTGCTAGCGCAGTCACTGAGTCGTACGTAGAAGGTGCAAAGAGCGTCAAGATAGTAATTCCCGATGGAACTAGCGGCTTGCTCGCCCATGAGGACGTTACGCCAAACGGAGGGTCTTGGGATCTGAGCGATTGCAGCAGCGTTACTTTCTGGATTAAGTCAAGCGCAGACAAGACCAGCTTGGCCGACGGTACCTTAGAGCTTGTGCTCAGCGAAAATGACGATGGTACTGGCACCACTGAGAACTTAGATATCCCCTCTAGTTACCTAGATACTAGCTGGCACAAGGTAACAGTCAGCTTGTCCGGTACCACCACAAACTACGATGCGGTCAAGTCTGTGGGACTTAATGCTACCTCAGCACCCGGCGCAGTAAATATCTACCTCGACATCATCGAGACCCAGCCAGTGCTCAGCACCACTGACCCGATGAAAGCCTATGCCGATGAGCTGGTCTTCACCGTTAGCAATGCCCTCGCCGGCGAGCCGATAGACTTCACCACCACCACCGATTCCGACAGCGACGGCATACTGAGCGACGAGTCCACCAAGAACCACAAGGTGGTGATCTCCTTCAGCGACGAATATCAGCAGGTTACCGACCTGGCCTGGACCAAGACCGCCATCGGCAAGGACGACGGCGATGACCTGCTGGAAGAGGGGGAGAAGTTCCAGATCACGGTGGACCTCTCCTACGTGAACAATCACGCCGGCAGCGATAGCGAGAAGCTGGGCACCAACCGCACCTTTACCATCGAGGTAAAACCCTCAAAGGGAGCAGTGTTGAACATCGAGCGGACCATGCCCGGAAAGGTTAGGGCGGTAAACAACCTGAACTAGGCTGGCTTTCGGCGTGAAAGGGGGGTGAAAGCATGTGACCTGGCGAAGGGGAGCTAACCGACATCTTAAAAACCAAACCAAAAACAAAGAGAAAGGAGGAGAAATGTTGAAGAAGCTAAGCCAACTTCATCGGAGCCAAAAGGGAATAACGGGCCTGGAGACGGCCATCATCCTCATCGCCTTCGTGGTGGTGGCGGCGGTCTTCGCCTACACCGCCCTCTCGGCGGGGCTGTTCTCCACCCAGAAGAGCCAGGAGGCGGTCTACTCTGGGCTGGAGGAGACTCGCTCAACGCTGGAGCTCAAGGGTGGCGTGGTGGCCTACAAGGGAGACTCCAACATCAGCAGCTCTGTGGGGAAGGTGGAGTTCACCGTGAGCAATGCCCTTGAGGGCGAGGCGATAGACTTGACCCCACCCTATACCTACGATGGCACTGACCTGTCATCCAGCGGCCTGGATCACGTAGTCCAAATCTCCTACAACGATGAGAACGTCTTCGTTCCGGACTGTGCCTGGACGCTGAGCTGGGTGGGCAAACACAGCGATGACTACCTGCTGGAGGACGACGAGAAGGCCGTGATCACCGTCTGGTTCCACAACTACGCCAGCGGGGCTTACTCGCCCAGCGGGGAGTCCACCACCCACTTCCTGGGCAACGGCAACTGGGTACAGACCAACCATACCTTTACCCTGGAGGTAAAGCCGCCCAAGGGAGCGGTGCTGAACATCGAGCGGACCACGCCGGCCCACCTGGACACGGTGATGGATCTGCACTAAGGTCAAATTCTTCCTGGGGATGGGGGCTTAAAACCCCCATCCCCAGATTGGGGGTGGTTGATGGGCCATACCTGCTGCCCGAACCTTTGGAGGATGGAAAGCCCGGGTCTGGACATCGGGGATCGCTTAAAGCAGTCGAAGGAGGTCTTCCGTGGACAAGGCCATAACTACAGCTCTACTCATCATAGCGGGAATCATCTGCACCCTGTTCCTTTTCAACAGCGTGTACCCGATGGTCAACCGCTCCAGCCAGGCCATGGTAAGCATGGCGGAGAAGATCGACGAGCGGATGAAGAGTCGAATAAGCATCGTTCACGCTGCCAGTACGGCCGACCGGAAGACCGTCTACATCTGGGTAAAGAACACCGGGAGCTCTCGGATAACCTCCATCGAGGAGAGCGACGTGTTCTTCGGAAAGGAGGACAACTTCAGCCGGGTGCCCTACGTGGACGATGCCGGGGGGAGTTATCCCCGCTGGGAGTACAGCCTGGAGAATGGGACTGAGTGGAGTACCGGAACAACCCTGAAGATCACCATTACCTATAATTCTGACCCGGGCACCGGAACCTATTTTGTAAAGATAGTGATACCCAATGGCATATCCGATGAATATTACTTCAGCATGTAAGCTCTTGGAAGGCGGAGGAAGTAAAGGGCAGGTGAAAGGGCAGATGGAGGCAAAGCGATGGAAACTGCCATCGTCTCGGTAGTGTGTATCGCGCTCATCATCCTTGGGGGGATGACCATGTCCCAAGGTTTCCTGTGGTCGGTGGACAATACCACCAGCGGTTTGGAGGAGATAAGCCAGCAGACCGCTGAAATAGCCCGAACAAGCCTCACCCCTCTCTCCGCGAGTCAGCCTTCGGCGGAAATCCTGGAGGTGAGCCTGAAGAATAGCGGTCAGACCAAGCTGGCTGACTTGGCCAAGTGGGACTTCATCGTTCAGTACTACGATGCGGAGGGGAACTATCACGTAAAGTGGCTCCCATACGTTGAGGGAACCCTAGGCAACAATCAGTGGACCGATGTCGGGATCTACCTGGACGCGGGAGATGAAACCCCGGAGGTCTTCGAGCCGGGGATCCTGAACCCGGGTGAAGAGATGCGGCTGCGGGCGAAGCTCGACCCGCCGCCGGGGTCCGGTACCACCAACCTGGTGGTCATCGCTACCCCCAACGGCGTCCCAGCATCCATCTCGTTCACCGGGTACAGCCCTTAGCCTGGATTTGTAAAAGAAGGGGTCGTTCGATGAAGTGGTTCCGGAGAGGCCAAAAGGAGAAAAAACCGAAGCCGGGCAAGGCGGACGGCAATGGGGCGCTCACCTTTGACCTGCTTTACCAGCTTTCGTACATGTCGGTCATAGCTGCGGCCGGAGTGCCTCGAAACCAGATCTTCGAACGCTCCTCCCAGCTCCCCACCAGCTGTTCGCAATACTTTAAGAGGGTGGAGGTGATGCACAAGGGGCTGGGATATGACTATGCCACGGCCTGCCAAGCAGTGGGCGAATCCGTCAAGGAGGAGCAGGTAAAAGGGCTCTTGCTTCGCTTCTCCAGCTCCCTGGTCTCCGGGGAGCCGGAAGCCGAATTCCTGGCCCGGGAAGCCGAATCACTGTCGAGATCGTTTGAAAGTGAATATGAAAGGAAGCTGGAGTCTCTCAAGCTCTGGACCGATGCCTACGTTTCGCTGGTCCTCTCCGCCGTCCTAGTAATACTCCTGGGCATAGTCTCAACCATGATCTGGAAGATCCAGACCCTTTTTATCGTGGGGCTGGTAGTGATCTCCATCGCCAGCACTGCTCTCGGCGTTTGGCTCATCTATCTGATGTCGCCTCGGGAATCCATAGTCCTCTCCTGGCCGGGCTCGCGGGAGCAAAAGCTCATTCGTAAGCTGGCCAGGATCCTTCTCCCGCTGGCCCTCGTCTTGGGGGCCCTCCTCTGGATGAGTAGTGCAAACATCGGCCTGGCGCTGCTTGTCATCGCGGCGCTGGTCTTCCCCATTGGATTTATAAGTGTGCTGGATGATAAGAAGGTGGCCCGGAGGGATGCCGAAATAAGTACTTTCCTCAGATCCCTGGGTGGCGTCTGCGCCGCCATAGGAACTACGGTGAGGGAAGCCCTCGGGCGGATGGACCTCAACTCGCTGAACCATCTCCGGCAACAGGTCAAGCGGCTGCACACCAGGTTGCTCTCCGGCGTACGAGCTAAGCTTTGCTGGCAGAAGTTTGTGGAGGAGACCGGGAGCGAACTGGTCCACCGGAGTGTCGGCATGTTTTACGATGCCATTTCCGTGGGCGGTGAGCCGGAACAGGCCGGCTACCATGCCTCGCTGTTCGCCAGCAAGCTCGGCCTGCTGCGGGCCAAGCGGAAGACGGTCTCCTTCCCCTTCCAGTGGCTTTGTGTGGTGATGCACGCCGCAACCACGGTGTTGCTCATCTTCGTCACCGAGGTCATCTCGATCTTTGCCGGGATGGTGGCCAAGGCAGAGCAGGAGATGCCCAAGATGGGCGGAGGTCCCTCGGTGGGTGCCTTCACCAGCTTTAATTTCTCCGGTCTGGACCTGCTGCAACGTCTGGTGTTACCTCTGGTTCTCATCTTCACCGTGGCCAATGCCCTGGCACCAATCATCGCCGATGGTGGCAGCCGGTGGAAGATCCTTTATAACCTTTCGCTGACCAGCAGCATCTCGGGGGTGAGCCTGGTCTTACTCCCCAAACTGGCAGCCATGTTATTCCGATCAATTCAAATCTAAGGGGGCAGAATGAATCTGGAGGAGAGGCTAAAGGCTCTGGAAGAGGAGATCGAGAAGACGAAGAAGGATTTGAAGCTAATTCTTCTGGACATTCGTGCCCTGCTGATGGAAGCTGACAGCCCGCTTCGCAGCAACCTGCAGGCGGGGCGGCAGTCTGTTGAAATCGAGAAGGGGAGGTAAGCAGCCATGAAGGTGGAGGAAAAAATCAAGGCCCTGGAGGACGAGCTGAAGTTGATAAAGGGTGAGTTGAAGCAGACCCTGGTGGATGTCCGCGAGTTTCTGCAGAACCTGAAGACACCCCCACCAGGAAGGGAGGATGTCCCGCAGATCGAGGACGTGGATAGCTCAGGCGGTGATGGGAGCTCTCCCACCAACCTGACCGTAGAAGAAAGTGGAAGGGCACCTCAGAGGTATATCCCGCCGATAAAGGAGACGGTGAGTCAAGTTGCTCCCGGGGCAACCTTTGTACCACCGGGGCCGGAGCCTCGTTCTCCGGATCTGCCACCGCCCGTGACCTCCAAACCAGAGCCCGGGAAAGAGTCAGAGGGAAGGCAACCGGAACCTCAGGAGACGAAACAACCGGAGGACGCCGCTCCTGAAACGGGGCAGCCCGCCCCTCAGGTGAACCTGCTGGCCAACTTGATTCGCTGGGTTTCGGCGGCCAGGAGAGAGGTAGGCCACGAACAGTTGGCCACTTTCCTTGACGTCTACGGCATCAGTGGGCACCTCTGTCCTGAGGTCAGGGAGGTCATTCTGCAACTGGCCGAGGTGACTGCCGAGGAATTGGCGGAGCGAGACGCTGCCGATGTCTGGAGCCGGCTTCTTCTGGAGCTGCACGGCATTTTGAGCGGCGGTGGCACTCCGCTCCGCTCGCTGAGAACGTCCTCCGAAGCCGAAGCGGGAAATGGCTTGGAAGAGCCTGAGTCTTCGGCCAGCCAGGCTTCGGACAGGCCAATAAAGCTAAAGCTGGTGCTTCCCTTAGAGGAAGGCGAACGGGAATTTACCCTTACGTTAGCTCCCGACACGGGCAAGGAGACCGAAACGCCCAACGCTGGGTAAGGAGGTGAAGCTGTGTCTAAAGAAAATCAGAAGGATGTCATCCTTACCGGGGTACGTGAAGTGGATGAGAAGCTGGGGGGAGGCATCCCCTTAGGCTCCCTGGGCCTAATCGAGGGACACCCAGATGCCGGGAAGAGCGTCCTCTGCCAGCATCTGACCTATGGGGCACTTATCTCCGGTCAGATGGCCGTGGCCTACTATACCACGGAGAACACCGTCAGGAGCCTGATCGAGCAAATGGATTCGCTCTCCCTCTCCACGCTGGATTACTTCCTGACCGATCGGCTCCGCGTTTATCCCCTGACCCTGCGCGCTCAGCTCAAGGATACCAAGAAACGCTTTCGCTACCTGGTGGAACACTTTCTTCTCCTACCAGAGCATTTCAAGCTACTGATAGTGGACTCCATCACCCTGCTCGTGGCACACAGCAATCCGGTGCCGGTGATAGATTTCTTTTGGGCCTGCAAGGACCTTTGCAATGCGGGACGTTCGATTCTCCTCGTAGCCCACTCCCATGCCTTTGACCTGGAGGTGCTCTCGCGAATTAGCTCGCTCTGTGATGCTCACCTCAAGCTACGACTGGAGCAGGTAGGTGACCGCTTCGTGAAGATCATGGAGGTCCTGAAGGTGCGGGGAGCCGACCGACCCACGGGAGAGATCGTCAGCTTTGAAGTTGAGCCCAAGATAGGGATGAGGATCATTCCTCTGGCTAAGGCGAGGGTCTGAAGGAGGGAAGATGCCTACTCTGCCCTTCGAGTTCAAGCTCTGTTCGCAGAAATGTAAAAAGGAGTGCGGGGCCAATCTGGCCCGCTGCCCCACCTATGGAAAGCTGCCCAAACTGCTCCAGGAAAAGTGTCGAGAAAATTTGCACCTCCTGCAGTACCTCCAGTCGTTCCCCCTGGAAAAGTTCGGCGTGCCGGAATACTACGAGAAGCTCGAGCGAAGCATGAAGAGCATCAAGAACCCTAACCTCGTCTACCCGGTAGCCCAAAACGTCTTCATTCACATCCTGGGCAACCCGGAGGATATTCGAAACTTCTACATCCCCATCGAGCCAAGCCTTTTCGGGCAGATGAACGGTCTCCTCGAGCGGATAGAGGAACTCCTGACGGAATTCGTCGACGAACTCGAGGACATCCATGATGACAACGAACGTTTGGAGGTCATTCTCGCAATCGTGGATCGATTGGTCCACGTTCGGGACAATGGTAAAAAGGCGGCCCAGGGCAGGAAAGCAACCAGAGCTTCGCTTAAGGGCAACCACAAGATAAAGGACAAGGTCACCTTATCGCCCGTCCAGTATCAAGGCCTGCATTACCTCCTCCGCTGCGAGCTGGCCGGGTTGGGCGTGCTGGAACCCATGATACGCGACCCCTATATCGAGGACATCTCCTGCTCCGGCTTGGGCAGCATTTTTGTGGAGCATAAGATCTTCGGGGGCCTCCGAACGACGATTGGGTTCGAGACCCACGAGGAGCTGGATAAATTCGTCATCCAGCTGGCGGAGAAGATCAAACATCCGGTCACCTTCCGCGATCCCTGTGTTGACGCTACCTTGCCGGATGGCTCCCGAATCAACATCGTTTATGGCACCGATGTCTCCAAGCGAGGCAGTAACTTCACCATCCGTAAGTTCTCCCCCACTCCGATGAGCATAATAGAGCTCATCCAGCTCGGAACGCTCACCCACGAGATGGCCGCCTATCTTTCCTTGGTCATCCAGGAACAGATGAACGTCTGGGTCTCCGGAGAAACGGCCTCCGGTAAGACCACACTCCTTAACGCTCTGGCCACCTTCATTCCGCCGGAGGCCAAGGTAGTAAGCATTGAGGACACGCCAGAGATCCAGGTGCCCCATCCTAACTGGATCCGGGGGGTAACCCGGGGCTCGGCCAAGAGCTCCGAGGCCTCCGAGGTATCCATGTTCGACCTGCTCAAGGCGGCGCTGCGACAGCGACCCAACGTAATAATTGTAGGCGAGATACGAGGGGTGGAGGGGGCCATCGCCTTCCAGGCAATGCAGACGGGTCACGCCTGTATGAGCACCTTCCATGCTGCCTCGGTGCCCAAGCTGCTTCAGCGCTTGACCGGTAACCCGATAAACGTGCCCAAGTCATACGTGGACAACCTTAATGTGGTGGTCATCACCCAGATGGTTCGCCTGCCAAATGGGCGAACCGGCCGCAGGGTGATAAGCATTAATGAGATCGTGAGTTACGACTCCGTCTCCGATTCCTTCTCCTTCATCGAGGTCTTCATCTGGAATCCGCTCAACGATACCTTCGAGTTTAAGGGTTATATGAACTCCTATCTGCTGGAGGAGAAGATCGCCCCCAGACGGGGAATCCCACACGTGCGCCGGCAGCAAATCTATGCCGAGATAAAGCGACGAGCCGAGGTTCTAAAACGAATCCAGCAACAGCGCATAACCAATTTCTATGATGTCTACCGGGTGCTTTCCAGAGCCTATCGGGAGGGGTATTTCCGATGAAGCCCATTCGGTGGATAATCGCCAACTTGCGGAAAATTAGACCACAGGGAGGTGGTCCGATGTTTTTGAGTTCCTTAAAGCGAGCCTTGCAGCGTCAGGATGAGCTGTCGGGCAACGGAGCAGTTGATGAAGAGGAACTCGCTGAACTGGTCGTTGAGGTGGCTGAGGATCAGCCGACAAAACCCGAAAACAAGGAGGGTGAGAGCATGGTGGAGGAGGTAAGAGAACCAACCCCGGCGGCAGAGCCGCAAGAACAGGTAGAACAACTGCAGGAAAAGTCGCTCCCTGAAGACAAGCTCTTCAGCACCCCAAATCGAGAGTCATCGGAGGAGCCAGAGGAACCACAGGAGGCGGAGATGGCCAGCCTCTTCAAACATGAGGAGACCGAAGAGGATTCCTCCGTCAGGGGCCTCGTCGCCACCTTGCCCGAGGTCTCGATTGAGGAGGTGCTCGAACAGGCAAGAGAGCTGAGGATGATGCTGCACCGACATGGGGGCGAGGAATAATAACGGGAGGATGAAGATGAGGAAAGGATTGAATGGAGGAAAGACCCGCTGGCGGCTATGCCTTTGGCGCGGCGTAATCATCATGATGGCCTGCTCCATACTTTACTACCTGCCGTCGCTCATCAGTCTGGCAGGCGGGACCTCCCTCGGCGAAAAGCTTGATGTTCTTCACAACTTTTACGGCCTGGACTTCTATGCCTTGACTTTCTTCGCCCCAGTGGTATATGCGGCCTATGTCTTCGGCGTCAGGGAGGCCATCCTGGCCTCCCTGGCATCCATGCTAATCCTTGTGCCCTATATGCTACTCCTCTTGCCTTATCCCGAGGCCCTGTTCCGCCCCACTGCCTTTGCCATGATCCTGAGCGCAGTGGGAGCCGTGGTGGCCATGTTGCAGAGGACTGATGAGCAACGCCGTCAGAGGCTAGAGGAATTCAAATGCCTCCACGACGTTGGGAAGGCAGCCGAGGAAAGTCAGTCCATCGATGACTTTCTACGCCGCGTGGTAGAACTCATCCCCCAGTCCATGTCACATCCAGCAGAAACGAGGGCTCGGATAACATTCCGCGGGAAAAGCTGCCAAAGCACCAACTTCAAGGAGTTCCCCCACAAGATTCAGGAAAGCCTGCGGGTGAACGGCGAGAACCTGGGAAGCATTGAGATATACACCGCCAGCGGCAATTCGGTTTTGAGGGAGCAATCCCCCTTTATCACCGCCCTTGCCGAGGAGATCGGCGGGACGATTCGAAAGATGGAGCTAGAACAATCCCTGAAGCAATACTCCGAACAACTCGAAGAAATGGTCAAGGAGCGGACAAGGGAACTGGAGGAGGCTCAGGATAAACTGGTTCGCTCTGAGAGGCTAGCCGCCGTCGGTGAATTGGCATCGGGAGTAGGGCACGAACTTCGAAACCCGCTTAATGTGATAAAGAGCTGTATCTACCTGCTCAATATGACCCTGGCGGACAAGGCCGATGAGGAGACCATCAGCACTCTAAAGCTCCTGGACCAGCAGGTGGACATCTCAAATAAGATCGTCACCGACCTGCTGACCTTCACGCGGGTCAGGCCGCCCTCGCTGGGGCAGGTAGATTTCCACAACCTGATAAGAGAAAGCCTTTCCTGGGTCAGGGTGCCAGAGGGGATCGAGGTGGTGACCAACTTTGACGGCCAGTCTCCCAAGGTACTGGTAGATGCAGAGCAAATCGGTCGCGCCCTGGCCAACATCGTTTCCAACGCTTTGCAGGCAATGGACGGAAAGGGGGTCCTGCGAGTGAATACCGGCATCGATGAGGGGTATGCCTGGGTCAAATTCGAGGACACCGGGTGCGGCATCCCCGAGGAAAACCTTGACAAGATATTCGAGCCCCTCTTCACCACCAAGCCCAAAGGTATCGGCCTGGGCCTGGCCATAACCAAGAGGCTCGTCGAGCAAAACAACGGCGTCATCGAGGTAACCAGTCAGGTGGGGAAAGGAACTACCTTTGCGGTAAAGTTACCTTTATGTAAAGAGGAGGCCAATTGATAGAAGGAAAGGCAAATGTTCTCCTGGTGGACGACAACGTGGATCTGCTCCAAGTCCTCTCCCGAATTCTGCAGCGGACCGGACACCACGTCGACATGGCGCAGGACGGGGCTGCAGCGGTGGAGAAGTTCAAGAAGCACCCTTTTGACATCACCCTGATGGACGTGGTCATGCCACGAATGAACGGGGTCGAAGCCCTCAGGCGGATCAGGGAGATCAATCCCGGAGCCAGGGTAATCCTGATGACGGCTTACTCCGAGGAGGAGCTGGTGAGGAAGGCCTTAAACGAAGGGGCTTATGAAGCAGTGTATAAGCCCCTGGATATACCCCAGGTTTTACAACTCATCGGGGAAACCATTTCCAGACCGCCAATCCTGATCGTGGATGACGATCCCGATTTCTGCGCCACCATGGCGCGGCTGTTCGAGCTGAAGGGCTATCGAGTATGGGCCACCTTCAACGGAGAGGAGGCCATTAAGATAGCCGCCCAGCGAACCTGTCACATAGCCTTTGTGGACGTCAAGTTACCCCAAATCGATGGCTTGCAAACCTCCCTCCAACTGAAGGAAATTAACCCTGACCTCTCAATCTTCATGATAACCGGCTACGGCGACGAGGTGCGGGAACTGGTGGAGAAAGCCCTGGCAACCTCCGCCGTGGATTGTCTGCACAAGCCTCTTGATCCCTCAGTAGTTCTGGAACTGGTGAGGCGAATGGAAGCTAAAGTACACGGGAAGGTGCCTAAATGAAGGAAGAAAAGAAGGACATCCTGGTGGTGGACGATGACCCCGACTTCCAGCGCGTGGTAAAGCGCATCCTGGAGGCCAAGGGATACCGGGTGGAGACTGTCCCCTCGGCCCGGGAGGCTCTTTCTAAGGCCCGAAGTCGCTCCTATAATGTGGCCATCCTGGATGTCAGGTTGCCGGACATCGAGGGAACGGAGCTTCTTTCCCGCCTTCTCGGCCTGCATCCTAAGATGATAGCCATAGTGCTGACCGGACATGCTTCCGTGCAGAGCGCCATTCAGTCATTCAACCGGGGGGCTTTCGCCTACCTGGAGAAACCCTTAGACCCCCGGCAACTCCTGGCCCTCCTCACCGGCGCTGGAAAAATAACCGCCGAACCATTAAAAATCCGTGCCAACTAGAACAGGGCCGACCCGAGAATGACGGTCATGAAGGAAAGCGTGCTGGTAGTAGATGACGACCTCGGCTTCCTGCAGGTGATCAAGAACATCCTGCAGCGACAGGGGTATAAGGTAGAGACCGTCTCCTCCGCCGGAGAGGCGGTCTCCCGAACACAACTTCGCTTCTACAACGTCGCCATCCTGGACATTAGCCTGCCAGATATGGAAGGCACCGTATTGCTCTCTAAGCTGCTGGAGAAACACCCGGACATGATAGTCATAATGCTGACCGGACACGCCTCCCTCGAGAACGCTGTGGAATCACTCAACCGGGGGGCTTTCGCCTACCTGGAGAAACCCTTAGATCCCCGGCAGCTGACATCGGCCATGAATCGGGGGCTGGAGAAACAGCGGCTCGTCTTCGAGAATCGGAGCCTGCTCGAAGAACTCGAGCGCCGCAACCGGGAGATAGGGGTCTTGCTCTCGGTATCCCGGGCAATCCTGCAATCGGCCGACTTATCCCAAGCGCTGGAGGCGGCGCTGCGACAGGTGGCGCAGGCCTTGGGGGTGAATGCGTGCTGGGTGCACCTCTCAACCGACGGGAAGCTCGTCCTGAAGGGGCAACAGGGGCTTCCGCCGGAAATAACAGCGCAACTCGGTTGCCTGAAGGCTGACGAGGAGATGCTCAGCCAAGTTTTTGGGGGGCAACCGGTAGTTGGGGAGATAAAGGCCCAAAGGGATTCCGGCCTGGCTTGCCTGGCTCGGACAGGCCTGCGCTGGTGTGCCCTCTTCCCGCTGATCAATCAGGAGGAGGTCCTCGGGGTCATGGGGGCGGCCAGTTGCTCGAGCAACGGCCTTGCTCAACATCAGCTAGAACTGCTCTCGGCCATCGCCGGGGAAGTATCGCTTGCGGTGCACAACGCTCGGCTCTACGAGGAAGCCTGCAACGCCAGAGCACTCCGCGAGCTCGATTCCCTGCGCACCCAGTTTCTAGCCAATGTGTCCCACGAGTTACGCACTCCACTGGCCGCCATTAAGGGATTTGCCACCTCCCTCCTTCAGCCAGATGTCACCTTCGACGAGGAGACCTGGCGTGATTTCCTGCAATCCATAGATCGGGAAGCTGATCGACTTAATCGCCTGATTGGGGAATTGTTGCTCATGTCTCGGCTTGAATCCGGGGCCTTAGAAGTTCGTCGGGAACGGCATCGTTTGGCGGACATAATAGGGTCGATTAAGGACCGACTGCACACGCTGACGGTTAAACATCAACTGCGAATCCAGGTTTCCGATGACTTGACCGTCCTGGCCGATTCCGAGCGAATTGGCGAGGTGTTTACCAACCTGGTGGAGAACGCCGTGAAATACTCTCCTGAGGGTAGCCCGATCACCATCGAAGCGCACTCTAACGGCCGAGAGGCTTGCATCAGCGTTATCGACGAGGGAATCGGCATCCCTCCGGAGCTGCACCAGAAGGTGTTTGAACGCTTCTACCAGGTCAATCCCACGGGTGAAGTCTCGGGCACGGGCTTGGGCCTCTCCATCTGCCAAGGTATCGTGGAAGCTCATGGGGGGAGAATATGGGTTGAAAGCCGACCAGGTGAGGGGGCTAAATTTACCTTTACCCTGCCGGGAGGTGATAGGTCATGAAGAAAACCCATATCCTCGTGGCAGATGACGATCCCGCGACACTGAAGCTCCTCGCTGCCAACCTTCGGGCAAGAGGCTATGAGGTTAGCCTGGCCACCAACGGTGAGGAGGCCCTGGAGGTAGCCGAACGCGAACTTCTGGACCTGATAATCCTGGACATCATGATGCCCAAAATAGATGGGGTAACGGTGTGCCGCCGTATACGGGAGTGGTCTCGAGTGCCCATCATCATGCTCAGTGCCCGGGGAGATGAGAAGGACAAGGTGAACTGCCTGGAGCTGGGGGCAGATGATTACCTCACCAAACCCTTCAGTGTGGCCGAGTTACTGGCACGGATCAAAACGGCTCTACGGCATTCGAATGCGGTGCAGATCTCCCCTACCCCACCCTCCTTCACCGTCGATGACCTCGAGATCAACTTTGCCCTGCGGCGGGTCACCGTAAGGGGGAAGCCGGTGAGGCTCACCCCCACGGAATATTCGCTGCTGCAACAGCTGGTTCTCAACGCTGGCAAGGTCCTCACCCATAGCATGCTTCTTCAACGGGTCTGGGGGCAGCAATATCATTCGGAAAGGGAGTACCTGCGGGTCTTCATCGGGCGGCTGCGCAAGAAGCTCGAGCCAGACCCGCGGAACCCCAAGTACATCTTGACCGATCCAGGAGTAGGCTATCACTTCGCCCCAGTACCATGAGGCGCTCGGGCAATTCTCAAGTCCAGGGAGAGAACTCGGCCATGCGAACGATTTACCTCACCCCCCACACGCACTACGACGTGGCCTGGGCCTTCTCCCGGGAGGACTACCTCATGATAAACGAGGACATCCTTCAAGAAGCCCTGGCCTTGATGAAGAAAGGCGACTTCAAATTCTGCTTGGAGCAAACCTATCTCCTTGAGGAGATCGGGAGGCGAAACCCCAAGCTCTGGGCTGAGCTTAAGGACATGATCGAGAAGGGCAAGCTGGAGATAGTCGATGGTCAGTATTTGATGCCGGACACCATGCTCCCCACGGGCGAGGTTCTGGTGAGGGAAATCCTCTTCGGCAAGCGATACTGCTGTCGGAACCTGGGCATAGAGGTTCCGGTTGCCTGGGCGGCTGACAGCTTTGGAATGAACGCTCAGCTTCCTCAGATTTACCGGAAGTCGGGCTACCGGTGGCTGGCCTTTAGAAGGGGGGCCCGGAGAGACATCACGCAGAGCGAGTTCCTCTGGCGGGGGTTGGACGGAACCACCATCCTGGCCCACTGGATGCCTCTGGGATATCGCGCCGGGCTCAACCTCGACAAGTGGGAGGAGGCCTTCACCGAGCTCAATAAATATGCCGCCACTTCCCACATACTCATGCCCTGCGGCAGTGGCTCCATGCCTCCTCAGCCGGAAATTCTCCCGGCGGTGAAGGAGTGGAACCGAACTCACCCCGATGTCCGGATGAAGATAGCCACGCCACGGGAATTTTTCCAGGCACTGGAGTCGGAAGGGCGAAGGTTGGAGGTAATAGAGGGAGAACTTTACGACGATGAGCTGGTGGATGTCTTTCCCCAAGTTTGCTCGACCCGGGCCTGGATAGTCCGGGAGACAAGGGAGTGTGAGAACCTGCTCCTGGTGGCTGAAGAGTTCGCCACCATCGCCTGGCTGCTGGGTGCTGAATACCCGGCGGGAGAACTTCGAGATGCCTGGCTGAGAATGCTCTTCATCGGCTTCCACGATGTCATCACCGGGTGCGGCGTGGATGAGATCTACCCGGAGGTAAGGCATAACTTCAGCTTCATCAAAGATGTCCTGACAAACGTTCTCTGTGAGTCCCTGGCCTACATCGCGGGGAGGGTCTCCACAAAGGGACCGGGCAGCCTGGTTGCCTTCAATCCTCTCACCTGGACAACTAAGAGCTTCATTACGGCGAAGGTAGATCTCGTCCGGAGCTGCCGAGGGGGGCTGATGTTGGAGGATGGATCAGGTCGGGCTATAGAGGCCCAGCTGATGGAGAGAGGCCAGGGCTTGGAGAGGAATAAGGTCAGGATGGGATTCGTCGATGAATTACCTCCCCTGGGCTATAAGGTATACGCCCTATGTCCCGGAAAGGGCTCCCAGGTCCCTGGCTTTAAGTTCGGCCGAAATGAGATCGAAAACCAGTTCTTTAAGGTATCGCTGGATGAAGAGAGTGGGGTGATTCAGGTATTCGATGCGGAGGGTCGATTAACTCTGCGGGGAAATGAGCTGGTTATTGAGGACGAAATCGGGGACCTCTACTACCACAAGTCCAGATTTGGAGACCTGATAAAGAGCGAATCGGGAGAGGGGCTAGAATATGGGAGCTTCAAGCCGCGAGCTTGCTGGGTGGAAAGGGGTAAGCTCCGAGCAAAGCTCGTCTTCGAGAGCGAATATTACTGCCTTACCTGGCCCTACCGGCTGAAGCGGAGGTTTCCGCCCTTGCTTTACAAATACAAGGTGATGGACATCCATAAAGAGGTCATCGTCTACCGGGACATTCCCCGGATAGAGTTCGTGACCCATATCGTAAATCAGTATCCCAACATCAGGCTGCGAGTGAGATTTGACACCGGGATGGAGCGCAAAATATACTTCCGCGAGACTCAGTTTGGCGTCGTCCCTGAGCCGACCGAGTATTACGCCAAGAGAAATCGGCCCCGTCCCTCCGGCATCCCCAATTTCCTGAGCTGGTTTGACATAAGCAATGGTGTGAGGGGCATAACCTTCATGAACCGAGGCCTGCCGACCGCGGAGATCGTCGGGCAGGCAGTCTATCTCACCCTCTTCCGCAGCGTCAACGGTCTCTCGGCCGATGGGATTGCTGGCCCGCTTATCCCTACCCCGGATGCCCTGGAGTTGGGACCTCACACCTTTGAATACGCCATCCAATTCCACCAGGGTGACTGGCGAGAGGCTGAGGTCTATCGAAAGGCTCAGGACTACCGCCACCTGCCGCTGGCCCTGCAAGCCAACGGTGGGGGAGAACTACCATCGGAGCTTTCCTTTCTGGAGATAAAGCCTTACAACCTCGTGCTCTCGGCCCTCAAGAAGGCAGAAGAAGGGGAAGAGGTGATCCTGAGGTTCTTTGAGACCTTGGGCCAGCCTACCAAGGCCCAGGTCAAGTTCTTCCGGCTCATCAAAGAGGCCTGGGTTGCCAACCTGCTGGAGGAAAGGCAAGAGCCGCTTGCCCTTAAGAACGGCCAGATTGAGCTTGAAGTAAAGCCCTTTGAAATCGTTACCCTGCGGCTCAGATTCTAGAAGTCATCCCGAAATTGCTCCTAAAAGAATAATGATGCAAGCAATAAGGAGGAAAGCGAGAAAGATGTGATGACTTCGCTCCCACCTCACTACAAGCCTCCTGAAGTTAAAAAGCCAGGCGAAGGTTCTCTCCACTTTCCATCT
>CBFDTP010000015.1:0-26633 GCA_965612975.1 uncultured Dehalococcoidia bacterium | reverse complement strand
GGTCAGAATGCTGGCCAGCGCTCACTGAGAACTTTACAAAGCCGGTAAAATCACCACCAAGAGGCTCGCAAGTTGCCTGGGATGAGCCCAGCAAATATAATTCAAGAAGCGGTGGGGACTCTGTTTTTCATTGGATGCAGCGAATCAAACGAAATCGCGGTGTCTAGTTCAAACAAGGGGCATCGGGCCCTCCCAAAAACTCGAGAAACCAGCCATAGAAATCTAATTGCGAGGGATCTAAATTGAGAAGGCGGTGCGAGAGGTCGCGCAAAAGTTCCACATCTTCCGGAAGTAGCTCATATTGACCCAGGGTCTGGCCACGCAGATGCATGCCCAAGTGATCAAGGATGCGGAAAGAAGCCCCAAAGATACCAAAAATCAAACTTGCCACCTCTTTATGCCTCTTTAGCTCTTCCAGCCTTTCCCAGTCATCAACCTCGCTCATCACTAGCATATCCAATTGTTCCCGAAGCCACTCTTCATACCAATTCCCGCGGCCGCTTACCCAAGATTCCTGCAAATAAGGTGGCAGGTGAGCTTTATAAATTTCATTGGCGGTGGTCGAAATTTCTTGCTCTAATGCCTCTTCTTCGTCATACTCATAGCACGCTTCTTCGTTTTCCGACATGGCTCCTCCTAGGTCTGAACCTTTAAGCTGAAATTTTGTAGTAAGTCTTTAAACTTGAAGACATCGCCGGTTGAGTCCAGCGTATAGGTTACCGGCTTTATCCCCAGTTCATTTGCATCTTTAATCCTTGCCGGGCTAAACCTGCCGGCAACCAGGATGCCGGCGAGGCACTCTTTTCCGATTTCCTCTACGTAGTGCCTGAGTTGCCAGAGATCATGCTTCGTAGCTGCACCACGCTTAACCTCGATAATGATTTTCCTGGATATTCCTAGAGGCACCGCCTCCTTCAACAAGATATCAACATGCCCCTCAGGGAAAGCCTTCTCACTGAGAACTTCCAAAGATTCTGGAGTTACATCATTTATACCCAACTGCGTCAAAAAGCCTGCTAGTTTATCCTCCGCGGAAAGGTACTGCTTTACCAACGCCTGCAGTATTAACTCATGGAACGGGAACATTTCTGGGATCGATTCTTTCTATCTTCGCCAAGTAAAATGAGGTGTGAAAGTTGCAGAATGAGGGAGTCTTAACTCTTCGATTCCACCCTCCCAGACCCTCCCCATCTGAGAGACAGCTTGCAAAGTGGTCTGATCAGCTTGGAAATGAGTCTTACGATAACCGCCCCTCAAGAGTAAATTCTCCGCCACGTACGCAAACTCCGGCTTTACCAAGGATTCGCTGAATTGCCTCAAAGGGGTCAAATGGAGTCGGAAGGGAAAGTAGTAAGTCACTCCAGACTGCCGAAAGGTGATCGAGTCCCAGGGAGGTAATTTTTCGGCATTCCTTAATGCTTCTTTCACCTTTACCGTATACAGGTTGTAAACGGTCGCTCCGTATAGGAAAGAGACAAAATCTCCTTCCTGAACCTCCGTAAAGGTCCATGCTCCATTTATGCTGTTAGTGAAGCCGGCAAGGGCATATCTTATGCAAAGCTCCAAGTTCTTCCTATTGGAAACCGAGATGAGGAAATAAGATCTCTTCATCGCCGATATTTTAGATCTTGTAGCTCAATAGATCAATTCAAAATATCCGGCGGAGGAGGTCGAGGACGGCGTTGAAGAATCCCAGGCCGGCCAGGGCGAAGTCGAGGAGTAGCGCAGCGCCCCGAATATCCGTGGGCTTAGTTAAATTCTTAGATAACCTCATCTGCCCCCTCAGGCTTCCCTTATAGCTAAGTTTTATATCCTGCTCCTCTTTGTCGCCGGCTCCATGAACAACTTAGATTTAGACTTTGAATTTACAAGCTCCAAACTCCTAAGAAGAATTCTTAGGGACTTTAGCCTGCTCCTCTTCCGACCTCTTATACACCATCTCTAGATCATGCTCCAAATCCTCAAGATCGTACTGGGCTGGTATCCTTTTTTGCCTGAGGTATTCCATCATCTCCCATAAGCTTACACCAGCCTCTTTTGCGGCCCTAGCTATTCCCATCTTCCCCTCAGCATATTGTCGGGCAAAATACTCCAACTTCCATTCCCCAATAGCCCGATATAAAAGCTTTCGCACGGTAGTAGAGCGGTCAGTCTGCTCAACCTTTTCTATGAATTCCAGATCCTTTACCAGCTGTTGGGGAAGCCTTGATCCAACCATTTGTTCCTTTTTCATTTTCCCAACCTCCTTGCCCTTCTCAACAACTCAGCAACCACACTGGGTGAAAGCCAGATAACACTAGCAAGCCTCCCAAGCTTCTTCTCAAAATCATCCAAGTTAATTTTGCCAACTGCATATGCCTGGAATAGAACCGCCGCGCTTCCCATATAATCCAGGCCCAAGCTTTTAGCTGCAGACCTAGCTTCTTTATCGTCCACTATCAAAAGCAAGTGCCGAGACCTCGCTATGGCAATTGACTCAGCCTCACCTTGGTCCAAGTTGATTGTGGACGTGAGCCTCTGAGCAGACTTCTTCTCCTCCGTGGAGAGACGAGCAACTTGTAGCCAGCCGTCATCCAGGGCTCGCCGAATATTCCCAACTTCTATTGCCCCCACTCGTACCCCAGCATCTAATACTTCTGCCTTAACTGTAGGGCTCATCCACACCTCACCAAAAAGTTCTTTAAGCATCTCAAGCTCCCCTATTTTGGCTAAAGCAATGAGCACCGAGGCATCACTGACAACCACTCAATCTTCCCCAACTAGGCTTCCTCGTGTTTGAGGTTAACATATTTAGCAGATGTTTTCAACTCCAGCCGGAAGAGATAACAGGTTGGAGAAAAATCAAGAAAGAGCTTAACTTGCTGAGGAAAGGCGAAGTGTGCTGGAAGCCGACAGATCAAAATATCCGGTGGAGGAGGTCGAGGACGGCGTTGAAGAAGCCCAGGCCGGCCAGGGCGAAACCGAGGGACTTGAGCGTCTTGCCCGCCCAGCAGAGGACGAAGAACTTCCACCAGGGATAGCGCAGCGCCCCCGCCGCCGCCACGGCGAACTTGATCACGTTGTTGGGCACCGCAGAGACCACGAAGATGGTTATCCCGCCATGGCGTCGCATCCAATTTTCTATCTGGGCATACCTCTTCCAGTCCCTAATCGCCACCTGCCCCCCATATCCCCCGATGTAAGCGGTGAGCTCCCCCAGCGGCTCACCAATCCCGGCAGCCAGGGCCAGCAGCCCCGGGTTGAGCCCCAGCCCCCCACCGATGAAGGCCGCCCAGGAGCCGGGCAAGGGCCAGATGGGGGAGGTGCTGCCCAAGATCCCCATCAGCAGCACTCCTAAGTAGCCGGAGTCCTTAACATAACTTTGGAAATCCTTGGGCTTCTCCACGAAGACGGTGACGACTACGATGATGAGCACCGCCAACGCTATCAAGGCGAGGTAAGGATAAAGCCTCCTGCGCCCGGGCTGCTCTTTTACCTTCACCCTATTCCGTCCGCCTCAGGATTTCAAGGCTCGTCCGCTGGGCTATAAGGTCAAAGCGCCTATCCCGGTGCAAGAGTGGAACGCGGTTTTTAATGGCCAGAAGAGCAACATAGGCATCGGTCAAGGGAATCGTCAACCCTGCTCGAAGCAGATCAAAGGAGAATTTTGCTAGCTCCTCCCAGAAGGAATCTTCTACCGGCAGGTAGGTCAGGCTGCCCAGCAGTTCGCTGAGCTCTCGATATTCCTCCTCCGACTTCGCCCCTCGGAGTATTTCTGCCCTGATGATCCCGGGTAGCAGAATCTTCCCCTGCAGTATTAATTGTCTCACTTCTTCTTTTAGTTCGGGATCTCCCTGAGGCCGGAAGGACTCTATCCAGGCAGAGGTGTCCACGATTACCTCACTCATCGCTCCGCATCCTCTCCAGATCCCCCAGGGTGTAGCCAAACTGATAGTTGCCAAGAAGCGAAGCCAATCTCTCCCTCTTCTTTAACCTGAGGTAAGTCTCGATAGCAGTAAGCACAGCCTTCCTCTTCGTTCTAGCTTGAGTCTCCCGCAAAAGCTCATCCATCAACTCGGGAGGTATATCCAGTACCGTGCGCATCTCCCTCCTTTATATATCATCAGGCTAAACAATTATATCAGAAAGCTCTCAAAAAAGGTTTATTTGCGGCAAAAAGCTGGGGCTGTCTATTTCTCCTCGGCCTTTCTCTTCTTGTCGTCCTTCTGGCGGGAGAAGCCAGGCGTCTCCCAGACCTGATCCTCGGCAAAGCCGGAGGTGAGGTCGAGGCCCAGCCTATCGGCCTCCTCCTCGGTATGGGTCTTGAAGGTCTCCTTCAGCGGCAGGGGTTCTAGGACACAGACGAAGGGACGAGAGATGAGCCGCTCTACCCTTGCCCCACAGCGGGGGCACTTCTCCAGAGGCGGGTCATTTATCCCCTGCCTTACCTCAAAGCGCTGGCGGCAAAGCTCACATCCGTTTTCCTTAGCTCGGTACTCATAGAGGGGCATTTAGCACCTCCCCCGAAGGCCTTGGCTTGGACCGGCTTATTTTGATCCGGCAACCAAGATCGGTGGCCAGCATATCTCCTCACAGGCTCTTCCACGACATCCAGCGCATTTGTCTCGGTAACTTAGAATTGCTTGGGCTATATCTCTATTCCTTCCCTAACTGCCTGGGCCACTATTCCCAGCTCTTGACTCTTGGCCTCGAATTCCTCTGGAGTATAAGCCAGAATGTCAAGGTTAAAATCGTAATCCCAAAGCTCAAAGAGCATCTCCAGCCTCTTAAGGAAGGGAACACCCTCAAACCTGGGGCTTACGACGATGATATCGTAATCGCTCTGTTTGAACTCGTCTCCCCTTCCCCGGCTACCAAACAGGACTATCTTGTGAGGTTCGAACTTCTCTCTTACCTTTTTGAGGAACCCCTCTATTTCTCCAGCTCTTCCCTCACCCAATCTACCACCTCCCGAGCCATTTTCAGCCTTTCCTGGGCAATCTCCTCATCGTAAAGCTCGTAGGGACTGGTTTGAGCAGCGTTAGGATACCTGGCGATAACGAAATCCGGGGTGAGTTTCCTGAGAGCGCTGTAGTAATTCGCGGGAATACCCACGCTCCTACCGAGGAAAATAAGGGAATGCGTTGCGCTGGGCAGTTCCTTTAACTTATGCATATAAAGTGCCTTAAGCGCCTTCTCCACGCTTTGCTGGCACAGAAAGGCAGTCAGATGATACTCTTCGAGCCTGAGGTTCTTCTCAGCACTTTCTAAATCTCTTGTTGCCTGTTTCCACCAATCCTGAACCTCTTTTCTCACCGGCCTCTCCCGCAGCAATGCTTGTACTTCTTTCCGCTGCCGCAGGGACAGGGATCATTGCGACCGATCTTCTTCCGGCCCACCGTGGCGGGGCGCCGCTCCGGAGCTGGCCGGCGGGTAAGTCCCACCTTGTAGATAGTGTATACGATGTCGCGGCGAACTCCATCAAGCAAACCCTGGAACATTTCATAGGCTTCTTTCTTATAGGCCACCAGCGGATCTCGCTGAGCGTAGGCGTAGAGTCCTACCGACTGGCGCTTGTTTTCCATGGCGGTGAGGTGGTCAATCCAGCGACGATCAATGGCCTGCAGTGTCACCAGCCTCTCCAGCAGGCGCATGTTCTCCTCTCCGAGCTCCTTTTCCTTCTCCTGGTAAAGCTCGGAAGCATGCCTCAGCAACCTCTCCTCAATCTCCCCCCGGCTGAGGCGGGAGAGGACCTGTGGAGTGAAGTCGGAGGGTAAGGGCAGGATGGTCGAAACCTGAACCAGGAAATTTCCCAGGTCCCAGGTGTCAGGGTCGCCGACGAGGTAGGTTGAGGTCAACCGCCGAAGTTCATCGGCGACGAGTTCCTGGATGTTGGACTTGAGGTCGGCCCCGGAGAGGCATTTGCGACGCTCGGCGTAGATGTATTCTCGCTGCTTGTTGAGGACATCATCGTAGTCCAAGAGGTGCTTACGAAGGTCGAAGTGGTAGCTCTCCACCTTTACCTGGGTGTTCTGAATGGCCTTGGAGACCAGCGAATGCTCGATGGGGGTATCCTCATCAAAGCCGACGAGGTCCATCAGCTTCTTAATCTGCTCCCCGCCGAAGCGAACCATGATATCGTCCTCCAGGGAAACGTAAAACCGGGAGCTGCCAGGGTCGCCCTGCCTGCCGGCGCGTCCGCGAAGCTGATTATCGATACGGCGAGCTTCGTGGCGCTCCGTCCCGATGACGTGCAGGCCACCCAGCTCCACTACCTTCTGGTGGTCTCGCTGCCATTGGGCGAAGGTCGCTTTCAGCACCTCGGCCCAGTGAGTGGGATACTTCTTGGTGGGGTCCTCACCCCTCTTGAGCAGTTTTACCGCGTCATCCCATTCGAGGAAGGGAATCTGGGAGAGGTCGAAGCCCTCCCGACGGAGGGCATCCTTGGCCAGTCCTTCGGGATTGCCCCCCAGGAGGATATCCACGCCGCGACCGGCCATGTTGGTGGCGATGGTCACTGCCCCCGGCCTACCGGCCTGGGCGATGATGGCTGCCTCCTTCTCATGATACTTGGCGTTGAGCACCTGGTGGGGGATGCCCTTCTGTTTTAACATCTGGCTCAGCTTTTCGGATTTCTCGATGGAGACCGTGCCCACAAGTACCGGTCGGCCTTGCCGGTGCAGTTCCTCGATCTCCTTCACCACGGCGCGGAACTTGGCCTCCTCCGTCTTATAAATCCGGTCGGGGTATTCGTAGCGAATCAGCGGCTTATTGGTGGGGATGACCACCACCTCAAGGCCGTAGATCTTGTGGAATTCCTCCGCCTCGGTGGCCGCCGTGCCGGTCATGCCGGCCAGCTTCTTGTACATGCGGAAGTAGTTCTGGAAGGTGATGGTGGCGAGCGTTATGCTCTCCTGACGAACCTTTACCCCTTCCTTGGCCTCGATGGCCTGATGCAGGCCCTCGGAATAGCGGCGACCGAACATGAGTCGCCCGGTGAACTCATCGACGATGATCACCTCGCCATCCTTGACGACATATTCCCGGTCTCGCTTGTAAAACACGTGAGCGCGCAGCGCGTTCTCGATGTAGTGAACAAGCTCATAATTCTGAGGGTCGTAGAGATTGGAGACCCCCAGCCATTTCTCCATCTTGGCCATGCCGGACTCGGTGAGGGTGGCAGTGCGCAGTTTTTCGTCCACCTGATAATCCTCCCCCGGACGAAGACGGGGGACGAGTCGAGCAAAGGTATAATACTTCTGGGTGGATTCCTCTGCCTGCCCGCTGATGATGAGCGGGGTGCGGGCCTCGTCGATGAGGATGTTGTCCACCTCGTCCACGATGGCGTAGTTTAGCTCTCGCTGCACGCACTGGGAGAGGTCGGTGACCATGTTGTCCCGGAGGTAGTCGAAGCCAAACTCATTATTGGTGCCGTAGGTGACATCGGCCTCGTAGGCCTGGCGGCGGGGGACGGGGCGGAGGTGTCGCCAGACGGGGTCTCCGGAGTCATATTCCGGGTCGTAGAGGTAAGCGGCCTCATGCTGAATGCAGCCCACGCTTACCCCCAGGGCGTGATAAATGGGCCCCATCCAGTGGGTGTCACGGCGGGCGAGGTAGTCGTTTACGGTGACGATGTGAACGCCCTTCCCGGTGAGTGAGTTGAGGTAGGCGGGGAGGGTGGCTACCAGGGTTTTACCTTCGCCGGTCTTCATCTCGGCGATCTTGCCCTGGTGAAGCACTATGCCGCCCATGAGCTGGACGTCGAAGTGTCGCTCACCGATGGCCCGTTTGGCCACTTCTCTCACGGCGGCGAAGGCCTCGGGGAGCAAGGAGTCGAGGGGCTCTCCGGCAGCGAATCTTCCCTTGAACTCGGTGGCCTTGTCCCGAAGCTCGGAGTCGGTGAGCTTCTCGAACTCCGGCTCGAGGGAGTTGATTCTCAAAACTTGAGGCCTCAGCTTCTTGAGCTCCCTCTCGTTGGCGTCGCCGAAGATCCCGGTCAGCTTCTTGAACATCTCCTTAATCCCAGGCTCCACGCAACCTAGCCGCGGACAATACGCACAATGAAATATATTCCCCCGTTAAATAGCATAAGTATAAAGACGATGACAAGTTCCTTAAAGCTTCCCGCTCGGGCGAAGTAAGCGCTGGCTGGGCCCTCAAAGGAAAGGCTTAATAACAAAAATGCTAGCTCGGGGATATTAGCGATTAAATCTACGAAGCGAGCAAACCAATGCCGCATTACACTCCCCGCCTGTAGGCTGTGAGACTTATCAGAGCTAAGCATGAACTTAATAGAGGTCCTATCGCTGCAATAAATAACCAAATATTTCCTTTAAGCCCTGCAACTATCGCTAAAGCAAAGCAAATGACTGCGATAAACCCGCATGTGATTTGCCCTGCAGCATAATGCTTGACATCGCGACGATTATGACGCCACTTTTCAGCTACACCGGGATAACTCACAGGCTTTGTCAACTCAATTACCGTCTCTTGAGTAGTGAAGCTGTCAATCATTTTCGCCCCCTTGAGTCTATTTCAAATCTATTTTATTTTGTTCAAAAGCTGGCTAAGTAAAGCCAGGATACGAATTTCCTCTCTACTAACTACATAGAAGTGATTCACCCATTCGCTTCCGGGAAGCGGCTTCTCAGTTACTTGGTAATACTCTATCTCACCTTTATCTTTCGCCTCCATCTTCAAATGAATCCAGGCAGTTCCCTCATCAACGGGAACGAATTCGTCAGAATAGAACTTGACCTTTTTGGCAGGTTTGAGAGGAGGGCAAGAAGGAAGAGTTGCTGGGGTAGAGAAACTTCCCCTCAATCCATAAGGCCTATATTCAATCCGCAAGTCTATCACATTTGCCCCCGGAAACTCAGATGAACCTAAATTAGTGGCATACAAATTTAATTTGAAAGGCTCACCTCGAATAACTTCGGCAGCCTTTAGGAAAGAAGATAGAGGACCATGGAACTCCAGCTCAAATTCAATAAGTAGCTTATGCTTCGCCATTCCTTACCCCTCAAACATGGCCCCGACGGAGAGGCCGGTGTGGATGCGGTGAATGGCCTCGCCGATGAGCGGGGCGAGGGTGAGCACCGTTATCTTCTCGATTCGCTTCTCGGGTGGTACGGGAACGGTATCGGTGACCACGACCTCCTTTAAGGGACTCTGAGCCAGGCGTTCCACCGCGGGGCCGGAGAATATGGGGTGGGTGCAGCAGGCGTAGACCTCTCTGGCCCCCTTCTCCACCAGGACCCTGGCGGCGGCGGTGATCGAGCCAGCGGTATCTATCTCATCATCCACCAGGAGGGCTGGCCGATCCTCGACCTCGCCGATGATCGTGAGGGTCTCGGTGCGGTCAATGTTTCCCAAGCGCCTCTTCTCGATGATGGCAAGGGAGGTTTCCAGCCTGGCGGCCATATCCCGGGCCCGCTTGGTGGCCCCGATGTCGGTGGCCACCACTACCAGGTCGCTGAGGTTTTTCTCCTTGAAGTAGTTGCTCAGGGTGTAAAGTGCCGTCAGCTCATCAACCGGGATGTTGAAGAAGCCCTGAATCTGTCCCGCGTGGAGGTCTACGGTGAGCACTCGGTTGGCTCCGGCAACCTGAATGAGGTCGGCCACCAGCCTGGCAGTTATGGGCACCCGGGGCTGATCCTTCTTATCCGTCCGAGCATAGCCGTAGTAAGGGATGACGGCGGTGATCCGCTCGGCGGAGGCTCGTTTGGCGGCGTCGATCATTATGAGCAGTTCCATTAAACTCTGATTAACCGGGGAGGAGATCGGCTGCACAATGAACACATCCCTCCCGCGGATGTTCTCCAAGATACGGACAAAGATGTTCTCGTTGCTGAACTGAAAGACCTCCGCCTTCCCCAGCGGTATTCCGAGGTAGTCACAGATGCCCTGAGCCAGGGCCGGATGGGTGTTCCCGGTGAAAACCTTCAGCTCGTCAGCCAAAGCCGTCTCCTTTCAGCCCCTCGGGACTTTGTTCTACGTATGATTTCACCCCTATTCTAGCACAGAAGCGCTGACCATCCCAAGGATTTAAGGGTGCCGAGAGTTGCAAACTTCCCGGGGATAGTTTAATATCTTCTAGGGTAGCCAACGGTTACCATGGGAGCACATGGAGTTTCAGCTAGGAAGCACCCGTGAGGCCTATGGTCGGACCTTGGTTGAGCTAGGGGAGGAGGACCCCAATCTGGTAGTTTTGTGTGCCGACCTCACCCAGTCCACCCATACCCACTACTTCGCCCAAAAGTTTCCCCAGCGTTTCTTCGAGTGCGGGGTGGCGGAGCAAAACATGATGGGGATCGCCGCAGGGCTGGCCGCGGCCGGCAAGACGGTGTTTGCCAGTACCTTTGCCGTGTTTGCCGCCTGTCGGGCCTTTGACCAACTCCGAATGTGCATTGCCCAGCCAGGGCTCAACGTCAAGATCGTGGCCACCCATGGGGGGATCACGGTGGGTGAGGACGGCTTCTCGCATCACGCCATCGAGGATCTGGCCCTCTTCTCCTCCCTGCCAGGCTTTAGGATCATCGTACCAGCGGATGCAATTGAGACGGCCCAGGCGGTGAGGGTAGCCGCCAAGAACTATGGCCCGTTTTACATCCGCCTAAGCCGACCAAAAACGCCCTTGATTCATGGTGAGGGATATGAGTTCGTCCTGGGTAAAGGAGAGGTGCTGAGGCAGGGCTTTGATGCCAGCATCATCGCCATCGGGAACATGGTGGCTCAGGCCCTTCAGGCTGCCGAGAGCCTGGCCCAGGAAGGGATAAGCTGTCGGGTGATTAATCTTTCGACGCTTAAACCAATCGATGAGGAACTCATCATTCAGGCAGCCAAGGAGACCGGGGCCATTGTAACGGTTGAAGAACACCTGAAGACGGGAGGGCTGGGGAGCGCTGTAGCCCAGGTCGTGGGAGAAAATCACCCTGTGCCGCTGGCCTTCCTGGGTCTTACTCGCTATGCCCGGTCTGGCCCGCCTCAGGATCTGCTGCGCGTTTCTGGGCTGCTGGCACCGGACATAGTCCGAGCGGTGCACCAGGTGCTCGAACGAAAGACCGGAAGCCCATCGTGACGTGGGCTACAATTTGAACATCGCTTACCGGCGGGGAAATCGTGGGGAGTTTCCGCTACCGGATAGAAATAGCTGACAAGCATGGCCGGTTGTTCGAACCTATAGATGCCTTGGTAGATACGAGAGCCACCTATACTTGGATCCCTCGCCCGGTGCTGGAGAAGCTGGGTATTAGCCCGGCCTTCAAGAGGGAATTTTTGCTCGCCGATGGAAGAGCAGTGGAACGTGAGGTGGCCCAGGTGCTGGCCAAGATTGATGGTCAAGTTCTCTACACACTTTGCATTTTTGGTGACGAAGGCAGTGAACCGCTGCTCGGTGTAGTTACCCTGGAGGAGTTCGGCCTGGGGGTAGACCAGGTAAATAGAAGGCTCATTCGCGTTCCCGGCTTCCTTACCGCTGTGCTCGTTGCCTGAAAGCCGTAATGAGTCAGATGATGTCAGAGGAAGTTTTGATTTTCCCGCAGGAGTGATTCCTTTGACGAGCGTAGTTTTTCCACCGGGAAACTCGGTCAACTCTCTTGCGTCATCAACCAACGTAAAATTCAGGAGATAAGGGGGAGAGATGAAGGGCCTGGAGGAGTTAAGGGCCAAGGCCATGGCGGCCAGGGAGGCCTCAAAGAAGCTTGCCCGCCTTTCCACCGAGGTGAAGAACCGCGCCCTGAGGAATATCGCCGATAAGCTTCTGACCAGGCAAGGGGAGATACTCTCGGCTAACCAGCAGGATCTGGAGGAGGCCCGGGCCGGGGGAATGGCTGAGGCCATGCTTGACCGCCTTTTGCTCAATCCCGAGCGCCTCTCAGATATAGCTCAGGGAGTGCGGGAGGTGGCGGCCCTCCCTGACCCGGTGGGTGAGATCTTCGACATGCGCACCCTCCCCAACGGCCTCCAAGTTGGACGAAAACGGGTTCCTCTGGGGGTGATCGGCACGATCTACGAGAGCCGCCCCAATGTCACGGTGGACATCTCCGCCCTCTGCCTCAAGTCGGGCAACGCGGCGATCCTGCGCGGGGGAAAGGAAGCCATTCGCTCCAACTCCGCCCTGGCCCGGGTGATCCGGGAGGCCATCGGCGAGGCGGGGGTCCCCGAAGAGGCAGTGCAATTCATCGAGGAGACCTCCCGGGCCCTGGTGGAGGAAATGCTGCAGATGAGGGAGTTCATTGACCTGGTGGTGCCGCGAGGTGGGGAGGGGCTCATTCGGATGGTGAAGGAGAAGGCCACCATGCCGGTAGTCGCCGGAGGCGTGGGGGTTTGTCATACTTTCGTGGACAAATCTGCAGACCTGGATAAGGCGGTGGCCATCGCCTATAATGCCAAGGTGCAGCGCCCCACCGTGTGCAACGCCCTCGATACCCTGCTGGTGCACCAGGTGGTGGCGGAGCGATTTCTGCCGCTCATCGCCCGGGAGTGGGCCAAGGCAGGGGTGGAGATGCACTGCGATGAGCGAGCGCTGAAGATCCTCAGCCCCATCCCGGGGCTGAATCTGGTGCCGGCTCAGGAAGATGATTGGGGCAAGGAGTTTCTTTCCCTTAAGGCCGCGATACGCGTTGTCGACTCGCTGGATGAGGCACTGGCTCACATCGAGAAGTATGGCTCAGGACATTCCGAGGCCATCGTGACCGAGGATTATTCCGCCGGGATGAGGTTCCTGAACGAAGTTGATGCCGCCTGTGTTTATGTCAATGCCAGTACCAGGTTCACCGATGGAGGCCAGTTCGGTTTGGGAGCCGAGGTGGGGATCAGCACCCAGAAGTTCCACGCTCGGGGACCGATGGGGCTAAGGGAACTCACCTCCTACAAATGGATCATCCTCGGCAGCGGACAGGTTCGATCATGAGACCTTAAGCTCAAGCATATGGAAGGAGGAAACATGCCGGAATATCGTTTCGAGCGCGAGTGTCGCACACCGTTTTCTGAGGCCTACGTGATAACCTCGGGCGATAGTCAGATAGGGCGAATTGACCTGCACTTCACCCAAGACGTGGTTCACGCCACCCTCTGTGTTGGAGAGAACATGACCCTGGACGAGATCCGGGAGCTGATCGACACGGTGGACGAAGAGCTGGTTCTCTCCGCCGATATGCCGCGGGATGACTTCATCGTCACCGTCTATCAGGGAAGGGAGACCGGCGTCTTCAGCGACGAAGAACTAGAAGAAGAGGAGGAAGGGGAAGAGGGGGACTTTGAGTGAAGGAGAAAATCCTCATCGGCGTTGCCTGGCCCTACGCCAATGGCTCACTGCACCTGGGGCACATTGCTGGGGCCTATCTTCCCGCCGATATCTTTGCCCGCTACCATCGGCTTAAGGGAAACGATGTGCTGATGGTCTCGGGCTCGGATCAGCATGGGACCCCCATCTCCATCAGGGCGGAGAGGGAGGGCAAGCCCCCGCAAGCCATCGTTGACCATTATCACCAGGAGTTCCTGGACTGCTGGGAGAAGTTAGGGATATCCTTCGACCTCTTCACCACCACCGGCACTCCGAACCACCGGGAGGTGGTCCACGACATCCTGCGCACCCTTTTGGACAAGGGCTATGTTTATCCAGGAGCCATGCCACTCCCCCACTGCCCCACCTGTCGGCGTTTCCTGGCCGACCGCTATGTAGAGGGCACCTGTCCCAACTGTGGATTTCCTCAAGCTCGGGGAGATCAGTGCGAGCAGTGCGGAAAACCGCTGAACCCCGATGAACTCCTCGAGCCCCGCTGCAGCCTTTGCGGCACCCGACCTGAAATCAGGGAGTCGAAGCACCTCTTCCTGCGGCTTTCCGCCTTCGAGGAGAGGCTCAAGGAATGGGTGGGGCAGCAGACCCATTGGCGACCGAACGTGTTTAGCCTCACCAATCGGTACTTAAAGGAAGGCCTGAGAGACCGAGCCATTACTCGGGACATCGAATGGGGCATCCCCGTTCCAGTATCCGGCTTTGAGCAGAAGCGAATTTACGTCTGGTTTGAGGCGGTGATCGGCTATCTCTCAGCCAGCAAGGAGTGGGCCAAGCTTTCCGGGGATGAGGAGCGCTGGCGCGATTTCTGGCAGGGGGAAGCCAAAACCTATTATTTCATCGGCAAGGATAACATTCCCTTTCACACCATCATCTGGCCGGCGATCCTCATGGGCTATGGGGGCTTGAACCTGCCCTATGATGTCCCGGCCAACGAGTTTCTCACCCTGGAGGGAAGACCCCTCTCCACCAGCCGGGGCTGGGCCATCTGGCTGCCTGACTTCCTGGAACGCTATGAGCCCGATGCACTGCGCTATTTCCTCTCAGCCGGGATGCCGGAGACCGGGGATGCGGATTTCTCCTGGCGAGAGTTTCTGCGTCGGGTCAACGATGAGCTGGTGGCCACCTATGGCAACCTGGTTCACCGGGTGCTGAGCTTTACCTATCGGAACTTCGACGGCGTCATCCCATCTCCCGGCGAGCTCGATGCCCGGGATAATGAGTTGCTCGCCCGAGCCGAGGAAACCCTCCACCAGGTGGACGAACTCCTCAGCGACTGTCACTTCCGGGAGGGGATCAGGGTGGCCTTCGGCCTGGCTCAGGAGGCCAACCGCTACCTAGATGAAAAGGCTCCCTGGAAGTCCATAAAGGAGGAGCGGGGGGCGGCTGAAACGGCGGTGGCCGTCTGTCTGGGTGCCATCTCCTGCCTTAAGACCATCCTCCTCCCCTACCTACCCTTCAGTTCTTTGAAGCTGCATCGGCTCCTGGGGCTGGATGGCAAGCCGGAGGAAGGAGGGTGGAGGTTTTCCTTCCCCCTCAAAGGCAAGCTTTCCGGTCCCCCCGAGCCCCTTTTCAGTAAGTTGCCCGAGGAGATCGTGGCCCAGGAAATGGCCCGGCTTCACGGGGCGGAAGGAGAGAGTTGAAGCTGGAGTTCATCTTACAGCCGATCCACAGCGAGCTCTCGCTCCTGAGGCAGAGCCTGAAGGAGATAGCTCAGGTAGATTTCCCCGAGCTGGCACGGTTGCTCGACTATGCCCTGGGGAATGCTGGGAAGGGAATCCGGCCAGCTCTCACCCTTCTCTGCGGCAAGTTCCACCGCCATGACCTCGACCTTCTCCTTCCGGCCGCCACAGCGGTGGAACTCCTGCACATCGCCAGCTTGATCCACGATGACACCGTGGATAAAGCCCACCTCCGTCGTGGCCTGCCCACGCTGAACCAACTCTGGGGAGATGATATCGCCATGCTCGCCGGGGACTGGCTTTTCGCCAAATCGGCCGAGCTGGCTACCTCCACCGGGGTTCTGGAGGTAGTTCGCCTTTTCTCCGAGACGCTCATGGCCATTTCCCAAGGGGAACTCGAGGAGACCTGGCAGGCCTTTAATGCCCGGCAGAGTCGTCAGGACTACTTCCGCCGGGTGGGGAACAAGACTGCCTCCCTCTTCGCCCTGGCCACTCAGACCGGGGGCATCTTGAGCGAGAGTCCTCCTGAAGTGATACAGGCCTTTCGGGATTATGGTTACAAGCTGGGCATTGCCTTCCAGATCGTGGACGATGTCCTGGACTTCACCGCCGATGAACAAGGGCTAGGGAAGCCGGTGGGGAAGGATCTGCCCCAGGGTATCCCTACCCTGCCAGTTATCCTCTTCCTGGAGCAGGCCCCCGAGGATAACCCGGTAAGGAGTTATCTTGAGAGGCGGGGTGGGGAGGAAGAGCTAAAGCAAGCCCTGGCCCTCCTGCGCAGCTCACCGGCGATCGAGAAAGCCCACCGAATTGCGCAGGACTTCTCCCGGGAGGCCTGTCAGGCCATTGAATTCCTGCCCCCTGTCCCAGCCAAGAAAGCCCTTCTCGAGCTGGCCGACTACGTGGTCGAGCGCCGGAAGTAGCCGATCCTGGGCCTACCTTCTCGGTCAATGAAGAAAGCGGCCTTGGTCACCCTGACCTCATTTCTTCTGCTTACCCTATCGGGGTGTAGTCTGGTTCCGCTCGGCAGCTTTGATCGGAGCCTCCGAGCAACCACCTCACCCTATGAGTTCAGTTTGCTCCGCTGGGAACTCGGCACCGCCTGGGAAAAGCTGAAAAGTCTGTTCCACCGCTCGCCAGAAAGTCCAACCCCCATGAATGGAGCCGAGCTGGTGAGGAAATATTTCTCCCTCTCCTCAGGGGACGAAAGGGCTAGGCTGAGGAAGGAGGTGGAGCAAATCTTAAGCCGGCAGATAAAGGAGGTGCTGGCGGAGGAGGGAATCTTTAACCCCTGGCAGAGGTACCTGCACCTGCGGCTTCTCTTTCCCCCCTTAAGCTTCAAACTTGAAGACCCACCTAACCTGCTGGTGGTCTCCCCTCGGGAGGAGATAAGGATCCTGAGACGGGTCACTCTGGCGCCCCATTTGAGCGTGACGGAAAAGGAGGAGCTGGAGGCGAAGGTCGATGCCCTCAACGTCTCCTCACTGGTGGTGGAGTTGGGCGGCCTCGGGGCGACCTACCCCACCCTGGTGGGAAACGGAGACCTGCGCTCGACCATTGAGACCGTGGTTGAGGAATGGCTTCACCAATATTTGACCCTGAGGCCTTTAGGATTTCTCTACCTCCTGGAGGCCACCGGACTACGCCCGGATTACGAAGTAGCCACTCTGGACGAAACCGTGGCCGGAATGGTGAGCCAGGAGATAGCTCAGCGAGTTTGCCAGAAGTATTACCCCGAGTTGGCCGAGAGGAGGGTGGCCAAGGACAGCGAGTTTTATCGGGAAATGAGGGAAATAAGACGCAAGGTGGATGAATATCTTTCTCAGGGGAGGGTGGCTGAGGCAGAGCAGTTCATGCGACAGAAGCGAGACTTTCTGGCTCAAAAAGGCTATCATATTAGAAAGCTGAACCAAGCGTATTTCGCCTTTTATGGAACTTATGCCTATGATCCCACCTCGATCAGTCCAATCGGCCGAGACCTGAAGGAGTTACGAAAGCGGTGCCGCTCCTTGAAGGAGTTTCTGGACAAGGTTGCGGGCATGAAGAGCTATGATGATTTAAGGAAAGCACTGGGGAGGTAAGCATGAAGTATATACTTCCGATAACAATTTTGCTCGTCCTTTTAGTCCTGGCCTGCGGGCCGAAGCAGAAGCCTACCCCCACCCTAACTGCACAAGAGGTGGTTCAGCGGTGCGTGGCCAGCATGGAGGATTTGGATAGCTTCCACTTTGAGCTGGAACAGAGCAGCGGGTCGCCCATTGCCATGGGCCTGGAGCTGGTCAGCGCCTCGGGCGATATCGCTCGACCGGGCAGGCTCAAGCTTCACATCTCCGCCACCATGGGCAGCATGGCCCTAGAAGTGGACATCATCACCGTAGGGGAGAAGACTTACATGACCAACCCCTTGAGCGGGCAGTGGGAGCCTCTTCCCACCGAGTTCAATGCGATAAAGCTCTTTGACCCCGACACGGGGATCAGGGCCATCATCGGGGGAATAACCTCCCTGACCAAACTGGCGGACGAGGAGGTCTCCGGGACGGCCTGTTACCACATCCAGGGGTCCCTCGACTCGAGCAAGCTACGCCCCATTACCTGCGGTGCCGCCCTTGAGGGGGTGCCGATAGATACCGAGCTCTGGATCGGCAAGGAGGACTTCCTGCTGCGGCAGGTGAGGATCAAGGGGCAGATCACCGAGGGCGAGGAGCCCGAAATCGTCAGGACGCTGAGGCTTTCCCAGTTCAACCAGCCGGTCAGCATAGAGCTGCCGGAGTAGGTCGAAGCCCCGGCTTCCCCGGCGGAGTTAGCAAAGGTGTTCTGAGCCGTTAAGCATTGAAGGTGGGCATGCGATTGAGTCGGAGGCGGCCGGCCCCCTCGGTTCGGCTGGCCTTAATCATCCTCTGTGTCGGCATCTTCTTCGCTGCCCTGGATCAAACGGTGATCTACGGGTCCCTGGCCGACATCATGGTGGCCCTCCGTCTCCCGGTGACCCGACTGGATCAGGTGGCCTGGGTGGTCATCGGCTATCTTCTGGGGTATGCCGTGGTCATGCCCCTCATGGGAAGGGTCTCCGATGTCTATGGTCATGGACGGATCTACGCTTTCTCCCTGCTCATCTTCATGGCGGGCTCCGTCCTGGCAGCGATGGCCTCCAGCCTCTACTGGATGGTGGGGGCCAGGGTAATTCAGGCTATAGGGGGCGGGGCCATGGTACCGGTGGCCATGGCCATCGTGGGCGACCTGGTTCCCGCCGAACGAAGGAGCGTCGCCCTGGGCATCATCGGGGCAACCATTGAGGCGGGAGGGGTGCTGGGTCCCTTCTATGGGGCGGTGATCGCCCAGTACCTCGACTGGCGCTGGATATTCTGGATCAACCTGCCGGTGGGCTTCCTGGTGCTCCTCCTCTTTTATTTCTTCATGCTGGGCATTGGCCCCCGGGCTCCAGCCAGGGTGGACTACCTCGGAGGGCTTCTCCTGGCCGCCGGCCTCACCTTTCTCTCCCTGGCCCTCTCACGCCAACTTGATCAGCCAGGCTCCTACCTCTACTTGGCCCTCTTCTTCCTGGTCGCTCTCTCAGCCTTTGCCCTATTTTTCCTCCGAGAAAAGAGGGCTTCGGAGCCTCTCTTTCAGCTTTCCCTGTTTCGCCTTCCCAACTTCTCGGCCGCTAACCTGACCCACTTCCTCGTTGGCGGCGCCCTCATCATTGCCATGGTTACCATCCCCCTGATGACCGATACCATCATGGGGAAGCCTCCGCTAGAAGGAGGGCTCCGGCTCATGCGCCTTACGGCGGCCATCCCGATCGGGGCCTTGGCCGGCGGATTCATCTGCCGCCGGACAGGCTACCGCTTCCCCACCGCCCTGGGGTTGGCCCTGAGCAGCCTGGGGTTTTTCTTCATGAGCCGGTGGGGACTGGACATCGCCGACCCGGCGATGACCTTTCACCTGGTGACCTGCGGCTTCGGCTTCGGTCTGGTCATCGCCCCGGTCAACACCGCGGTTCTGAATTCGGTGCGGGAGGTGGAGAGGGGAGTGGCCTCAGCCCTGATAACCCTGATGCGCCTAATAGGCATGATCATTGGCCTCTCCGCCCTGAGTTCCTGGGGGATGGGTCACTTCCACGTCCTCACCGCCGGGCTTTCCCTGCAGGAGATAATCTCCTCCCCCGAGGTTATAATTCAGCCGGTCCTGGCCCTCTTTCAGGATTTCTTCTTGGTGGGGTTCGGAATTTCACTTGTTGCGCTTCTGCCCGCAATGTGGCTGCGGGGAGGGGCTCAGCCCCGATAGCGATTGGTGATGGGGAGCCGACGGTCTTTTCCAAAGGCGCGGGGGGTTATCTTGATTCCCGGAGGGGCCTGACGGCGTTTGTACTCGTTTCGGTCAACCAGGTTCACCACCCGCCGCACCAGCTCTTCCTCGAAGCCCATGGATACGAGGCTCTCCAGGCTCTCGTCCTCCTCCACATACCCCTTTAAAATGGGGTCTAATATCTCGTAGGGAGGAAGGGTATCGGTATCCTTCTGGTCCGGACGAAGTTCTGCCGAAGGGGGCTTTTCCAGCACACTCTGAGGGATGATCTCCCTTCCCGCCTTCTGGTTTCGATAGCGGGCAAGTTCATAAACCAGCGTCTTGGGCACGTCCTTGATGACCGCAAATCCACCGGCCATGTCCCCATAAAGGGTAGCATAGCCGCAGGCCATTTCGCTCTTGTTCCCCGTGGTCAGCACGAGGTATCCGAACTTGTTGGAGAGGGCCATGAGGATGTTTCCCCGGATGCGAGCCTGAATGTTCTCCTCGGCTACCCCGGGCTCGGTGTCGGAGAACTCCGAGCTCAGCATGTCCAGATAACTCTGGAACGTGGAGTCGATGGGGATAACCTTAAACTCGATCCCCAGGTTCTGGGCCAGCCTTCTGGCATCCCCGACGCTCGCCTCGGAGGAGTAGCGTGAGGGCATGGCCACCCCGATTACGTTCTCCGGTCCCAGGGCATCCACGGCAATGACGGCCACCAAACTGGAGTCGATCCCCCCGGAAAGGCCGATGACCACCTTCTCAAAGCCATTCTTGCGCACATAGTCCCGAGTGCCCAAAACCAAGGCGGCATAGACCTCCGAGATCAAGTCCAGCGGCTCCCGATGAGAGGGGGGAAGGGGTGGCTTGGGAGCTGCCGGGAGTTCCTCCAGCACCAAAATTTGCGGAAGTCGGGCCTCTTCCTCGGCAGTGAGCTTCTCCTTCCTCAACCGGGGGTCGTGGAGGCGAGACCGAAGCACCTCCTCAAGAAGGAGGTCAACCACGATCAGGTCCTCCTCAAACCCCTTGCCTCGAGCCAAGAGTTCCCCCCGCTCGTTGTAGACCAGGCTGTTCCCATCAAAGACCAGCTCGTCCTGCCCCCCCACCAAATTTACATGAGCCACGATGGCCATGCTGTCGGCGGCGCGGGTGGAGAGCATCCGCTCCCCGAATCCCCGCTTCCCCGCATGATAGGGTGAAGAGCTTATGTTAACTATGAGCTGCGCCCCGCCCTTGGTCAGAAGATGGGCCGGGCCGGTGGGATACCAGATGTCCTCACAGATGGTCACCCCCACCTTGACCTTTCCGAACAGGAAGAGGGGACACTCCTCCCCGGCCTTAAAATACCTTTCCTCGTCAAATACGCCGTAGTTAGGAAGGTAGATCTTATGATAGACGCCTTTAAGCTGGCCATCAAAGACGACCGCCGCCGCATTATAGAGGTCTTCTGCTGCATCGACGAAGCCGACCACCAGGGCCATGCCCTTCCCCTGAGAGAAGGTGGTCAACTCCTTGAGGGCCCGGAGGTTATCCCGGATGAAGCTCGGCTTGAGGAGCAAGTCCTCCGGAGGATAGCCGGTGAGGGCTAGCTCCGGGAAGCAGAGCAAGTCCACCCCCATCCCCTGGGCCTGCCGCACAAAGTCCATGATCTTGGCGGTGTTGCCCGGCAGGTCCCCCACGGTGGGGTTTATCTGAGCCAGACCAAGCCTCAGCCGATGCCCCATGCTAATTCAACTAGACACAGTCTAGGCGAGAGGCTGACTTTAGTCAAGGGGCAGGAGTTCTTGTTGAAGTAACCTTATGGGCCGCGAGCTCTTGTCCCGGCCTACAGGATAGGCAGATAGCGCTTTAGCTCGTATTCAGTCACCTGAGCGCGATAGGCATCCCACTCGGCACGCTTATTCCTCAGGAAGCTGTAGAACACATGCTCTCCGAGGCATTCCTTCACCAGCTCACTCCTCTCCATCAGATCCAGGGCTTCCCCCAAGTTTTCGGGAAGCGTCCCGATCCCTTTCTCCTTTCTCTCCTGCTCCGAGAGGTGATAGACATCTACCTCCACCGGCTCGGGCAGCTCCAGCTCCTCCTCTATCCCCTTAAGTCCGGCAGCCAGCATGACGCTGAAGGCCAGATACGGATTGCAGGCCGGATCAGGGGAACGAAACTCCACCCGAGTCGCCTTTTCCTTCCCCGGTTTGTACTCCGGCACCCTCACCAGGGCGGAGCGGTTCCTCGTTCCCCAGGAGATATAGGCCGGGGCCTCGTATCCGGGGATGAGCCTCTTATAAGAGTTCACCCACTGGCAGGTCACCGCAGTTATCTCCGGGGCATACTTCAGGAGCCCGGCGACATAATGTCGGCCAACCTTGGAGAGGTGGTAGGGGTCGTCGGGGTCGAAGAAGGCGTTCTGGTCTCCTATGAAGAGGGACTGGTGGGTATGCATGCCGCTGCCGTTGATGCCGAAGACCGGCTTGGGCATGAAGGTCGCATAAACCCCGTGCTGCAGGGCGATCTGCTTCACCACTGTGCGATAAGTCATGACGCTGTCGGCCATCGTAAGGGCATCGGCGTACTTCATGTCCACCTCATGCTGGCTAAAGGCCACCTCATGATGGCTGTACTCCACCCCGATGCCCATTGCCTCCAGCGCCAGCACCGTCTCTCGACGAAGGTCGCTGGCCAGGTCCAGGGGAGTCATGTCGAAGTAGCCACCCCGGTCGAGGAACTCGGTTCCCTCCGGATTCTTGAAGTAAAAGTACTCCAGTTCTGGGCCGACATAAAAGGTGAAGCCCGCATCCTTAGCCTTCTGCAGGTTCCGGCGCAGGACGTATCGGGGATCCCCTTCAAAAGGCTCACCCCCTGGCCGGAGTATATCGCAGAACATGCGGGCCACGCCATGTTCCCGGGGTCTCCAGGGGAGAATGCAAAAGGTGCTCGGGTCAGGCATGGCGATCATGTCGCTCTCCTCTATCCGCACAAAGCCCTCGATGGAGGAACCGTCGAATCCTGCCCCTTCCCATAAAGCCCCCTCCAGCTCCTCCACCGTGATGGCAAAGCTCTTGAGGAAGCCCAGGATGTCGGTAAACCAGAGCCGGATGAACTTCACATCCTGTTCTCGGGTTACCCGCAGAACATATTCCCTGGCCTCCTCTCTTTCCCGCAGATCTTCAGCCTGGCTCATTCTTACCTCCTTTTTATTTTCCCGAAACGAAGACCTCCACCTCTACACGGAATAGAAAGTGCACTTGATTACCTAGTTTACCTCAAAAAAGGATAGCCGCCAAATATTTATAGTTCACCCACAAAATTCTCGGGAATTTTGCGAGGTACCATAAATAAATCACGAAACCTGACCAGAGGAGAGAGTTAACTTCGGAGCAGTGGGAAACACCGTTGGCTGGGAAACAAATGGTCGTTTTCCTTGAGCGCGGCGATACCTACCTCGCCCTGGGGGCAGCCCCGGTGCCGCAGGCAATTTGGGCGAAGGGCGATAGCCCGTAGCCTTTTATCTCCTGTTAGACAAAGCGTTTTAATATCGTTCTTCCAAAATCTTTTCTGCCTCTTCCCTGTAAGCTTCCATTACATATGGAATTCCTGAAATTTTCGCCGCCTCCTCAGTTAAAGCCATAAGGTCGCTGCGAGATATCGTTGAAATTTTGAAGTTTCTGCTACCGGCCATTAATTGCTGCAACCCTGTTTTTATCTTTTGAGAAAATGTATACATAGCTATTGCCCCCAGGGGAATTTCTTTTATTCCGCTTCCATATTTTTCCCTTAACTCTTCATAACAAATAAAGATTTTCTCAACGCTGTCTCCATATTTAGAGACCGTTTTTGGTAAATTGCCTTCCTTTAACCACTTATCAATATTTTTTCCCACCATCCCCGGAATCATCAGTGCCCTTCCCATACATACCGCCTTCACATAAGGAGCTCCCATGGCTATTGCCTTGAATATCCCGTCTTCGGTGGAAAAACCTCCGGCAATGGCGATATCAGGAACTCTAAAGCCCCTTTCCTCCAGTTTCCGGCAGAATTGATAGGTCAAGGATTCAAGGTAAAATGTAGGGATTCCCCACTCGTTCATCATCGGCCAGGGGCTCATTCCCGTTCCTCCCCCGGCACCATCTATTGTGATTAGGTCAAGCCTCGCCTCTGCCCCGAACCTCAATGCCATTGCCAGATCAACAGCGGAGTAAGCTCCGGTCTTCAATGTGATTCGCCTAAATCCAATTCTCCTCAGCCTATCTACTTCCTTCAGGAAGGATTCCCTGCTAACAAACGCAAGCCTTGAATGCCTCTCAAACTCTTTGATAGCCCCTTTTTGGTAGGCTTCTCTACCTGCTTGATTTTCAGGGTCAGGTAAAACGATATACTCTCTCTTCTTAAGTTCAATCGCTCTCTCCATCGTCTTTACCTTTATCTCGCCACCTATGCTCTTTGCTCCCTGCCCCCATTTGAGTTCGATTGTCTCAAGGTTATGTTTACTTGCGATATATTCAGGAACACCAAGCCTTAAATCTTCAACATTTGCCTGAACGATTAACTCTCCGTATCCCTCATGAAACCTTCTGTATATCTCTATTCTACGATCCATCTCCGGCGATTTCTTTACTTTTCCTTCTGAATCTAGCTCAAGTTCGGGGTCTACACCACATACATTCTCACCACACACGATTGTAATGCCTGAAATGGCAGCACCTACCGCAAAATGTTCCCAGTTTCTGCGAGCTATCTCGGTGGAGCCCAATGCTCCTGTGAAAATGGGGAGGAGTATCTTCACCTTTGTCTCCCATCCATATTCTGTCGTAGTATCGACATTCAAGAAGATGGCCTCATCAGGACCCACTTCACCTTCCAGGCCCTTTGCCCCCCTTGTATAGCCCTGAATACTCAAGTGGGAGTAGTCCACAGGGTAGTTCTTATCTGCTCCGGCGGTTATTTCTCCAAAGCCCTGTGGATACAGCACTTCCTTTCCTCTAAATGAAGCCAACCAGACCTCACATCCTCCCTTACAGCCGTCAACGCACCTTGTGCAAAGCCCGGATGATGGAACAACGTTTCTGGAACGATTGACCGTCCCCGTTGCCTCATTGGCATTCGGTCTCCTCAGATTTCCCATCTTGTTCACCTCCTTAACATCAGGGCTTCATTGGAACAATTGGCCGGCATAGGGCAACCGCTTACCATTGTATGCTTGCCCACTCTACCTGTCAAGGGTAGCGGGTTAGGTTGCTGGCTGAAGATACAAGCCTCTAGGGGGTCATCCTTATGGGGACGCCTCGGGAGGCCAGGTATTCCTTGGCCTGGCGGATGGAGTAGATGCGGTAGTGGAAGATGCTGGCGGCCAGCACGGCATCGGCTCGGCCCACCACCAGGGCCTCATAGAGGTGCTCCAGGTTCCCTGCCCCCCCGCTGGCAATGACCGGCACGCTAACGGCCTCGCTCACCGCTCGAGTTAGCTCCAGATCATACCCGGTACGGTGGCCGTCGGCATCCCAACTGGTAAGCAGTATCTCACCGGCGCCCAGGGAGACCACTCGTTTGGCCCACTCCACGGCATCCAGTCCGGTTGGTCGGCGCCCTCCGTGAGTCAGGACCTCCCAGCCCCTCCCCGAGCCTTTGCGGCGGGCATCAATGGCCACCACGATGCACTGCGAACCAAATTTTTGGGCGCCCTCGCGAATGAGCTCGGGATTCTGCACCGCAGCGGTGTTGATGGAGACCTTGTCGGCCCCGGCCTCGAGCATCCGCCGCATGTCGGCCACGCTGCGGAGCCCCCCGCCGACGGTGAGAGGAATGAACACCTGCTCCGAGACTCGCTCCACGACGTCCACCATCGTCTCTCGTCCCTCCGGGGTAGCGCCGATGTCCAGAAAGACCAGTTCATCGGCCCCCTCACGGTAGTAGAAAGCAGCCAGCTCCACCGGATCGCCGGCGTCACGCAGGTCGCCAAAGCTGGTCCCCTTCACCACCCGCCCCCCGGTGACATCAAGACAGGGGATGATACGCCTGGTCAACATGGCTCAAACCCCCCGGCGAACTTGAGGAAATTGGCATACATCCGCAGGCCCAGTTCGCCGCTTTTCTCCGGGTGAAACTGGGTGGCTACCAGATTCCCCCGGACCAGAACGCTGCAGAACCGCAGGCCATATTGGGTGGTTCCCGCCACCACCGAGCCTTCCAGATCAGGGTAGTAGCTATGGACGAAGTAGAAATTGGCCTCGTCCGGAATGCCCTCGAAGAGGGGGTGGCGGATTTTCTGCTTCACCTGGTTCCAGCCCATGTGAGGCACCTTGAGGTGGGAGGGGAGTCTTCTCGCCACCCCCGGAACCACCCCATCCCCGTCTTTCGCCTCCCTCACCTCTATTTGGCAGATGCTGTTCAGTCTGTCGGCGAAGCTCTTGGTGAAGTTTTCGGGCATATGTTGGACGACCACGATCCCTGGTATAGATGGGGGCAGCTCGCTGAGGATGAGCTCCAGCGCTTTCGTTCCCCCTGTGGAGGCGCCTATTGCTATGACCTTGTGGGTTGTTTGAAGCTGAACCTTCTCGATCTTCCTCCCTTGAACGGGAGGCGCTTCCCTTTTTTCGACCTTCGTCCTGGCCGCTTTCCTCACCGCCTCCACCAGACGGGAGATCTCCGGCGCGGAATACATGGACGGCTTCGGGATGATCTCCACAGCCCCCAGCTCCTTCGCTCTTCTGGACAGCTCCTCATCGTTGGCGATGAGCGAGCTAACGATGACGACGGGGATGGGGTAATACCTCATCAGCTTCTCGAGGAAGCTTAGCCCGTCCATCTTGGGCATCTCGATATCGAGCGTCACCACATCGGGTTTGAGCTCGACGATCTTGTCCCGGGCGGAGTAGGGATCTATGGCGCTGCCGACCACCTCGATGTCGCCGTATTTTGAAAGCTCCTTGGTCAAGACCTTCCTGACGACCGCCGAGTCATCTACGACCAAAACCCGTATCATCCCCTACCTCCTCAAAGCTCCTTGGAAACCCCCCATACCTTGACCATAACCCTTCCGCTTCCCACCTCAAGCGCCATCGTTCTGGGGAAATTGCCGCCCACGTCGTAGGATTTCAAGGAGATGCCGTGCCTGGAGAGCACCTCCCTCAGCATCAAGAAGTTCCGCTTTCCTATTTGGAAGAAGTCGCCGTTTTTGCCGTTCATGCAGGCTCCCCCCGCCACCTTGATCACCAACCTCTCCCTTCTGGCCCCCAGCTTGAACAGCTCCTCCAACATGCTTTGAACACCTGTGTCGACGAACATGTAGGGGTTGATCATGGCCTTGTTGGGATCCATCTCCGAGCTGGGGAGCATCGTGTGAAGCAACGCTCCTATGCGGGCCACGGGGTCGTAGGCGGCAACCCCAAGACAGC
>CBFDTP010000014.1:0-27221 GCA_965612975.1 uncultured Dehalococcoidia bacterium | reverse complement strand
CTTCTACTTCCTGCTCCTCGGGGTGCCCGGAGCACTGGCCTACCGGGCAGCGAACGCCCTCGACGCCACCATCGGCTACCATGGCAGGTATGAATATTTGGGCAAATTCGCCGCCCGGCTGGACGATGGACTCAACTTCATCCCCGCCCGCCTGACCGGTCTCCTTCTGGTTCTGAGCACCTTCCTTGCCCGAATGGATGCCGCCGGCTCACTGAGGGTGATGCTTCGAGAACATGCTCGTACTTCCAGTCCTAACGCCGGCTGCCAATCGCCGCGGCGGCTGGGGCACTGGGGGTTGGGCTGCGAAAGGAAGGCTGCTATGCTATAGGTGAGGCCCACAACCGACTCGAGCCCGGGAAAATCAACGCTGTGGTAAGGCTGATGAGGCTGGCGGTGGGCTTGAGCACCCTTTCCTGTACCTTTATCGGAGCGATTTCCCTTGTCCGTAGATCCTAGGCCGGAGCTGCAATATCTTAAGCCGGCTGAGCATGGTGGGCCGGACCTGGCTGAATTGAACGAACTGGGTCTCTCCCCCGACCTGATCCTCGACTTCAGCACCTGCATCAACCCCTTTGGCCCACCTCCCGGGTGGCGCAAGGTTCTAAGGTCACTCCCGGTGGAATTTTACCCGGACTCTGACTCTACCCAGCTCCGGCGGCGGTTGGCCTCGAAACTCGGCCTATCCGGTGAAAGGGTTCTGGTGGGGGCGGGATCGGTCGAGCTACTGCGTCTAACCACCTTGTCCTTCCTCTCCCCCGGGGATCTGGTGCTAATTCCTCAGCCAACCTTTGGAGAGTATGAGATGGCCTCCCGACTCGCTGGGGCCCGGGTGTTGAAGGTGAGAGGTCGGGAGGAGGACGACTTCCGGTTCGATGTTGAGCAGCTGGCCCATCTGCTGAGGAGACATCGGCCGAGGATGATCTTCCTCTGCAATCCCAACAACCCGACGGGACAATGCCTAAAACGTCAGGAAGTGGAGGTCCTGCTTGAGGCGAGTCCCGAAAGCCTGCTGGTGCTGGACGAGGCCTACATCTCGTTCGTTCGGGATCCTTGGCCATCCCTGGATCTACTGAATCGGGGACATGTCCTGATCTTGAGGTCGCTGACCAAGGACTTTTCCCTGGCCGGGGTGAGGCTAGGCTACGCCCTGGCGAGCGAGAAGGGCATCTCCGTGCTACGTCGAGTTCAGCCGCCATGGAGCGTAAACGTGGTGGCTCAAAAGCTGGGCCTTTTGGCTCTGGAAAGAGATGACTGGCTGGAGGGCTGTCGGCGCAAGCTGTGGCGGGAGCAGGTCTTTCTGAAGAGAGGGATTTCCCGGCTTGGCTTTCAGGTGCTGCCTTCGAAGGCCCATTTCTTCCTCGTCCGCGTGGGCCGAGCCACCCGATTTCGTAAGCTTCTCCTTCAGCGAGGGATCCTGGTGCGGGATTGCACCTCCTTTGGCCTGCCAGACCATATTCGCCTCTCACCGCGCTCGCGATCCCATAATCGACGGTTGCTTCTAGCGCTTAGCGAGCTGCGAGAAGCCCTTTAGACTCCCCTAGGACAGATTCCTCTCGAAAATTACCCTCAAAACCTTTCAAAAAGTGTTGACAAAGGTCACAAAAGTGGTTATTATTGGAGCAAAGTGGGGAAAAGTGGTGCAAAGAGGTGGTCTACCTCCATCTATGGTTCCAGCGAAGTCCTATAGCGACGTGCCCACTGAATTAAATTTCAGGTGACCGAACTTGTTTCTAGGGGAATACGAACACCGACTCGACCCTAAGGGCAGAATAGCCATCCCCTCCCGCTTTAGGGAGGAGTTCAAGGATGGTTTGGTGCTCACCCGAGGGGTGGAGAAATGTCTGGCAGCTTATCCGGTATCTGAGTGGCAGAAGGTAGCTGAAAGGTTGGCCTCCCTGCCAGCGACACGTCTCAAATCGAGGAGGCTCTCCCGTTTTGTCTTCGCCAGCGCCTTTTACCTTGAGCCCGACCGATTGGGGAGGATATTACTTCCCCCACCACTGCGCCAGTATGCCGAGGTGAAGGATGTGGTGGTCATTGTGGGGGTAAATAGCTACGTGGAGATCTGGGATAAGAAGCTTTGGGAAGAGGAAAAGGCTCTCATGAGCCGGCAGGCCTGGCAACTTATGGAGGGGATCGAGCTGCGCTGATGGAAATCCATCATCGTCCGGTGATGCTGGAGGAGACCATTGAGGCGCTGCAGGTGCAGCCAGGCGGCCGATATATCGATTGCACCGTGGGGGAAGGAGGGCACGCGGCGGCCATCCTCGAGGCCAGTGCGCCTGGAGGACTCCTCCTGGGGCTGGATGTTGATCCTGAGGCCATTGAAATTGCCCGGGCTCGGCTCAAGAAATTCGGCAAGAACTGCTTTTTGGTTCAGGAAAACTTTCGTCACCTGGAGGAAATTTGCCAACGATACAATTTTCATCCCGTCCATGGCGTCTTGTTTGACCTGGGGGTTTCCTCTCTACAACTGGAGAGGGAGGGGAGGGGCTTCAGCTTCCAGCGGGAGGCCCCCCTAGACATGCGCTTCGATCCCCGCGAGCCCTTAACTGCCGAGGATATCGTCAACCGCCTCCCCGAGGAAGAGCTGGCCCTCATTCTTCAGAAGTATGGCGAGGAACGACACAGCCACCGCATTGCTCGCTGTATAGTGCGGAATCGCCCGATAAAGACCACCCTGCAGCTTGCCGAACTGGTGAGTCGAGCGGTGGATGGCAAGAGGGGAAGAATCCATCCGGCGACCAGAACCTTTCAAGCTCTACGCATCGCGGTTAATCATGAGCTGGAGAACCTGAGCCTGGCGCTCAAGGCTGCGGTGAACGTCCTTGGTCCGGGCGGAAGGTTGGTGGTCATCAGTTTCCACTCCCTTGAGGACCGGCTGGTGAAAAACTTCATGCGTCAGGAGAAGGGGTTGCAGGTGGTGCATAAAAAGGTCCTTCGACCCTCCCCGGAGGAGGTACAAAGGAATCCCCGAAGCCGAAGTGCCCGGCTGAGGGTTGCCGAGCGCCTGGGTCAGGTCGGTTCGAACTGAATATCAAAGCAGCTTAAAAACTCTACCGGGCTTTGATTCCAGCCGAAAGGGGGTGAGAAATAGGGAAAGCTGCACTTACTTCCCGGCCGAAGCAAAAGAAGTGAAAAGGAGGGGAAAATGGCAAAGACTTTCGCTTCGATAGACGTTGGCACCAGCAAGGTGTGTAGTATCCTGGCAAATCTCGGCGATGAGGATACCATTCGGATACTCGGGGTTGGAGTAGTGCCCTCTAAGGGGGTGCATAAGGGTCTGGTGGTCAACATCGAGGAGGCTAAAGAGGCCATCGAGGAATCGGTGATGAAGGCGGAGCGAATCAGCGGGGTCAAGATGGAATTGGCTTATGTGGGCGTAACCGGCAAACACATAAGCTCCCTTAACAGCCGCGGTGTGGTGGCCACCACCCGAAGCGACCGCCGAGTGACCAACGATGACCTGAGTCGCGTGCTCGAGTCAGCCCGCAGCATCACCATCCCCAGCGATCGGCAGCTCCTACACGTGATCCCGCGAAGATACATCCTTGATGGGCAGGTTGAGGTGAGGGAGCCGGTAGGGATGCATGGCTTTCGCCTAGATGTCGAGACCCATGTCGTCACTGCTTCCATCGCCTCAGTGCAGAACTTGGTCAAAAGCGTTCGCGGAGCTGGGGTAGACATCGAGGACCTCATTCTGGCCCCACTGGCTGCCGGGGAGGCCGTGCTCACCGAGGATGAGAAGAACGCCGGCGTTGTCCTGGCCGACATCGGGGCCGGCACAACCGATGTGGCCATCTTTAAGGAGGGGAGCGTCTGGCATTCTGCCGTGATCTCCGTGGGCGGCCACCAGCTAACCCGGGACATCTCCGTCGGCCTGGGCATACCGTATGAGTTGGCCGAGGAGATGAAGAAGAAGTACGGCAATGTGACGCCGGGATATGACAGCCGGGAGCAGCCGGAGAAGTTGGAGCTGGAGGATCGCCACAGCATTTCCTACCGGGAGCTTTGCGACATCATTCGAGTGCGGGTGGAGGAAATCCTGAGGCTCATTTTCTTCGAGCTGCCGAGCGGAAAGGAGAAGGAGCTGGTTCCGGCGGGACTGGTTCTCACCGGGGGCACGGCTACTCTCCCGGGGATAGATGCACTGGGCAAGGAGGTACTGGGAGTCCCGGTGAGGGTAGGAATGCCCGGCGGGATCTCTGGGATCGCCGAGACCCTCTTTCACCCGGCCTTTGCCACCAGTGTGGGCCTTCTCTCCTGGGGATTGAACCACGCGGCTGAGGAGAGCTGGAAGGCTGGCGGATTCAAGGCCGGGCTGGCCAGGACGCTCAACCAGTCTCTCTCCCAGCTTAAGCGGATGCTCTTGGGGAGGTAGGGTTTTTAAAGTGGCCCGGTCCAAAAACAAACTTAGCTTAAAGGAGGAGACGATGAAAGGGGCGGATTTCACTACTTATCAGGCCAAGATAAAGGTGATCGGAGTGGGTGGGGGAGGCTGTAATGCCGTTGACCGAATGGTTCGGGGAGGAGTTGAGGGTGTGGAGTTCATCGCCGTGAATACCGATGCCCAGGACTTGATGAAGATACGGGTTCCGCTGCGCGTTCAGATTGGTGAGAAGCTCACCAAGGGTCTGGGGGTGGGAGGTGACTTTGAGCTGGGGAGGAAATCGGCCGAGGAAAGTCGGGACACGCTGGCCGAGCTGATCAGTGGCACCGACCTGCTCTTCATCACCGCCGGCATGGGGGGTGGTACCGGAACCGGGGCGGCCCCGGTGATCGCCGAGCTTGGCAAGCAGGCCAAGGCCCTCACCATTGCCATCGTGACCAAGCCCTTCACCTTCGAAGGCTCCGTCCGTCGCCAGAAGGCCGAGGTGGGGATAAATGAGCTGGTGGAGAAGGTTGACACCCTGATCATCATCCCCAACGATCGCCTGCTGACCATTTGCGATTACCGCGTTTCAGTGGAGCAGGCCTTCGCCATGGCCGATGAGGTGCTGTGGAATGGAGTACGGGGCATCTCTGAGCTCATTACCGTGCCTGGGGTGATCAACCTCGACTTCGCCGACGTCAAGACGGTGATGAGCGAAGCTGGGCCGGCCTGGATGGGCATTGGCCATGGCAGCGGTCCCAACCGGGCGATTGAGGCCGCCAAGGCAGCCATCTCCAGCCCCTTGCTGGACACCTCCATTGAGGGGGCTAAAGGGGTGTTGCTCAACTTCACCGGTGGAGACAGCCTGAGCATTTCCGAGGTCCAGGAGGCCGCCGAGCTCATTCGCCAGTCGGTTGATGCGGATGCCAACATCATCTTCGGGGTGGCCCATGACCCTGATATGGATGACGAGATCAAGGTCACCATCATCGCCACCGGATTCGCCGGCGGACGGAAGATGTATGCTCCCCGGGAGGAGGAGCTCCGCCAACTGCTGAAATCGCTGAAGGAAGAGGATAAGCTCGACGTGCCCGCTTTCATGCGGCACCCCCTGCCTCCAAGAAGGCGGCAGAGAGTTGCCTCCCTGACCGAAACCACAACTGCCTCACCCGATGGTGCAGAGGTTAGGTAAGACGCCTTGCGAGAAGCCAGGAAGGGAAGTTGGCCGGATTGTAAAATCTTGCCCGGGTTTTGAAGCCGGGAAAGGTTGATTTTTGGCAAGTTATAGGCATACTTGCTGAGATAGCGTTTATTGGGTGTAAACCCCAAGGAACTTGAGTTCCTTGGGGTTTTGTCTTGCTGGCTAGGGCTTGAGCTTGGTAAGCCAGTACTCTAGGCTGTCAGCTAAGGCAATCCAGCTGGCCTCGATGATGTTGGTTGAGCTGCCCATGGTACGCCACTCGTGTTCGCCGTCGGTTGATTCGATGAGAACCCTGACCCGGGACTCCGTCCCCTCACTTTCCTCGAGGATACGCACCTTGTAGTCGGTTAGCTTCACCGTGGCAAGCTCGGGGTAGAATTGAAGCAAGGCCTTGCGCAGAGCGAGGTCCAGGGCATTGACCGGCCCGTTACCCTCAGCCGCGGTGTGAATGAGGTGCTCCTCGACCTTCACCTTCAGCATGGCCTCGGAGAGCACCTGCTCGTTACCGATGGTGGGTGTCCGACGTCGTTTTTCAACCACCACCATGAAGTCCACCAGCTCGAAGGGGGGACGGTAATCTGGCTGAGCTCGGCGCAGCAGGAGCTCAAAGGAGGCCTCGGCATCCTCGAACTTGAACCCTTGGGCCTCCAGGGATTTGACCTGCTTTAATATTTGCCTGGCTCTCCTCTTCTGGGCGGCAAAGTCCAGTCCTTTCTCCTTCGCCTTGTAAACGATGGCCGTTGTTCCGGAGAGCTCGGAAACCAGAACCTGGGGCCGATTGCCCACGAGGTTGGGGTCGATATGCTGATAGCTCTCCTGAGACTTGACCACGCCGGAAATGTGCAGCCCGGCCTTGTGGCTGAAAGCATTGGCCCCCACGTAGGGGAGGCGGGGGTCGGGCGGTAGATTGGCCACCTCGCTAACGTAGCGGCTTACCTCGGTCAGGGAAGGGAGGCGAGCTGCATCTATGCAGTCTATCCCCAGCTTCAGTTTAAGGTTGGGGATGAGCGAGCAGAGGTTGGCGTTGCCACATCGCTCGCCGTAACCGTTGATGGTGCCCTGAACCTGGATGACGCCCGACTGCACCGCGGCCAGGCTATTGGCCACCGCCAGCTCGGCATCGTTATGCGCATGAATTCCCAGGGGAACTCCGCAGTCTCTAACCGCCTTAACCACCTCCGCCACCTCCCCGGGAAGGCTACCACCATTGGTATCGCAGAGCACCACCACCTCTGCCCCGGCCTCGGCGGCCACCTCAACCACTCTCCGGGCATATCCCGGGTTGCGCTTGTACCCATCGAAGAAGTGTTCCGCATCGAAGAAGACCCTCATTCCCCGGGACCTCAGGTAACGAATGGAATCGGTGATCATGTTCAGGTTTTCCTCCAGGCTGGTGTGAAGGATGCGGGTCACATGGGCATCCCAGGCCTTTCCCACCAGGGTAGCCGTGCGAAGTTTGGTCTTAAGCAGGGCCTGGAGATTTGGATCGTCCTCCGCCCGCGTGCGGGGGCGCCTGGTGCTGCCGAAGACCACCAGCTCGGCATTGGCTAACCTGAGCTCCGAGGCCCGACGGAAGAACTCGGTGTCCTTGGGACTGGCGCCCGGCCAGCCGCCCTCGATGAAGTGAATCCCTAGCTCGTCGAGCTTGCGGGCGATCTTGAGCTTGTCCTCCACCGAGAAGGAGATGCCTCTCTGTTGCTCTCCGTCGCGCAGCGTGGTGTCGTAAAGTTGGACTTGCATCGGTCTCCCCCTAGGAGCAAATTTCGGCAACCAGAAGCTCCAAGGCCAGCTCGCCCGAGAGCCTCCCCGTCTTGGTCAAGACATCGGCCTCCAAGAGTCGACGATAGACCTCCTCCAGACGCTCGCCGGAATAAGTCGCCGCCTGCTCCAGCGCTTTCTCCAGGAGGAAGTCCGAGGTGAGGCCCAGCTCTTGGCTTATCTCCCTGGCTGACAATCCCCTTGAAGCCAACTCCCTGGCCTGGATCACCAGGCGAAATTGTCGGGTAATCATGTAGAGGAGATAGGCCGGGGCAGTGCCCTGGCTGAGGAACTCCTGGAGGAGGTGGGAGGCCCGGCGCAATTGCCGTCCCACGATGGCATCGGCCAAGGAGAAGATGTTGGCCTCCTTGGCGTAGCTCACCAGCTCCAGCACATCCTTCTCCTCAATTGGCCGGCCTTGAGCGGCGAGACAGAGCTTTTCCAGCTCTTGGGAAAGTATCCACAGGTTACCTCCTACAAGTTCTGCCAGCAGTCTGGCTGCCCGGGGAGAGATCTGACTTCCCAGACGGGTTACGCGTTCCTGTATCCACCTTTGTAGCTCGGTCCCTCTGAGGAGCTTGAACTCCCTGACCTTTGCCTTCGAAGCTAGCTTCCTTAACAGGGGGTTGGCCGGACTCAGCTTCCCATCGACCAGCACCAGCGTCGTCGTTGGGGGAAGTTGAGCGACATGTTGTGCCAGGTTGGACCACTCACTGCTCTCCAGTGATTGCCCTCGGGGCTCGAAGCGACTCAGCAGTCCCTCGACGATTACCAGGCGCCTGGGGGCGAGGAACGGCAGCGTACCACCGATGCGGAGGAGTTCTCCCAAAGTGAGCTTCTCCACCGCCAGCACCTGGACATCTGCCCCTTCCTTTAGCTCGGAGAGCCATTCCTGCAGCGAGAAGTCATCCTCGCCGTAGAGAATATAAAGCACCCTCCCTCCATTTCAAAGCCGACGCATTCAGGGTATAATAGAACCGAAGCGAAGTGGTCATAAACCGAGACTTATTTTAGCATACCAATCGGTGAACCTAAAGCTATTGGGAGATGGAACTCAGTCTGATCGGCTTTCCGCAGAGTGGTAAGACCACAGTCTTTAATGCCCTTACCCGGGGGAAGGTGGAGACGGCTTACTCCCCCGGCTCTCATATAGGTGTAGTGAAGGTTCCCGATCCCCGTCTGGAGCAGCTTTCCCAGCTCCTCAAGCCGAAGCGGGTGGTTCCGGCAGAGGTTCAATACGTTGATCACCCGGTGCCGGCGGGACTGGGGAAGGGGGAGGGAATTGGCGGACAATTTCTGGCCCAGCTGAGCCAGTCGGATGCGCTCATCCATGTGGTTCGAGCCTTCAATGGGAGTGCTCCCGATGAGCTGGACAGAGATGTAACTGCCATGGATATGGAGCTCATTCTCTCTGACCTGGCCATCGTGGAGCGCCGGAAGGAAAAGTTGAAGAGTCTGTTGAAGGGAGCCCGGGAGGTGGAGAGGGAGGCGAGCCTACGAGAGATGGCCCTCTTCGAAAAGCTTGGCCAGGCCCTGGAGGAGAACCAGCCAATCCGCGAGCAAGATCTAAGCCCGACGGAGCTCAAGCTGATCGAGAACTATCAGTTCCTCACGGCCAAGCCGATGCTGCTCATCTTTAATATCGGGGAGGAGAGCTTAGGTCAGGCCGCTCGTCTGGAAGAGGAATTATCCCAGAGATACCGCCGCCCCCGGGTGGGCGTGGCAGTCCTTTCCGGCAAGCTGGAGATGGAACTTTGCCAGCTGGCGGAACCCGATGCGGAGGTCTTTCGCCAGGAAATGGGACTCACCGAAAGTGGATTGAACCGGGTGATAAAGCTCTCTTATGACCTCTTGGAGTTGGTGACCTTTTTCACCATCGCTTCCGGCGAGGTAAGGGCTTGGCCAGTGCGCCGCGGAACCACGGTCCAGAGGGCGGCGGGGAAGATCCACACGGATATGGAGCGAGGCTTTGTTCGGGCGGAGGTCATTTCCCATGACGACCTCAAGAGATGTGGCAGCCTGCAGGAGGCCCGCTCAAAGGGCTTGCTGCGGCTTGAGGGAAAGAATTACTTGGTCCAAGACGGAGACGTGATCACCATCCTCTTCAATCCCCCCTCAAGGAAGTCCTGAAGGCCCCCGTGTGAAAGCAGGAAGTCATGCTGAGTAGGCAAGGTGAGGATAGGCCCAAGGTCGCGGTAGCCCTGAGCGGTGGGGTGGATTCTGCGGTGGCGGCCGCGCTGCTCAAGAAGGAGGGCTACCAGGTCATCGGCCTGACCATGAAGACCTGGCGCGGTGGAGAGGCCCCCGCCACCAGGCATCATGCCTGCTATGGGCCAGGGGAGGAGAAGGCGATAGATCAGGCCCAAAGGGTGGCCAAGAGGCTGCAGATACCGCTCTACGTTTTTGACCTGAGCGAGGAATATGAGGCTGAGGTGCTGAATTACTTCCGCCGCGAGTACCAGCGCGGCCGAACGCCCAACCCATGTGTGAAATGCAATAAACAGCTCAAATTCAAAATCCTCCTCGAGAAAGCCCGAAGTCAAGGGGTGGAGTTCGAGCATTTTGCCTCAGGGCATTATGCCCGGGTGGAATACAACCCGGACACCAACCGTTACATCCTCAAGACAGCCCGGGACAAGGCCAAAGATCAGTCCTATTTTCTGTTTGCTCTCTCCCAGGAGCAACTGGGACATCTGCTACTTCCCCTAGGGGATTACTTTAAGTCGGAGGTAAGGGAAATGGCCCGTGTCTTCGAGCTGCCGGTCGAGCTCACTGAGAGCCAGGACTTTGCCGAAGGAGGCTACCTCTGGCTTTTCGATGAATTACGCCCCGGCCCGGTGCTGGACGGTGAAGGGAATCTGCTGGGGATGCATCGGGGACTCCCGGGCTATACCATTGGTCAGCGCCGCGGACTGGGCATAGCTGCGGGGAAGCCACTTTACGTGACAAGAATCGATCCGGAGCGCAATGCCTTGATAGTGGGGAGCCGGGATGAGATATACAGTCGGGGACTGATAGCCTCCGGGGTCAACTGGATAGCGATGGAAAGACTGGAGCAACCCTTGAGGGCCAGGGTGAAAATCAGGTATAAACATGAGGGGGCGGAGGCACTGCTCATCCCGCTGGAAGATGACGGTGTGCGGGTGGAATTCGACCGACCTCAGCCCGCAGTTACCCCCGGCCAGGCGGCGGTCTTCTACCAGGGTGAGGTAGTGCTGGGGGGTGGCATGATTGAAGGGACATTAGAGGCATGAAGAACTACTACCGGATACTCGGCGTCCCGGAGGATGCCAGCCAGGAGGAGATAAAGCACGCCTTCCGCCAGCTGGCTTTTAAGTACCACCCCGACAGGAACCCGGGGAGGGAAAAGGAGGCCGAGGAGAAGTTTAAGGAGATAAACGAGGCCTATGCCGTGCTCGGCGATGAACAGAGACGTCGGGAGTATGATAACCTTCGTGGTGGCTTCGTGAGGGTTGGGCCGGGCTGGGAATCTCGCTACCAGCCGGAGGACATCTTTCGCTCAACCCTTGCCAACCGCGACTTCTTCGAAGAGCTAAATCGCTTATTTTCTGAGAGCGGGCTTAGATTTGACGAGGATTTCCTGAATCGGGTTTTCTTTGGTGGAAGGGGCTTTGTCTTCCGGTTCTATGGCCCCGGCATGGTTGATTACTGGGATTCCTCTCCCGGTCAGCCGGTTCGGGTTAGAAGGCCGGGACTTGCTGAAAGACTCCTGAACCGATTAACTGCTCGACTGGGGAGGTACCTCCTTAAGAGATTCCTGGGCCTCGACCTGGGGAAGTGGCATAACCTGCCCCCGAAGGGCGAGGACCTTTATCAGAAGGTGCGCCTCACGCCTGAGGAGGCTGCCGCCGGCTGTGAAAAGAAGATCAGCTACCGCCGAGGGAGGGAGAAGAAGACCTTGCAGGTCAAGATACCGGCCGGGGTGAAATCCGGTACCAGGATCCGCCTCAGGGGGATGGGGCTGGAGGGGAAAGTTCCCGGTGATCTCTACCTGCAGATCGAAGTGCGGAAATGAAGGATGAAGTAACTGCTGACCCAAAGGGACCACGGAGCATCATCTGGCTCGTTACCTCCCGTTGCAACCTGTCCTGTCGCCATTGCTATGCAACCAGGTTTCCCAAGGAAGGCGAGCTGAGTGAGGAGGAGGCCTTAAATTTAATCGACCAGGCCGCTGAGCTCGGGGTAAGGCATATCGGGTTTACCGGCGGGGAGGCCTTTCTTCGGTCGGACACCCTGAAGCTGATGCAGCGGGCCCACCGGCAAGGAATTGGCACCACGGTGGTTACCAACAGCTTGCTCCTCTCCGATGAGCTGCTGGAGAGGCTGCGGGAGTATCAGGTCTGGGTATTCCTCAGCCTCGATGGGGCGCGGAGGGAAACCCATGAGAAAGTTCGGGGACCGGGCACCTGGGAACCGGTGCTCTCGGCCGCCAAGCGGATGAGCAAGCTGGGAATGAAGTTCTCCACCATCATGGCGGTAAACAGGCTGAACTTCGGGGAGGTGGCCGAACAGCTTTCCCTGGCTCGAGAACTTGGCGCCGCGGTGGGCTGTCTCATCCCGGTGATACCCGCGGGCAGAGCGGGGAAGGAGTTAGCTCCCGGGCCGGGAGAAATGCTAGCGGCGCTCCAACAGGCCGAGCGAGAGGCCAGACCTGACTTTCCCCTCTCCCTCTGGTGTCTCCCGTTCGCCGGGCTGGTGATAAATTCCCCGAACATGTTCTTCTCCTCCTGCCGCCGGGCGGAGGAGATCGACCTCTCTCCTCAGGGGGAGGTGCTGCTCTGCGATGTGCTGGATATTTCCCTGGGTAATGTAAAAGAGGGCCTCGCCCTCGCCTGGCAAAAACAGGAGGAAAGCGAACTCACCCGCCGTCTGGCCCAACCCAAACTTCCCCCACCCTGTGTTGAATGTGAAATGAAGAGGATATGCCTCGGGGGTTGTTTTGCTCGGGCGAAGTTACTGCGGGGCGATCTCTATGCCCCAGATCCCCTATGTCCTCGGGTAGCCGGAATCAGGTGACCTTCTCGCCCCGGCCGGGGCGAAGCTCCTCGTAGATCAGCATCAATTCCTTGTCGAAGAGGGCCCGCTTCTTCCTTATCGCCTCGGAACGAGCCCGTGCCAGAATCCTGGCGGCCAGCTCGTCATCCACCTCTATCCCATACTCATGTTTGAACTTAAACTTGATGGTATGGGTACCACTGTGTTTGCCCACCAGTATCTGTCGCTCCAGCCCGACCTCCTCCGGGGAAAAGGCCTCATAGGTGCGCGGGTTCTTCAGCACGCCATCGGCATGAATTCCCGACTCGTGGGCGAAGATGTTGTCCCCCAGGATGGCCTTTCCCGGCGGTAACTCCCTCCCCGAAGCCCGGGCGACGTACTCACCGATCTTCCTTAGCTGGGTAGTATCAATCCCGGCGTCGATTCCCTCTATGTGCTTTAGGGCCATGACCACCTCAGCCAGGCAGGCATTCCCCGCCCGTTCGCCAAGGCCGTTGACCGTGGTGTTAACCCAGGTGGCCCCCGCCCTCACTCCGGCCAAGGCATTGGCCGTGGCCATGCCGAAGTCATCGTGAGTATGCATCTCGATCTCGATCCCCACATCCTCGACCAGACGACGAACCAGTTCATAGGTGCGGAAGGGCTCCAATACCCCCACCGTGTCACAGAAGCGAAGCCGGTCGGCACCGGCCTCCTTGGCGTTCCGGGCGAACTGGAGCAGAAACTCGGGGTCGGCTCGGGAGGCATCCTCAGCGTTGACCGAGACGTAAAGGCCATGGCTCTTGGCGTACTCCACCGCTTCCCTCACCACCCGGAGCACCCATTCCCGTGTTTGTCGAAGCTTATACTCTATGTGGATGTCGGATGAGGAAATGCTGATGGCCACGGCCTTAACGCCGCACTCCAGGGAGGCGTTGATGTCGGAAATGACCGGTCGGTTCCAGGCCAGGACGCTGGCCTTCAACCCCAGGTCAACGATGGCCTTAACCGCTTCTTGTTCATCGCCTCCCATGGCAGGAATGCCCGCCTCGATCTGATGCACTCCCATGGCATCGAGCATGCGGGCGATCTCGATCTTCTCCTCGTTGGTGAACACTACCCCGGCAGTCTGCTCTCCGTCCCTCAGGGTTGTGTCATCAATGTAGACCATTCTCTTTGACATTTCCCCCTTCCTTTTTTGAAGTTATCTTCAACTTACACCCCAGCGCCAAAAGCAAGTCGCCTATGGCGTGCTCCCGTTCCAGTCGATGTCGCATGGGTAACTGGGGATGAACCGTATAACGATTACACCTACCTTCTCGGTGCCGGGTGATATACCCATCTACCTCCAAGTCGGCAATTATCTTTTGAATTGCTCTCTCAGTTATGCCAACTTCTTGGGCAATCTGACGAGCAGTACTTTGGGGGTGCTTAGCGATATAAATAAGCACCCGCGCGTGGTTGGTCAGGAATGTCCATCTCCCCTTCTGCAACCGACCCTACCCCACGCCTTTTATTAAAAAATTAAATTAGGTAACCACCTCAGCGAGCGCCTGAAATAGCATTCGTGTATTTCTAAGCATATTTTAGCACGTACCAATACCTAATATCAATGGAGCATGAAGTTGGATAAGCCTTAAGAACGCAGTCAGAGGCTTGCTCTCGGCTTAACCTTCTTCTAAAGTGTGCGGTAGGGACATCGGCCGGTTTGGAAGAAGGTGCAAAACTTCGAAAATCCAGAATAACAACATAACCGACAGCTGGGGTGGTATCGGGTGAAAGTTATATTTCTGGAGTTGTTTCGATTGTTAAGGTTATTTTTGATCCTCTGGCTCGGCTTTCTCTCAGCAAGTCTTACTTGGGCACTGGTCATTTGCCATCCCCCTTTCCGTTCATGCGCTTCGTTACAATCAGGAAGGTGGCCAGGAAACATGCTGACCACCTTCCGCAGCACCAAATATTGAACTGTAAAGCACGAATTATTGTTCATGAAAATTATAAATCAAGACGCTCCTGAAGTCAAGATTCCCTTGAGATGAGTTGACAAGCGGGGCCCAGCTACTATACTATTTCAACTAGGGGGGCGATTAGCTCAGGGGTGAGAGCGCTGCGTTGACATCGCAGAGGTCAGTGGTTCAAATCCACTATCGCCCACTACGCTGTCATAAAGTAGCATCCTTAACTTTCCCTTCAACGGCGGAAGTTTCTCTCATCTAAGCAGCCGCAGCCCATTGGCGATCACTATCAGCATGCTGGCCTCATTGAGGAGCAGTCCGGGAACGAGGTCTATCAGCCCGGCGAGGGCTACCGGGATCAGAAAGGCGATGATGACCAGAGCGGCAGCTATGTTCTGCTTTATGTTGGCTACGGACCTCTGGCTTAGCTTCAGGGCGTAGGGTATCCTTGAGAGGTCATCTGACATCAGGGCCAGGTCCCCGGTTTCAATGGCGACATCGGTGCCGGCGGCTCCCATGGCTATCCCCACGTCGGCGGTAGCCATGGCAGGAGCATCGTTCACCCCGTCCCCTACCATGGCTACCCTTCCATATTTGCGTTTGAACTCCTTCACGGCTTCAACCTTGTCATCGGGCAATAGCTGGGCTCGGTATTCATCTACGCCGACCTGCTGGGCAACGGCTCGAGCTGTTCCCTCATTATCACCGGTCAACATGACTATCCTTTCTACCCCGGCCTTCCTCAGCTCTTTAACCATCTCCACGGCCTCCGGCCGAAGCTGGTCGGCCACGGCGATTATTCCGAGCACCTCCTTCTCAGTGCCCACCAGCACCGCGGTTTTGCCTTCGCCCTCCAGCCTTTGGAGTTCCCTCTCCGCCTCAGATAGCGGCACGGAAAGTTTTTGAAACAGGCGCTGGCTGCCAACATAGTAAAGATTCTCGTTCACTCTGGCCCTAACTCCAAGGCCGGTTATCGATTCAAACTCAGCCACCTCAGGTATCGCCAGACCCTCCTCCTTTGCCCTTCTCACTATGGCATCGCCCAGGGGGTGCTCGGAGCGGGATTCAATGGCCGCTGCCAGGGGCAGCAGGTCTTCCTTTGCCGAGTTGAGCCCCACTACATCCGTTACTCTAGGTCGGCCGATGGTCAGGGTTCCCGTCTTATCAAAGAGAATTGTTCGGAGCCCGGCGGCTGCCTCTAAATAAGCTCCGCCTTTGATCAATATGCCCTTCCGGGCTGCATTGGTGATGGCGGCCACCACGGAGACCGGCACCGACAGAACCAGGCCACAGGAACAGGATACCACCAGCACCACCAGGCCACGGTAAAACCAGGGGGTGAATGGTTGGCCGAAGGCCATGGGGAGAAGAGCCGTGACGAGGGCCAGCCCGAACATCGCCGGCGTGTAATACCTGCCGAACGTCTCGGCGAAGTGCTGGTAGCTCGACTTCTTGGCCTCAGCTTCCTCTACGGAGTGGATTATCTTGGCCAGGGTGGTATCTTTGGAGAGCTTGGTAACCCGCACCTCTAAGGAACCACGTTGATTTATGGTGGCCGCGAAGACCTCATCACCCACCCCTTTGCTCACGGGCATCGATTCGCCGGTGACGGGGGCCTGATCCACGGAGGAGGAACCGGCTACCACCACTCCATCAAGAGGCACCTTCTCGCCAGGTCGAACGATGATGATATCCCCCACCCTCACCTCCTCCACGGGGAGGGTTAACTCCCGCCCATTCCGCTTTACCAAAGCCTCTCGGGGAACCAGCTCCATGAGCGCCTTCAGTGAACCTCTGGCCTTGCCGATGGCATAGGTCTCGAGCACCGAGCCCAGGGAGTAGATAAGCACCAGAAGGGCGGCCTCATGCCAGAGTCCGAGGACTATAGCCCCCAGCGCTGCGGCAATGAGCAGGGTGTAGATGTTCAGCCTCAAGCTTCGCAGGCCAGCAAGTCCCATCTTTGCCGGGTAATAGCCGCCAACGATGATGGCCGCCCCGAAGGCAATTGGGTCGGCCCAGTGAGGCAGCCCCAGTCCGCTTAGGATAAAGCCTATCCCGGTAAGGATGCCGGCGATGAAGAGGAAGATGATCCGCCTTTCATGCCACCAGGGCCTTGTCTCCTTCCTCGGCCGCTTTAAGCGCGTCTTCATCCCCGTCTCGGCTATGGCCCTGATGATGTCTTGGACGGAGATGAGGGTTGGTTCGTAGATGAGCGTGAGGCTTTGGTTCACCAGGTTTACCTGGTAACTGCGAATCCCCTCTAAGCTCTTGAGCTTCCTTTCGAGGAGCGCCGCCTCATCGGCACAGTCCATTCCCTCCACATACAGGGTGACCTTTCCGGCCTCCTCCTCGAGGATCCCATAGCCTAGCTTCTTGATCTCCCTGCTTACAGCATCCATGTCCAGGTCTCCCGCCTCAGGGGTGATGGCTAGTTTGGAGCTGCCCAGATATACCTTAACTGACTTAACGCCCTTGATCTTGCTGACCGCCTTCTCGATCTGTAGAGCGCATTCAGCGCAGTCTATGCCGGTAATTCTTAAAACCTTCTCCTCGGCCACGATCATCTCCCTTTGAAATCTTTCTTGCCTGAATCATTTGCATCATGCCCCCGCAGATGAACTCCCGCCTTTCGGCCGCTAACCCGGCTTGTTCAAGCTCCAATATCAGGCTCTCGTCCAGCAACATCTGATAGGCGAATTCCTCCTCTAACAATTTCACGAAGGTCTTGATGATTGCCCGGTTAAAAACTCCTTTAGGGATATGGTAGTCGAAAATGAAAAGGCTGCCGCCGCTTTTCAGGGTCCTATTAACTTCAAATAAAGCGTTATGCCTGGCACTTTCCGGCATCTCGTGCAGACCGAAGGAAATGAAGACCTTGTCGAAGATGTCCTCGGGGAAGGGCAGGTGTTCGGCATCGGCCTTTTGGAAGGAAACCTGGGAGCTTTTCGCCCTTCCCCGGGCTATTTGGAGCATCTTAAAGGAGAGGTCCACGCCTATAGCCCAGCCGCCGGGGGCAACCCGCTCGGCAATCAAGTGGGTTAACACTCCGGTGCCGGAGCAGATATCCAGCACCATTTCCCCGTCTCCTGGATCGGCGAAGTCGACAAACTGCTTCCTGATCCTCTCCTCGCCACCGAAGGGCAGGAAAAAGAGCTTGGTAAAAGGGTCATAAAGCCAGGCGAATTTGTTCCATGTTCCCTCTCGGTAATAGGCCGGGATTCTTACCTCAGTGGCCTGGCTCATCTTGTCTCGACTCACGGTTAGGCCTCTAGGACTAATTGATTGCGCAATAATTAAATCATCAGCCAAAAATAATAAGGTTTAGTCGTGCTGGACATGTTCCAAACAAACTTCCAAGAGCGTCTGGATATGGTCGTCATTTAAGGAATAGTACATCATCCGGCCATCCTTACGCTGCTTTACTAATCTCAAGGTACGTAGGATTCGGAGATGCTGCGACACCGCTGACTCGGATATGCCCACCACGCAAGCGATATCGCACACGCAGAGTTCCTGTCCAATCAAGCTATAGATGATCTTAGCTCGGTTAGAATCGGCCAGCGCAGCGAATGTTTCCGCTAAATTCGCATAAGTTTCATCGCTGAGAAGCTTTCGCTTGGTCTCCGCTACCTTCTCTTGATCAACTGCGTGGATCTCACATCTATCTGAAGTCATCGCCTTTTATTTTAATATCTGCATAATCGCTAAATTAATGTTAGCACCAAGGTAGGGCCTTGTCAAGCGATCGGGGAACTAGAAAGGTTTATTTACGGCTGATGATTTTATACCAGTCGGTATAGCTGTAAATCCCATGGAAAATTAAGGCCGCACAGAAACCACTTACCCCTAGGAGAAGCTCCAAAAACTGGAGCCCCTTGAGGTGCAATGAAGCAATGAGCAGTCCCGATAAGGCCCAGTGGTGCAGATGAACGCGGTAAGACCCAATGTTGAAGACGAGAGACCTAACCTTCCCCGGCTGCGCTGTGGACCTTCCGGCAAAATATTTGGCCGAGAGATAACCCAAAACTGCCCCACAGTAAAAGGGGAGAGCCATGATCTGCGCCAGTACCACCCCCCAACCGAGTAGGAGAACTGACTTCTTGAACTTCTCCAGCTTCGAGCTGGCCCGCGGTGGCAAGAGGTGCCACACTGACTTTCGCTCTCTCATCAGCGTCAGCTAACCTCCCCCCGTCACTTGCTTGAGCCAGGCCGGCTCCATGCTTCTCTTCAGCCTGGGCTCCAGCAAGGCCGGAAGAAGAAGCAGGCTGGAGATGAGGAAGGCCAGGAAGACGAGGACGGTTCCTCTTGCCGGCAGGATCAGCATAAGGATCGCCAGCGTGGCTGTCAGGAGAAGTCCGCACCGAAGCAATCGCTTCCGAAGGCGAACGAAGGTAACGGTGGTCACCCCTAGCGCTACAAAGCTCAGCGCCACCCCCAGATCGAGCTCCTCGAAGGACCGCCCTTGATAGCTGAGCCCTTTCTCAAAAGCTAAAAGCCACCCCGCCGTCACCGGGAAGGGCAAAAGCGCCAGCGAGGCGAAAAGCCAATCACGTCGGAGGGCCTGCACGAAAATGCTTCCCGCCAGCCAGAGGGCGGGGGGAAGGAAAAGGGCGCTCATCAACCAGTACCAGGGACTGGAGAAGGAGATCGCCTGTCCGGTGACCACGAAGATGGAACCACAGGCGAGCACCGAATAGCCCAGCCAGGGGTAAAGCCAGGCTGGCTTGTACTTCCTGAAGCCATAGGTAATGGCAGCTATAACAGGAATCAGGACGGCCGCTACCCAGGGGGCGCTGCGCCACAGGTGAAAGGCAAAGGTCAGGGCAATCATGAAATGAGGCGCACCGGCAAGCAAGGCCCGCCCCCAACTTTCCCCGCTGCGTGCCTCATGTATCTTTCGGGCCAGGGATTTGGCCGGCCCCAGCCGATCTATGGCCTTCCTGACCGCCTCTTCCCGGGGATAACCGGACTCGCAGAACTCCGCCACCCGATCCTGCAGGTGGGTATAAAGCTCCTGCAGCACCTCCTCCTCGGCCCCCTGATCCAGGCGCAGCTCTTTTTCGAGCTCTACCAGATACCGTCCTGCCTCCGTCATCTCAGTGCGGCCCAAATTAAGGATTCACCGGGGCCAAGACCAGGTTCATCGCGGTAGAGAAGCTACGCCACTCAGCCAGCTTCTGGGCCAGAACCTTCTCCCCTTTCTCGGTAAGATAATAATATCGGCGGTTCATCCCGGTGGGGGAGCGATCCCATTTTCCTCGGATAAGCCCAGCCTTCTCCAGGCGGTGTAGAGCTGGATAAAGGGTGCCCTCCTTAAACTGGAAATAACCCCCACTGCGCTCCTCTATTTCCTTGATGAGCTGGTAGCCATACATCGGCTTTTGTTTGATCAAGTAGAGGAGGAGAGACTCGAGGTTCCCCTTTAACAGCTCACGACCATAGTTCATCTGTTACCTCCTGCCTCTCCAGTATAGGATGAGCCGAGGAGGCCGTCAAGCCTTCGAGCTTGCTCGGTTGCCCTAAGGGCTTGAAGGGGCTAAAATGGTGGCAGCAAATTTTACGGGGAAGATGACCAAGGCGCTCGAGTGGCTGGGAGATAGGCTCAGGCTCCTCGACCAAACGAGGTTGCCTCAGGAGGAAGTTTACTTGGAGTTGCGGAGCTACCGAGAGGTGGCTGCGGCCATCCGGGGGATGAAGGTGCGGGGGGCTCCGGCCATCGGGGTGGCCGCCGCTTATGGGCTCGCCCTCGCCGCCCGGCAGATTGAGGCCCGCTCGAAAGAGGAGTTTCTCCCGAAGCTGGAGGCTGCTTCCCAGATCCTCGCCTCCACCCGCCCCACCGCCCGCAACCTCTTCTGGGCCCTGGAGCGACTCCGGAAATTGGCTCAGGAGAGCAATGACCCCTCCCGGCTTAGAGAAAGGCTCGTCCAAGAAGCCGAGCTCATTCAGCGGGAGAACGAGCAGGCCGACCGCCGGATCGCCGAACATGGAGCCGCGCTTATCCCGGAGAAAGCCACCATCCTGACCCACTGTAATGCAGGAGCCCTGGCCACGGCAGGGTACGGCACCGCCCTGGGGGTGATCAAGCTTGCTCACCAACAGGGGAAAAGTCCCCGGGTCTATGCCACCGAGACCCGCCCCCTGCTTCAGGGAGCCCGGCTCACCACCTGGGAGCTGATCCAGGAGGGGATACCGGTAACCTTGATCACCGACTCGATGGCCGGCTACCTCCTGAGCCGGGGAAGGTTTGACTGCGTCATCGTCGGGGCCGACCGCATCGCCGCCAACGGCGACGTGGCCAACAAAATAGGCACCTACCCTCTGGCAATCCTCGCTCGGGAGAACTCCGTCCCCTTTTACGTAGCCGCGCCCACCAGCACCATAGACCTCTCGCTCAAGTCGGGAGTCGAGATACCCATCGAGGAGCGAAGCCCGGAGGAGGTGACCCATATTCGCGGCCACCGCATCCCTCCTGAGGGGGTGGGGGTCTTTAATCCCGCCTTCGACATCACCCCTCACCGTTATATCACTGCCATCATCACCGAGAAGGGCGTGGTGCGAGAGCCTTACGGTGAGGGTTTAAGCGAGGTAGTCGGTAAAGGAGCAAATCACTCCAGGCCGCTCCTGGAGCTAACGGAGGGACAAAATGCCAAAGGCTGAGATCGGCGTTATCGGTGGAACTGGACTTTATCAGATGGAGGAACTTCAGGAGGTCGAGGAGGTAAGCGTTAAGACGCCCTTTGGCGACCCGAGCGATGTCATCCTCATCGGCCGCCTCGGCGGGAGGAGGGTGGCCTTCCTGGCCCGCCATGGCCGTGGTCATCGGATAAGCCCCAGCGAACTTCCCTCCCGAGCCAACATCTTCGCGCTGAAGTCGCTGGGAGTTGAATGGCTCATCTCGGTCAACTCCGCGGGCAGCTTTCGCGAGGAGATTCGGCCCGGCGACCTGGTTATCCCTGACCAGCTAATCGACCGCACCAAGGGCCGGCCGAGCACCTTCTTTGAGGGAGAGTTGGTGGCCCATATCTCCTTCGCTGAGCCCTTCTGCCCCGTGCTGAGCGAGGTTCTTTACCAGGCTGCTGAGGAAGCCGGGGCCCGGGTGCATCGGGGAGGAACCTTCCTCATCATCGAGGGGCCGGCCTTCTCAACGCGGGCAGAATCCAAGCTTTATCGCTCCTGGGGGGCGGACATCATCGGCATGACCGCCCTTCCCGAGGCCAAACTGGCCCGGGAGGCGGAAATCTGCTATGCTAGTCTGGCCTTTGCCACCGACTACGACTCCTGGTTGGAGAGACTGGAGCCGGTAAATGTGGAGACGATTATAAGCATCCTGGCTCAAAATGCGGAGATGGCTCGCCGCATCATTCGCCTGGCGGTGGAGCGGGTGCCCAATAAAAGGGAATGCGAATGTGCTCGGGCCTTGAAGAACGCCATCGTCACCGCCCCGGAGTTCATCCCGGAGCGGTTGAGGAAGGATCTATCGCTGCTCATCGGGAAATACCTCCCCTCCGAAGACCAGTCTGATGAGGGATTTTAAGTCTACGACCACTTCGTTTAAGCCTCGGGGACTGGCCACCCACATCGGCAGCCTGCCTCATGTTGACCCTGAGGAGGCTTGCCAGCTCGTCCTCAGGTATCTGCCCGAGATCCCGGCTTGGCCACAGCTCCCCCACCGCTCCTTCCTAGAGAACATGTATGCCCAGTTCAGCCAGGGCTTCCCGGGACTTATCCTGGAGGAGGATCACCTCTGGGTCGATCGGGAAGTTGATTTGAGTCCCGAACTGGAAAGGCTTTACGACGACTGCCTTGAAGGTCGGCTGGAGCCCTATGCCCTGAGTCCCGACTACGCTGCCGGACTTCAGGCCTTCCTTCAATCCCGCCTCGACTCTCCGCTGGCGGTAAAGGGCCAGGTCACCGGGCCGGTGAGCTTCGGACTGGTCATTGGGGATCAAAACCATCGCCCCATAATTTACGATGATTCCCTGGCCGAGGCGATAGCCAGGCATCTCAAGCTCAAGGCGAGCTGGCAGGAGAAGGTGCTCTCCGCCCTCTTTCCCCGGACGATAATTTTCCTCGACGAGCCCTATCTTGGCTCGCTGGGCTCAGCCTTCGTCGCCGTGCCGCCGCAGAAGGCCGAAGGGCTTGTCGTAGAGGTGCTGGAGGGGATCAGGGGGCTCAAGGGCATTCACTGCTGTGGCAATGCCGACTGGCCCTTTCTGCTCCGGCTCCCCATCGACATCCTCAGCCTGGATGCCTATAACTTTGGTGAGTCCCTGGCCCTGCGCCCAGCCGAGGTGAAGGCTTTCCTGGAGCGGGGAGGGGTACTGGCCTGGGGAATCATCCCCAATGATGAGGAGACCCTCTCCCGGGAGACGGTTGCCAGCCTCATCTCTCGCCTGCAAGAGCTTCTCCTTCTCCTCTCGAACAAAGGCGTGAATTATGATATATTAGTGGAGCAGAGCTTGATTACCCCTTCGTGCGGGTTGGCCTCCCTCTCCCCCGAGCTGGCGGAGAGGGCCCTTAAGCTTACAGCGGAAGTTTCGAAAGAGCTAAGACGCTTGGGAACGAAGTGGTCGTAGATCTAATAAATTCCAGCCTTTGAAAGTCCGTTGTGCCATGAACAAGCGGAAGAGAATGGCTTGGTTAAAACACCGGCGGAAGGAAAAGAAGCTCAAGGAAAGGAAGAAAAACTTAAAGGCCCGGATAGAGCTCGCCGAGGAAATCCTCGAGAAGAGGAAAGATGGGCTACCGGCTGGCTTGAGGAGGGAACTCGAGGAGAAGCTCGCTGCGGCCCGCTCGGCGCTTTCCACGGAGGGCGAGAATTTCAGGAAGAAGTTGAGCGAGCTGAGGCTGCGGGCTGAGGAGCTCGAGCGGCTTCTCGCCGGGCTGGAGTAAGATAAGAATAGTACCCCCAAATTTAAATTTTGAATCTACGGGGTCCCCAAATATACCCCGAAAAATCGAAGATTTTTCGGGGACCCCGGGTTCCCATCGAAATCGAAGATTTCGATGGGTAGGAAATATTCGAAGAATTTTTGGGGTGAACTCAATTTCCGGGCTATAACAAGATGTCAGCACTTCCTGAGGCAGTCCAGGCGCTGCTCAACCCGGTTATTTATCCGGAAAGGCCGAAGAAGGTGGAGCTTCTTCAGACGCAAATATCCTTCATCTTCCTCGCTGATGATTTCGTCTACAAGCTCAAGAAGCCGGTCGACTTTGGTTTCCTCGACTTCACCACGTTGGAAAGGCGGCGGTTCTTCTGCCAGCAGGAGGTGGAGCTCAACCGAAGGCTCTGTCCAGAGATCTACCTCGGGGTGGTGCCGCTGGTGAGGAACAAGGGGAGCTTCTCCTTGAAGGGGAGAGGGGAGGTGGTGGATTACCTGGTCAAGATGCGGCGACTTCCTCAGGAGCGCACCATGGACCGGCTCCTTCAGCGGAACCAGGTCTCACCCCAGATGCTGGAGAGGTTGGCCCAGAAGCTCGTCGACTTCCACCGGCAGGCCAGAACGATAAGTTCAGGCTTTGGGGACCTCGAGACCTGCCGCTTTAACGCCGAGGAGAACTTCACCCAGACGGAAAAATATGTCGGCCTTACCCTGCCTCCCAGCCGCTTTGAGCGCATTAAAAGCTACACCCGCTCCTTCTTGGAGAGGAATGCTGGGCTTTTCGAGCGGCGGGTGAGGGAGGGAAGGGTAAGGGATTGCCATGGTGACCTTCACCTGGCTCATATCTGTTTCACCGACGGAATCTGCATCTTCGACTGCATCGAGTTCAACGAGCGATTTCGCTACCTCGATGTGGCTAACGAGATCGCCTTTCTGGCAATGGATTTGGACTATCATGGCCGACCAGATCTCTCCCATTATTTCGTTCAGCACTACGTGAACCTCTCCGGCGACCGGGAACTTGAAAAACTCCTGAATTTCTACAAGTGCTATCGGGCTTATGTACGCGGCAAGGTGGAGAGCTTCAAGCTGGATGATCCACATATCTCCGAGAACGAGAAGGAAGCCACCTTAGCGGTAGCCCGGAAGTACTTTGAGCTGGCCGAGTCCTATGCGCAAGACTGAAACCAAGCGTTCGTAGACCTAAAGCTGGGGTGGTGGAAATGAGAGAACCATTTGCCGAATTTGTGGCGGCAGAGCTTGAGCCGGGAACCCTACTCATCACCTGCGGCCTCCCCGGCACCTGGAAGACCGAGACGGCTGAGGAGGTCTCAAAGATCAAGGGTTATCCCATCGTTCGAACCGACCTCGTACGCCTGGAGGTGCTCAAGGGCGAGGACATCTTCGACGAACGCGTTGCCTCCGATATGAACAAGCGCCAAAAGGTCTATGAAGAGGTGTTTCGCCGAGCCGATGAAAGCTTGGAAAGCGGTGAGGGAGTGATAATTGATGCCACCTTCGTAACTCAGTCGCTGCGCCGGCGTGCTGCTGAGATAGCGGCTCGCCGCGGGCGGACCCTGGCCATCATGCAGACCCACTGTCCTCAGGAGGTGGCCCTCGCTCGGATATCGCGACGTACCCGGGAAAACTACGAGTCCAACGCGCTGACCGAGCAGGCCTACTTCAACAACAAGGCGAAGTGGGAGGAAGTTGACCTTGATGACCTCAAGCAGCGTCACCCGGGGTTAAACATCCTTCATTTTCTAGTTGATACGGAGCATGACCCGCCCCAAGACTGGTATGTCATCGGGGTACAGCGGAGGTAAGATAATCGTTCATCAGGCTTGAGGCGATGAAAATAGATCTGCACATTCATACCCGTACCGGCTCGGATGGTGTCCTCACCGTCGAGGAGGTCTTCAAGGAGGCCAAGAAGAGGGGCTTAGAACTCATGTCCATAACCGACCACGATTCTGTAGCGGCCCAGGAGAAGGCCGTTGCCCTGGCAAAGGAGTACGGGATCTCCTACCTTACCGGCGTAGAATTGAACGTGACCTTTCAGCCCCCCGGTGGTAGGTCCATCTCCCTGGACTTCCTGGGGTACCAGTTCGATATCCACAACGCCGAGCTTGAGAAGAAACTTAAGATAATGAAAGAGCACCGGGAAAGAAGGGCCCGCCAGATTCTGCAGAACCTGAACGCTGAACTTGACCGGGAAGGATTGCCCCGGCTGACCACCGCCGACCTTAAGAGAATACAGGAGAGCGTGGACGGCGTCTTTGGGCGACCTCATATCGCTGACTACCTGATAAAAAGGGGCATCGTTCGAAACCGGCAGGAGGCCTTCGGCAAGTACCTGGTCAAGTGCGATGTGCCCAAATATCCTCTATCACTTCCGGAGGCCTCGCACCTCATCAGAAACGCCGGGGGAGTGCTCTGCCTGGCCCATCCCAACGATCCTAACGGGACATCGCTGGTGAGCCTCACCCGTGACTTGGACGAGCAGACGCAGATCATCGAGCAGTACATACTGCCGCACATTGACGGAGTGGAGTGCTGGCACTCAAGGCATGACGAGAAGACCTGTGCGCATTATGTTGAGTTCGCCCGGAAGCATGGTCTCCTCATAACCGGCGGCAGCGATTGTCATCAGAAACCGATCCTGATGGGCACTCTGGACATACCGGAATGGGTAGCCCAGCAGTTTTTGGCTCACCCCGAAGTCTCGAGATATAGTTAGCTTCTATAGCCATGAGGTGGAAGTCGCGCCGAAACCTTGAGGCACCGCCGGCTGGGCAGCCGGCGGTGGCCGTGCGTCGGCTCACCGATCGGGAGGAGATGCTTTCCTATCTGGAGCAGCAGCGGGATTACTGCGCCGTGGCCATCCCTTACCTCGATCCCCGGCAGGGCTTTGGGAGCCGGTGGTTTTTGGCCGAGAAGGGGGAGGCCTTCGCCCTTTGTCTCCTCTCCGAGCGCTTTTCCTCTGACTGGGTCTTCATCATGGGAGACGTCGAGCTTCTGGATCAGCTCTTCCCCTCCCTCCGCCTCCCTGGCCGAGCTTATCTCACCTGCCAGCCAGACCATCTCGGAGTAGTTCAGAAATACTACCATCTGGAATGGCAGCGCCTCTTGAAGCGGCTGAAGGTCGAGCGAGGGAACTTCAGTCCGGCTGGAGACGGGGAACCACGTCCCCTTGGGCCAAAGGATACCACCGCGGCCAATGACCTTTATCGCACTTGGGGCCAGCCAACCTTGTCCCCCGGACAACTGCGCAAGGGAGTTTATTTCGGAATCTGGCAAAACGGAGAGCTCATCTCCGCCGCCGGCACCCTATTCATCTCCAAGACTTATGAGCTGGGCTGTGTGGGAAACGTCCTTACCCGGCCCGGCTATCGAGGTCGAGGGTTGGCCACCGCCTGCACCTCTGCGGTGACCTCCAAGCTGCTTGAGACCTGCCGGGAGGTAATACTGGACGTGGAGCCGGGAAATGAGCCGGCGATGAAGATGTATGGCAAGCTGGGATACCGGGAAGTCTGCTTCTTGGTTGAGGCCCTGGGCGAGCGCCGAAGGTTTCTGCCGGCCACCTGGGCCTCCTTCTGGAGAAAGCTGGGCCTGAATCCAACCTGAAATTACTGGCTCTGGCGAGGCCCCTGGGCCGAATTTAGAGAGTGGGAGGAACGGTGAAAGAGCATGACATCAGAGACCCTTCCCTGGCACCGGCTGGGGAGGTTCGCATTGAATGGGCCTCCCGGGAGATGCCCGTGCTGCGGCTAATTCGCGAGAGGTTTGAGAAGGAGAAGCCCCTTAAAGGAGTGCGCCTCTCCGGCTGCCTCCACATCACCACCGAGACGGCCAATCTGGCCTTCACCCTCCGGGCCGGTGGGGCAGAACTGGCCCTCTGTGCCTCCAATCCCCTGAGCACCCAGGATGATGTGGCCGCTGCCCTGGTAAAGGCCGGGTTTCGGGTGTACGCCATCAAGGGGGAAGATGAGAAGACCTACTACGAGCACATCCGTCCCGCCCAGCATCTTGCCAGCCAGTTCCGGTCGCTCCCGGTG
>CBFDTP010000013.1:0-27408 GCA_965612975.1 uncultured Dehalococcoidia bacterium | reverse complement strand
CGGTTCCATCGCCTCTTGGCATTCTACACCTCCGATGGCGTCAGACGGACGCCGATTTTTATGCCGTTCAGGTAAAGCTGGTACAACTTACTCCCGAGGACTCACCGCCTCCCGAGCTTCGGCCGAAGAAGGAGGAGATAAGTCTCCTCGGGTTGCTTGCCCGACACTTAGGACAGGTTAACTCAGACCCATCCTCGCCGAAGGACTGGCGAACTTCAAATCTCTCCCCACACTGAGTGCACTCGTACTCGTAGATCGGCATGCCCGACCACCTCCTACTTTCCCTTCTCTAGCTCCTCAATGCGGCGCTGTATCTCGGCCAACTGCTGAGCCAACATCTGGGCCTGATCTTTAAGGATGGAAAGTTCGTCCTGGCCTGAGGTGGGGCCAGTTGGCGTGGGGCCCCAACCGGGGCCTTGCATAGGGGGAGCCATGCCCCAGGTTCCCCAACCCATGCCTCTTCCCATCCCTCGGCCCATACCTCTTCCCATTCCCCGGCCCATACCCATGCCGAAGTGGGGACCTACGCTAGCCTGAGAAGTGGCCTGGAGCTGGCCGGACTTATAGGCCTGGATGGCCTCACGGACCTTGCCGACGGCTCCGGTGAGTATCTGGATCCCGGCGGCTGATAGAACCTGGTAGGCATTGGGCCCGACGTTTCCGGTGATCACCGCCTGGACACCCTTACCGGCGATGAGCTGGGCGGTGCTGATCCCCGCCCCACCGGGAGCCGTGACGTTGGGGTTCTCCAGCGCCTCAAACTCCATGGTGTCAGGGTCCACGATGATAAAGTATTGGCATCTTCCGAACCGAGGATCCACTTCACCATCCAGGCTTGGCCCGGTGGCCGATACTGCGATCTTCATTTTTTAACCCCTTTTCTTTTTTTTCCATGTCCGGGAAGTCCTATTCCTCCAATTCCCGGATGCGGTTCTGGATCTGTTCAAGCTGGCTTTTGATGGCCTCAGCCTGTTCTCTGAGAAAATCAAGCTCCTGTTCCCGGGTTAGCGGTGGGCCATAAGGATTTATTACCCCCGGGCCAGTGGGAACCCCAGGGTAGCCAGCTCCCGAGGGATAGCTGGCACCCGAAGGATAACCGGCAAAGGGCCAGGCTCCGGGGGAGTAGGGGTTAGCCCAGTAAGGGGGCACCCCGGCAGCCCCGCTGAGGAAGTACCCACAGCGGGGCAATCCCCCTCTCCCCAGGCCGATGAAAGGCCATGGGGGAGAACTCCCCCGAAATCCAAAGCCCCAGCCACCACCCCGCCAGCCACCGCCCCAGCCAAATCCATTGGGCATGATCTTCACCTCCTATTTCTTAAGTTCCTCTAGCCTCTTCCTGATGCCTTCCAACTCGCTGCTAAGCCATCTCTCCTGTTCCTCAAGCATGGCTATCTCCTGTTCCTTGGGGATGGGTGCCCCGGGCCACCCATAAGGGTGGTACCAGTAACTGGGCCAGAACCAGCCCCAAGGTCGCCAGAACCAGGGCCACATCTTCCATCACCTCCTTCTCGATTTTTTGTCTCAAATTACCACCACCAGGGGAGCCAATAAGCCCACCACCTCCAACCCCAACCGCGGCCTCGACCCCAGCCAGGGCCCCAGAACCATGGCCACGGTGGTACCGGATAAGGGTAGCGATAAGGATAGAAAGGATACATCCCTCCTCACCTCCTTTCCCTGTTTATTTTCTTTGCTGTACTTCGCCAGGCGGTGTTGTCCCCGGATATCCATAAGGCGAGACATAGCCCGGGCCGTAGTATGAGTAGCCATAAAATGGGACATAGAATGGACTGTAATATGGATGGCCAAACCAGACGTAAGGATACCCGTAGGACATTCTCCACCACCAAAGCCATCTTCCCGGTATCGGGTTGGTAAAACCTGGCCTGCCGAAGCCAGCGCAAAATCCCGCTGCCCTTCCCGTCATCGGTCCCAGTCCCAACGGTCCGGTTCCATCTCCAAGTGGCATTTTCCTCACCCCCTTTCCTCAAGGCTTTACCGCCAAGGGAAGATCCGCCAGGGGAGGGAAAACTTAAACCATCCCCTGGGGAGACCTCCGCGGCCACGACCGATGAATGGAGGTGATGGGGAAAATCCCCTGAACCTCATCCTCCACCCAAAGCCTCGGCCAAATCCAAACCAGCCTCTCCTCATCTTCTCACCTCCCTCCTCTTCCGCCACGCCAGCGGTGACCCCAGCCCCAGCCCAGCCCTACCGGGGGAAGCGGAAAGATGTTCGGGCTGAGGCAGTTGGGGCAATGGCTTGGCGGACTATTTACCAGGGTCTCGAAAGGCACCTGCCACTCATAGCCGTCTTGATTGCACCGGAAGCGGCGCCAGGCCAGCTCAAAATTTCCCCCCTCGATCCGGATGGCCTTGCCATTCAGCAGCGCATCGGCTACCTTCCTTCGAGCACTTTCCAGCACCCGATGAAAGGTAGGCCGGGAAATCTTCATCCTCTCCGCACATTGTTCCTGGTCCAGTCCCTCAAGGTCCTTGAGTCGAATGGCCTCAGCCTCCTCCACGCTTAGAGCCACCTCCTCCAGCGCAGCCGGAGCTACGCCCATCGGCAGGAAGAGGTTCACCAGCGGCAAGCTCGCCACACGGCGCCACTTCGGCGGTCGCGGCATTATGGGCTAACCTCCTCATTATGAACATATGTTCATTATTAGTTTAGAACACCAAGGCATCAATGTCAAGCATGGCCCAGCTCGGTCACACTAATTGTAGCCGGGAGCCATCATATCTTTCCTCCTCCTTATACTAAGGTGTCTCCAGCTTTTCGGAAGAGTGTACCCCACGGGTTGAGGCGGCCATCCCTCAGGTAGTTGAGCTCGTGCTAGGTGAGCTCAAGAGGTAAATGGGAAGCCCACTTTGAGGGTTTAATCTCTCAGGCGCCCGCTAGGAATTTCCAGAACTACCTTCGTTCCCTTGCCCGGGCTGGATTCAACAATTAACTGCCCTCCAAGCAGACCTGCCCGCTCCTGCATCCCGGCAAGTCCTATCTTTCCTACCCTTACAAACCCTGAGTCCTCCCTGAACTCAAACCCCCGGCCGTCATCTTCAACCATTACCCTAGTCTTATCCTGGCCAAAGTCGATAACAACTTGGGCCTTCCTCGCCCCGGAGTGTTTCCAAACATTCCTCAAGGCCTCCTGAACGATGCGGTAAATCAGAACTTCATCCTCGGGGGCAAAATGTCGCTCAGGGCCTCTAACGTGAAATACTGACTCGATGCCAGCCTGCTGGTTTAGTTGCAAGACCAGCTCCCTTAAAGCTGGCAGCAGCCCAAGGTACTCCAAAGTAGGGGGACGGAGATCCTGAATAAACCGGCGCATCCGCTTTAGAGTTTCGTCCAGCTCTGATCGAATTCCCTCAAGCTGGCTCAGCATTTTCTGTGACGATCTTGGCTTGTTGGAAAGCAGGTCGTCTAGCCGCCTTGAGAGAACAACCAGTGCCTGGATGGTATCATCATGCAGTTCCCTGGCAATGCGCTTCCTCTCCTCCTCCTGGGCCTTGGTAATCTGACGAACGTACAGACGAAGATTCTCCTGAAGTTGTCTCTCCCGGGTGACGTCACGCATGATGTTTTGAAAGGCTGGCGGCATGCCTTCCTCCGTGAGCAGCGAAGTGGTCACCATAACAACTACCTTTGTACCATCCTTCCTTATCAGCGTCTGTTCATATGGCTGCTTTATCTCCTCACCCGAGAGCAGTTTGCGTCTCACCTCCCTAGCCAATTCGAGTTGCTTGGGGGTGAGGAACTTGGAGACTCTTTGCCCAAGAAGCTCGTCAGGTTCGTAGCCGGTGAGTTCTAAGGCAGCGCGATTCACCGCCAGGATCTTTCCCTGAAAGTCATGAAGCCAGATGGCGTCATGGGCTCTCTCAAACAATTCGCGAAACCTTCTACCCATCCTTTGGGATTCCTCATACAACATCGCCTTCTCAACTGCCACCCCCAGTTCAGCCCCAATGAGCTTCAGGAGTTCCTGCTCCTCACTGGTGAATTCCTTAAGGGAATAAGAGGCCGTACAGAGCGTGCCGACCACTCTTTCCCTTGATTTTAGAGGCACGATGTACTGCGATCTCATCCCCTCCTTCCTCACTATCTCCCGGGCTACTCGGGGATCAATTGTGGAATCCTCTATCAAACAGGGCTCACCCGTTTGAACCACCCAGCCATTAAATCCTTCCCCAACCCTGAGCCCATCGACCTGCTGGGCGAATTCGTTCGAAACACCCCGGTGAGTCCTCAGCCTTAGCCTGCCGCTCCCCTCATCCAACAGAAAGACTAACACCACATCTACGTTAATCGCCTCCTTGATCTTATCAGCTGCGGCGCTAAGGATGTCATCGATGGCAATGAGTCGTCCGATCGCAGCGGTAACAGAATGGAGAACAGAGAGCCGCTTCTCATTTTCCCTGATAGACTGAATATAGGATTGAAGCTCCTTGCGGACAGCCTCAAGTCGGAGTAAAGCTTGCTCGCGCTGCCCTACTTCGCGGCGATGCGATTCAAGCCACCAACTAGCCCAAACTCCGGCAACACAGACTATCAGGGTCTCTAACAAAGCAGTTCGGGGATAGGAAGATAATAAGAAGACCCGAGGCAACATAGCTGCTAAGGCTAACCCCAGGCAGATAAGGCCTCCTTTCAGGCCAAAGATGACGCCTCCCAAAATAATCGGGGCAAGAAAGAAGATGCGCTCCACGGTATGGCGTTGCAGGCCCAATAGGGAGCTTTCCCCTGGGTGAGAAAACAAGAACAGTTGAGCATAGTGGAGGAAGGTGATAAGAAGGAAGGAAAGCAGGAGGATCCAAAAGCGTCCATCACGCAGAATGACGGGAAGTTTCTTCACCTTCTCTCACTTCCCTCTTCCTCTAAGCTAAGCCAACCTCTTCTCAAGCAATAAACTATCGCTTCGGTGCGGGAGCAAACCCCCAGCTTGTTGAAGATATTTCTCCAATGGGTCTGGATGGTACGGGAACCTAAAGAAAGCTTGGCAGCAATTTGTTTATTACTCAGCCCTTCAGCTCCAAGGCGGAGAACCTGGAGTTCCCTCTCGCTCAGCAAGGCAAGCTTCTCTTGATGTGGTCTTTCCTCTGGCGGCCTAAGGCGAGCAAATATCTCTCGCGCTATCGCCGGGTGAAGCACTGATTCCCCCTCATGAGCCGTGCGAATAGCATTGACCAGCTCCCTCCCCCTGATGTTTTTCAGAAGATATCCTGCCGCCCCAGCCTCTATAACAGCAAAGATGAATTCCGGATTATCATAGGCCGTAAGAATCAGGACGCACGTGTGAGGAAGATTCTCCTTTATTTGACGGGTGGCCTCGATGCCATTCAACCCCGGCATGGCGATATCCATTAGAACAATATCTGGCTTCAGCTCCATCGCCAGGCGTACTGTTTCCTCACCATCACCTGCCTCTCCAACAACCTCCATATCCGCCTCCCGGCGGATAAGCTCTCGCAACCCTTCCCTCACCACCGCATGATCCTCCGCCAGCAGAACCCTAATTTTATTCATCCCAGCACATTATACCATGTCCAGCTTATCTGTTGCTCCATGGAATTGCTTACGCTGCTTGGCGCTTATTCAATAACTCAAATTTCTCTAAGCTAGGGTAGGCATCAGGAGGAGGTGAGAGAATGAGGCCAAATAAGATCCTCGCAGTTGGAAAAGAAGCTCAATTTATCGAGCTTGTTCAGAAAGCTGCTGAGCTTTCCCCTTGGAATCTCATCTTGGCTTCAGATAGGGAAGAAGGGCTTAAAAAGGCTCGGAGTGAGAAACCTGCTCTGATCATTTTGGGCTATATTGAGCCCCGCGGGGAAGCCTTCCAGCTCCACAGCGAGCTGAAGGGGAGCCCAGAGACTGACTACATCCCCTTGCTGGTGTTGGATGTGGCTCGAGAGGAGCATCTCAGCAAGGGTTGGCGGCGAGACGAGGGCCTGAGGATGGATGCCGAGGGGTATCTTCGCCAGCCGATCGGGCCTGTGGAGCTAGCTCAGCACGTGGAGAAGATCCTGAGCAAAAAGGCGCTTGTCGCCGCATAACTCCCTACCTAGGCCCACGGATTGAGCAAGGGGGAAGATGGAGAAGGAAAGAATTCTGGTGGTTGATAACGAAATCAGCTTTCTAGAGAGGACCAAGCAAACACTCGAGGCCTTTTACGAGGTGATCACCGCCTCAGGCAAAGAGGAGGGGCTGACAAAGGCGCGGAAGGAAGCCCCTGACCTGATCATCATCGGGTACCTTGAACCTCGAGGCACTTCTTTCACCCTCCACAAGGAGCTCCGGGAAGAGCCATCCACAAGGGACATCCCTCTGCTGATCATAGATGTGCGTCCTGAAGAACACTCTCAGAAGGGCTGGAGGAGGGAGGAGGGGCTGCAAATGGAAGCGGATGATTATATCTCTCGCCCGATTGAGCCAGCTGAGCTGAAAGAGACTGTGGAGAGAATCCTCCAAAGGGCTTCCAAGAAGCCCCGGGAACTCCGAGAGGTTCTCGAGCACATGGAAGGAGCTCTACGAAGAATAAACCAGATAGAAAAGATGCTGATCAGATGAAGGCAACAAGCCGCTGAACTGGATCGGGAAAACCAGATTCTCAAAGTCAGCTAGGGGGAGTTAAGGGAAGGATGGAAAGGAAGAGCGGCAACGGAGTGCCCCGAATCCTCGTGGTGGGCAGCGAGCCCAACTTCAGGGACACGGTCAGGGAGTCCCTGGGGGACTCATTTGAAGTCATCTACGCCTCTAGCGAGGGCGAGGGATTGGAGAAGGCCAGAAGGGAAATCCCCGATGCGATCATCTTGGGGTACCTTGAGCCCCGAGGTAGTTCCTTCGAACTCCATAAAAGGCTTCGAGAAGGGTGGATAACCAGGCACATACCTTTGCTGGTGGTAGATGTAGATTCAAATGAGCATGCCATCAAGGGTTGGAGGAGAGACGAAGGACTGCAAATGGATGCCGATGACTACGTTGCCATTTCTCGCGAAGATCGCTCTTCCATCGCCCAATTGCTTGAGCCGGCCAGGCTGAGGGAGAGGCTAAACATCAGCCTGAGGGAGAAGCTGAACACGCTGAAGGAGGCAATTCTCAGCCCAGATGTGTTCTGTGTCACTTGGGAACAGATCGCCGGAAGAGGCGCACTTGAAATGCAGCAGGAGCAGATCATCGAGAATGCAGCTAAGGCAGCGAAGAGCGGGAAGATTCATGGGATAAGCGTAACCGACAATCCAGGGGGAAATCCAGCCATCTCCACCGAAATGCTCTGTGCCGAGATCAAGAAGCTGGGCATAGAGCCCTTAGTTCATCTCGCCTGCAGGGATAAGAACCGCAATGAAATAGAAAGCATGCTTTACGGCCTGGCAGCCGAGGGGGTGAGGAACCTTCTGGTCTTGACTGGGGATTATCCTTCCAGCAATGGATTTAATGGGAGACCCAAACCAGTCTTCGATCTGGACCCCATACATGTTTTGCAGCTCATCCAGCGGATGAACAAGGGCTTGGAACATGAGCTGATGGGGCGAAAGAGAATTCTCACCCCGACCGATTTCTTCGCCGGGGTTTGTGTCTCGCCCTTCAAGAAGCTAGAGGCAGAGCTTATGGGACAATACTATAAGCTTAGCAAGAAGATAGAGGCTGGAGCCAACTTTATAATTACTCAGGTTGGTTACGATGCCAGGAAATTCCACGAACTCCTGCTCTGGCTGAGAGCCCACGGATATAATATTCCCGTACTGGCGAATATCTACATCTTGCCCTATGGCACAGCTAAACTAATGAATGCCAACAAGATCCCCGGGTGCGTCGTCACTGACAAGCTTCTTGCTGAACTGGCCAACGAGGCGAAGGGCGAGGACAAAGGAAAATCGGCCCGACTTCTAAGAGCGGCCAAAATGTATGCCCTGGCCAAGGGAATGGGATTCGCCGGAGCCCACATCGGGGGACATGGCATAACCTTTGAGATGGTTGAATATATCATCGAGAAAGGGGAGGAACTCTCTAAGAACTGGCAGGATCTGGTAGCTGAATTCGATTACCCCCAAAAGGACGGTTTCTATTTCTTTGAGTGGGATCCCCGGACTGGCTTGAACCTGGATAAACCTGCGGCGAGACCATCAGAGCTTCCAGCGTCGGCCGTAAAAGCCTTGAAGCCCTCTATGTACGGTTTTTGTAGGATAGCTCATGCTCTGCTCTTTAGGCCAGAGAGCCTCCTTTTCAAGGCGCTGCGCCCCTTTGCCAGCTTTGTAGACTCCTCCCCAATTCTAAGGAGGATCTTCGGTTACCTTGAACATCTGATAAAGGTAGCCCTTTTCGGCTGCATGAACTGCGGCGATTGCGCTCTATTCGATGTGGCCTACCTCTGCCCCATGTCTCAGTGTCCCAAGAATCAGCGGAATGGGCCTTGTGGGGGAAGCTATGAGGGGTGGTGTGAGGTCTACCCGAATGAGCGAAAATGCATTTGGGTCAGAGCTTATGAGAGATTGAAGGCCTATAAAGAGGAAGATAGGATAGGAGCTTACATTGTCCCTCCATGTAATTGGGAGCTATGGGAGACCTCCTCCTGGCTCAACTTCTACTTGGGCAGAGATCACACCGCGAAAAGACTGGGTGTGAAGCCACCTCCAAGGGTCGGCTTCTTCAGAGATGGGTAAACTCATCAAGGATCCTCCCCTTCTCCTTCCGATTTGCTTTAAGATACTTCTGCCACATTACCTCGGCATACTCTCTTATGCTCTTCTGTGTCATCTTACCTCCGGTAACATTATTTCTGAAGCAATAATATCACCTTCGGTAACAAAAATAACGACGCAATTCGATATATTGACAGATTTGCGAAGCCAGGTTACCATAGAATCCGAGGCCGGCTCCCTGCTAGCTAGCGGCAATGCTGGAGAAATGTCAGCTCTTTGACATGCGACCGAGTTTTTCTATTAGGCCTCTTAGCGCCTTGCCAAAATGGGGAATTGTTAGGGCAGAGCTCTTTTTGCCACTGACAAAAGAGGTGCTGAGCTAAAAAATAGGAGGGCATTTAACTTAGTCATTAAAAATTGTTGCAGGAGGTGATTTAATGGAACTGAGCCGTAGAGATTTTCTTAAGCTCTCTGGTTTAAGTACCGGCGCTTTATTATTTTATAGGCCGTTTGACAGGGAAACTGCCTCAGCCAAGACTTTGAAGAGAGTGCCCCTTCACAAGAAGGTAGGCGAGAAGACAACTATCTGTCCTTACTGCGGGGTGGGTTGTGGAGCCATTGTGGCAGTAGAGGGGGGGGAGGTTGTAAACATTGAAGGGGATCCTGACCATCCGATCAACCGCGGCTCGCTTTGTCCAAAGGGAATGTCTCTCTCTTCTGTGGCCAACAACAAGCGCCGAATGACTAAAGTACTTTATCGAGCGCCTGGAGCCACAGCTTGGGAGGAAAAGACCTGGGATTGGGCCATTGAGCAAATAGCGAGAAAAATCAAGCAAACTCGAGACTCTAATTGGATAGAAAAGGATGCTGAGGGTAAAGAGGTCAATCGAGTAGAGGCCATAGCTTCTCTGGGAAGCGTTTTTCCGAATGATGAGGAAGCTTATCTTATGACCAAACTTCAACGTGCCCTAGGTTTAGTATGGATTGAAAATGAGGCTAGAATTTGCGTCTCATCTGCTGTGGCTGCTAATACGGCCACCTTTGGGCGAGGGCCGATGACCAATAGCTGGATAGACCTGGGTAATAGCGATTGTATCATGGTCATTGGGGGGAACGCGGCCGAGACATTCCCTAACGCCTTCAAGTGGATTATGAAAGCTAAGGAAAAAGGAGCTAAACTTATTCATGTGGATCCCCGTTTCACCCGGACTTCAGCTAAGGCCGATATCTACCTCCGGATTAGGACGGGCACCGATGTAGCTTTAGTTAACGGCATGATAAAATATGTGCTTGATGATATGGAGCGGAACCCTGAAAAATACAACATGGAATATTTAAGGGAATATACCGATGCTTCTTTCTTGGTTGATCCCCGCTTTGAATTTAAGGATGGGTTATTTAGTGGTTATGATTCAGCTAAGAGAGCTTATGATAAGTCTACTTGGAAATATCAGCTAGATGAGAAGGGCAAGCCTAAGATGGATAAAAGCCTTCAAGATCCTCAATGTGTTTTTCAGCTCTTAAAGAAACATTTCTCCCGTTATGATGCTGATACTGTGTGCAAGATAACCGGAACATCAAAAGATGTCTTCTTAAAAGCTTGCCAAACCTTTGCTGCCACCGGAGCTAAGGGAAGAGCCGGAGCGGTAGTTCTCTCCTCAGGGGCTTGTGAATATACTCATGGAACTCAAAACGTCCGAGCTTACGGCATTCTTCAACTCCTTCTCGGGAATATGGGGATAGCCGGAGGGGGAATTAATGGAGTAGCTGGAGCAGTTAATGGGCTTGGGTGTAGCTTGCAAGGTCGCCTCTTCCACTGGTTTCCAGGTGCTCTCCCAACGCCGCAGGCCAGCCAACAAACTTTAGATAAATATGCCAAGGCAGGTGCCCTTCGCTCCCGGATGGTGAGCCTACTTAAGGCTTGGTATGGTGATAACGCTACCTCAGCCAATGATTATGGATACAAATGGCTACCAAAGAGGGGTGGTGCTCATTCCTTCGTCCTTCTTTGTGATGCCATGCATGAGGGTAAGATAAAAGGCTTAATTTGTTGGGGAATGAACCCAGCAGTAAGTGCCCCTCATGGCGGCCGTGTGCAAGAAGCCTTGGGGAAGTTAGATTGGCTAGTAGTGATTGACCCTTGGGAGACAGAGACAGCAGCCTTTTGGAAGAGGCCAGGAGTTGACTCTCGAGGGATAAAGACTGAAGTTTTCTTCCTCCCGGCAACCAGCTCTTTAGAGAAAGAAGGAAGTGTATGCAGTAGCGCTCGCTGGCTACAATGGCGTTATAAGGCGATAGATCCACCCGGTGAGGCTAAGGCAGATTTGTGGATCATCACTAAGCTGGCTCTTAAATTGAAGGAACTTTATTCCAAGGAAGGGGGACCCAACGCTGAAGCTATAACTAAGCTAACCTGGGATTACGGCGACCCTCCCGATGTTCATCGAGTGGCTAGGGAAATCAACGGCTATGACCTAAAGACAGGGAAATTGTTATCTAGTTTAACCTTACTTAAAGCTGATGGCACAACATCCTCAGGCAACTGGATTTTCTGTGGCAGCTACACTGAAGAAGGGAATCTTGCCGCCCGGCGTGATCCCTCACCAGGACCATTTAATATAGGCCTCTATCCTAAATGGGCCTGGGTCTGGCCTCTAAACCGCCGTATCTGGTATAACCGCGCTTCAGTTGATCTTAACGGCAATCCTTGGGATCCCCAGCGCCCGGTCATTAAATGGGATCCGTTGAGCAAGAAGTGGCTCGGTGATTCTCCAGATGGCGGAGCACCTCCTATAGCCTATGGTGGTGGCTATCCATTCATTATGAAAAAACCCCATGGACGTGCTTGTCTTTTTGCCAATGGGCTGGCCGATGGTCCCCTTCCAGAACATTATGAAACTTGGGAGAGCCCAGTGAAAAACCTTATGTCATCACAACAAAGTAATCCTGTACTTAAACTATGGGAGGCTAGTCCAAAAGGCACCGTAGATAAATATCCTCTCCAGGCTACCACTTTCCGTCTGGTTGAGCATATGCACACCGGCTCCTTTACCCGAAACTTACCTTGGCTGGTTGAATTACAACCGGAGATGTTTGTCGAGATAAGTCAGGAATTGGCAGCGGAGAAGGGGATTAGAAGCGGAGATAAGATCGTAGTAGAATCAGCCCGAGGGAAGATTGTTGCTGTGGCCCTAGTTACCAAACGACTTCGCCCCTTTAGCGTCAATGGCCGACTTATTCACCAAGTTGCCATGCCTTGGTGCTGGGGATATATGGGGTTGTCCAAAGGTAGTAGTGCCAATTTCCTTACCCCTTGCGTAGCTGATGCCAATACCGGAATTCCAGAGTTTAGAAGTTTCCTGTGTGATATTCGGAAAGCTTAAAGGAAGGGGGTTGAAATGTCAAAAGCGATGTTAATTGATACCTCAAAATGTATCGGATGTCGGGCCTGTCAAGTCGCTTGTAAACAATGGCATGAGTTGCCAGCAGAATACACCGAGCAGAGAGGCACTTATGAGAACCCCCCCGAGCTTTCCGCCAGCACCTGGACAAGGGTTCTCTTTTTTGAGGACTATGGTGAGTGGCTTTTCCGCAAGCATCAATGTATGCATTGTGCCGAGGCAAGTTGTGTAAAGGTTTGTCCCACCGGAGCAGCTCACAAGGAAGGCCCATTTACCATCATTGACCAGGAATGGTGTATTGGCTGTGGCTATTGTGTAGAGGCATGCCCCTTTGGAGCAGTACACCGTGAGCCACCTCGAGGAACGGCCCGAAAATGCGTTTTCTGCATCGATCGGGTAACCAACGGACTTAAGCCGGCCTGCGCTACAGCCTGCCCTACCGGGGCGATTCAATTCGGTGAACGAGGAGATCTTATTGCCTACGCTCATCGGCGGGTAGCCGAATTGGTGGCCAGTGGGTATTCGCAAGCACGACTTTATGGCGAGAAGGAACTTGGTGGGCTGGCCCAGATGTACATCCTGATTAAGCCGCCTTCCGAGGTAGGGTTGCCGGAGGAACCACGAGTAGCTACGACTACTGTGCTGGCTCAATGGCTTGGAGGGATCGCTACCGCCGGGGCAATAGCTGCCTTACCTTTCTGGCTGCTTTTTAGACGCCGGAAGGAACTTCTCGAGGAGGAAAAACATTCTAAGGTTAGAGGAGGCAAAAATGATTAATTGGGGAGCGCCTATTTATGTTTATCTCTGGCTTGCCGGAATGGGAGGAGGAGCCTATTTTTCCGCCTTCCTAGCGGATCGCTTCAGTGGAGGTCAGCATAAAGCTTTGCTCAGATTGAGCACTTACATAGCTATACCTTTGGTCATAATTGGCACTCTACTTCTAATTTTTGATTTGGGAAGGCCAATACGTTTTTGGCATTTGCTGGCTAGGTTTATAGCGCTCTCACCTATGTCACTGGGCGTTTGGATCTTGCTTATCTTTGCTGGTGGCAGTGTAATTTTAGTGCTCCTATGGTGGGCTGAAAAGCTTGCTGCTTTAAAACAGCCTATAAGGAGCCTGAGTTGGCTAGTAAGCTTTCTAAGCTGGATTGTGCTTATTTTCTCCGTGTTGGTAATGGCCTATACCGGTGTGCTACTCTCCGTCAGCAATAATCCACTATGGGCAGGCACGATCATCTTGCCCTCGCTCTTCGTCGTCTCGGCTATCTCAACCGGGCTGGCAGTACTGGTGTTTGCAGGCAGGCTCGGTCGCTTCAAAGAGATCCCCGGCAGGGTCCTAGCTCGACTGAGTGAGGCAGATGCCTTGGTGGTTATTGCCGAACTCATAGTGCTTATTGGGTTTGCCCTTTGGCTGGGCGGCGGTTTTATGGCCGGTGCCACCGAGGCATTAAAGACCCTTACTATGGGCATCTTAGCTGCTCCTTTCTGGATAGGGGTAGCCCTCCTGGCTTTGTTGATCCCGCTCGTACTGGAACTTTGGAGCTGGGGTAAAGAAACCAAGGGGGCATGGCAAGCTATGCTAACTTCCTCTGTCTGCGTGTTAATCGGTGGACTTGTGCTGCGAGCGGTAATAGTTGTAGGCGGGCAGTTGTAATGCGGCAGTTTGGTGAGGTTTGGGGTGAGCAAAGAAGTAGATGGCAAGGTTCTTAGAAGGCTAGAAGAATGGAAAAGGGAAGAAGGGCAACTTCCTGATTTTGTTGAGTTATATAAAAGGCTGCTTCGCCTTCAGTGCGAAGTTAAGAGCCTTATTTCAGGGCGAGGTTTAGCTAAAGAAGTCATTTCAGAGCGGTTAGAACGAGGGATCCCTCTTCAACCTTTCCACGAGCTGCCTATAGATTGGACACTGCTACAAAATTTGCTCCAGCAAGTCCTTGTCACAATTGCAAGTTATCCTCTCTTTTCCCCAGAGGAAATAACTAGTTTGAGGAAGGTGGTTTTAGATTATCCCCTCCTTAAACAAATAGTAGAAGCCTGGTATGAAGGGAAGAGCTTGCCAGCTTTAACAGGAAATACTGCCTCAGGGCTTTTGCCAGCTATAATTCGAGCTGGAATATGGCCATTTTTAACCATTCAATCAGAAATGCTTTTGCCGCAGGTAGACCAAGAGAGATGGCGTAAAAGGTATTGTCCTATTTGTGGAGGTAGAGCAGACTTTTGCTTTCTTGAAAAGGAGAACGGAGCACGATGGCTTTCCTGCTCTAGATGTGATACAGAGTGGTTATTTCAGAGACTAGAATGCCCTTATTGTGGCAACCAAAACCAGGACAAGCTAGCTTATTTCACCGATGAAGAAGGATTATATCGGCTTTATATCTGTGAGGAGTGTCGAAGTTACATTAAGGGAATAGATTTGCGCAAAACAGCATCGGAAGTCTTGCTTCCACTAGAAAAGGTGATTACAATAGAACTTGATAATCAAGCTCAAAATGACGGGTATAAGCCTGGCTGGATAGTTTAAATTTTTCCCGCTTGAGGGGAGGAGGTGAATTAAAATGTTGCCACATTTAGGTCCTTTGGAAATCGGCCTTATTGTCCTCTTGGTGCTCATTATCTTCGGCGTGGGCAAATTACCTCAGGTTGGAGCTGCCCTTGGTAAAGGTATAAGGGAGTTCCGCAAAGGGAAAGAAGGAGAGTACGACGAGACAAAGGAGCAAGATAAGTCAGGGAAAAAGGAATAGCAGGTTGAGGGGGTTAAGATGGGGATACCTCATTTAGGACCTTTAGAAATCGGTCTCATTGTTTTGTTGGTGTTAATTATCTTCGGAGCCGGTAAGTTGCCTCAAGTTTTCGGCGCCATAGGTAAAGGTATTCACGAATTTCGCAAGGCTAAAGCAGGCGAGGATTTTGATAGCTCAAAAGAGGCCGGCAAAAAAGAGTAGTTGCCCAAAGCTTTTATTCCCCCTTTAAATTTTTCTTGGGAAGAAAGCAATGGATTTCTTCGGCATCGGCCCTTGGGAAGTCCTCCTCATTTTAATCATTGTCCTATTAATTTTTGGCCCCGGTAAATTACCCGAAATAGCCAGGGCACTGGGAGAAGGTATACGTAAATTTAGGATGGCCAGCAGGGAGATGACCGCAACCATAAGCAAGGAGATAAACGAGGAGACCAAGGAGATAAAGAGCGAGCTTATAAAGACAGGCGAGGCGATAACAGATGAGGTAAAAGACATTAGCAATAGTCTACCGCTCTCGGAAATTAAAGGGCAAAATAAAAATTCAGAGTCAAGAAAGGAAATGAAGGCCAGATATCGGACATGAGTGAAGAAAAGAAGCTAACGATAATAGGGCATTTAGAGGAGTTGCGAAAACGCCTACTTAGAGCATTAATTGCGGTGGGAATTGCCACCGCAATTTCTTTCTTCTTCGCCAAATATATCTTTGCCCTTTTAGAATCAAGAGCCGAAGGAATTAATCTTATTTATATCGAAATGACGGAGATGCTGGGGACTTATTGTAAGGTGGCCTTTATGGCCGGACTGGCCTTAGCAATGCCGGTTCTCGTTTACGAACTAGTGATGTTCGTCCAACCGGCGCTTACTCGAAAGGAGAAGAGGTACTTATATACTTTGTTGCCCGGCGTTATGCTGTCATTCGCTGCCGGCGTTATCTTCGGCTATTTTGTCTTAATACCCCCAGCAGCGCATTTCTTGATCACCTTCGGAAGCGACATTGCCACCCCGCAGATAAAGGTAGGGAATTTCGTTTCCGTAATGGTTAGGCTTCTTTTCGCTATTGGCTTCTGCTTTGAAACCCCCATTATTATCTTCTTCTTATCCAAGATAGGGATAATCACTCCTCAGAAACTAGCCAAATACCGTAAACATGCCATAGTCGGGGCTTTTGTTCTCGGCGCCATTATTACCCCAACCTTTGACCCGGTAAATCAAAGTCTTGTAGCTATTCCGCTTATCTTCCTCTATGAAATAGGCATTTGGCTAGCCAAACTCGCCAGGAAGGGAGAGAAGAGGGTAACCGTTCCAGAGATAGGGATTGAAGAAAGGATTTAAACAGAGCAATCCCCTCTTTATCTTGGCTGAGAATTTATAGTCATTTGCAAAAACGATTATAATATAATGGGTGGAGAAACTTTTCCACCCATCCGGCAGCAAAGACAAGCTTTTGGAAAAGCCCATAAAAGGCTTCCCTGATTACATTGCGCATGTCGTCGATATACTCTATGAATGTTGTTAAGATGATCCTTCCTCACCTGCTCATCAGTGAACCGCTTGTGAAGCTGATCCATAATCCCTCCTTTCCAAGGAGGAATTTACCACCGAGCGGCTCACTTTTGAGCTTTAAATGGCTCACTTTTCAGGCTTAAACAGTTCACTTTTCAAGTTTAAATAACATGGCCCAGCTCGGTCATTGACACTGGGGAACGAAATGAGCTAAAATGCGAGCAGAAACCGAGGCTGCTTGGACCCCAACTGGAGGCAATAATGATCGAAATGTATATCGACAGCATTCGTGTAAGCATGATGAATTATCAGCGGGTGGTCATACTGAAGGAGAAGGACGCTGAACGATATCTACCCATCTGGATCGGTCCGGCTGAGGCAGATGCCATTGCCATTAAGCTTCAGGGCATCTCGCCTCCGCGTCCCTTGACTCATGATCTTCTGAGCTCGATCATCACCACCTTGGGGGCCTCGGTCAATTCGGTGATTGTCTGTGACCTGCGCAATGACACATTTTATGCCAAGATAATCATCGATGTGGATGGAGGGCAACTGGAGGTCGACTCCCGGCCAAGTGATGCCCTGGCCCTGGCCATCAGGGTGCAAGCCCCTATATTTGCTGAGGAATCGGTACTGGAGAAGGCCGGCATCCTGATCGATCAGGAGACCGGCAAGCCCATCCCGCAGGCTGAAGCGAAAGGGGAGGTCAGCGAGGAGGAACTTGGGCGCCTTTCCGCTTTTCGTGACTTCATCAACACGCTTGATCTGGATGACCTAGGCAGAGGGAGGCCGGAAAGCGGATGAAGGGATTCAAGCCCGCTGCCCGGGGTCAGATTGATGAAGTGGTGGTCAACAGCCGCCAAGTATGTCGGTATCGGGTGGTATATCGGTGGCTGCATCGCTCTAGGCACAGGTTTAGGAATCTGGGCTGACCGTGCACTTCACTCGAAATTTCCACTTCTCACCCTGGTGGGATTATTTTTGGGCCTTTTTCTGGCCTTTTGGGGTGTCTACCAGCTTCTACTCCCGATCTTCAAGCAGGGAAACGATGAAGACAAGGGCGGTGAGTAGTGTTTAAACCTGGCTGCTTGAGCAAGATCTTGGGCGTCACCTTCATCGCGCTGGGATTGATGATCGTTGGCGCCTTTTTCTTTCCCGTTCCCCGCCCCCACGTTCATCTGCCCGCCCAAGCCATCTTCCATCTCGGGCCCTTTCCGATAACTAACACGCTGCTGGCATCCTGGTTCACCATCCTGGTCCTCTTGCTCATATTTTACCTCGGCACCCGCCGGATGAAACTGGTTCCCAGCGGGTGGCAAAACCTAGTGGAGTGGGTTTATGAAAGCCTGTATAACTTTGTGGAAGGGGCCGCTGGTGAGAAGAATGCTCGCCGCTTCTTTCCAGTGGTGGCCACCATCTTCCTCTACGTCTTCGTGGCTGCCCTCCTCTCCCTGCTTCCCGGATTTGACACCATAGGCTTTGGGCACTATCCCAAGGAGCCTCTCCCCGGAGCCTTCCTGGGTTCCTATCAGGGCTGGGTGGTGGAGGTGCCCTTGCTGAGAAAGGCCAATACGGATATCAACTTTCCCTTGGCATTGGCGCTCATCTCGTTCGTCTGCGTGGAATATTGGGGCATAACCTCGGTCGGCCTTCGTCGGTACCTCGGCAAATTTATTCGCCTGGGGGAGTTGCTTCGAGCACTCGGCGGATTGCTCCGAGGCAAGTTTCGCCCCATGGAGCTTCTTACCGGAGCGGTGGCTCTCTTCGTCGGCGCCTTGGAGGCGGTCAGCGAATTTGTTCGCATCATCAGCTTTACCTTCCGTCTCTTTGGCAACATGAATGCTGGGATGATCTTGTTGCTCCTTATCCTTTTCCTCTTTCCCTGGGTAGTGGGGGTGCCATTCTATGGGCTGGAGGCCTTCTTCGGATTTGTTCAGGCGCTCATCTTTGGGGGATTGACCCTTGTCTTTGGGGTGATCGCGGTTACACCCCCCGAGCACGAATAAAAGTTTAAGGAGGTGTAATGGAAGCCGAAGCCATGAAGTTGCTCGGTGCTGGTTTGGCCGCTGGCCTGGGGGCCATAGGCCCGGGGATCGGCATCGGCATACTGGGAATGGGAGCCATGCAGGCCCTGGGTCGCAACCCAGAGGCGCGCGGTCCCATCATGACCAACATGATCCTGGCCATTGCCTTCGCTGAGGCAGTTGCCATCTACGCCCTCATCGTGGCGATCCTGCTGGCGATGGTGGTTTAGGAGGTCTTGAATGGAGGGCATCGGCATCAGCTGGAATGGCCTGCTGGCCCAGATAGTGAATTTCTTAATACTTCTGGCTCTGCTTTATTTCATAGCTTATAAGCCGCTGCGCCGAATGATGGAGGAACGCTCTAATCGAATAAGAGAGGGCTTGGAGCAGGCCGAGCTGGCGGCAAGGCGCCTGGCCGAAGCCGATGAGGAGGCCAGAAAGAAGCTGGAGGAAGCTCGAAGGGAAGGTCAGGAGATCCTTTCTCAGGCAGCTGCCTTGGGAGAAAAGCTTAAGGAAGAGGCTCGTCAGGAGGCCAGGGCCCAGGCTGAGGCCCTCATCGCCCGGGCTAGAAGCGAGATCGAGCTGGAAAGAGAGCAGGCCATTCAGCAACTCCGTCAGGAATTCGCTGACCTAGCTATACTGGCGGCGGAGAAGGTCCTTCGGGAGACGCTCGATAGGGAGCGGCATCGCCGGATGATCGAGGAAGTGCTCGAGGAGACGAAAGGCTTGAGAGGAAAATAGGCCTGATCCCCTTCACCTTAAAATGTGATCATGGCAATCGGCATTGCGGCAAAGAGGCATGCTCAGGCCGTTTTTCAGATTGCCCTTGAGGAAGGCCAACTCGAGGGCTGGCGTTCGGATCTGAGGGAGATCGCATCTACCCTGAGCGATCTGAACCTTAGAGGTCTGCTGGAAAACCCAAAGGTACCTTTTTCGGAGAAGGCCGAGCTGGTAAAGCGATGTCTCCCTGGGATAAGGGGTTTGGCCCTTAACCTGGTGTATCTGCTCATCGTCAAGCGCCGGCTCCGAATGCTGGAGGCCATAGTCTCCGAATATGAGCGTCTGGTGGACGCCCATCGTGGCCTGGAGCATGCTGAGGTCATCACCGCCGTGGAGCTGGACGAGGTGACGAGAAAGCACATTGAGGAACGACTTGCCCAGCTAACCGGAAGGAAGGTGGTGCTCTTCACCAAGGTTGACCCTAAGATCATCGGGGGGATGGTGGCCCGGGTGGGGGATTGGCTCATTGATGGAAGCCTTAAGGCTAAGCTAACCGGCCTGAGGGAGAGGCTGGTCGAGGCCAGTTAGCTCTGGGAAGGAGGTAAGGCAATGGCGACACGCGCTCAGGACATCGCGGCCATCATTCGGGAACAGATAGAGCGATTTGGGACAATGGTCACCGCCGTGGATGTAGGCACGGTGGTGGAGGTCGGTGATGGCATTGCCCGGATTTATGGACTTGCTGGGGTGGCCTATAACGAGCTGCTGCAATTCCCCCATAGCATCATGGGATTGGCGTTCAACCTGGAGGAGGATAGCGTGGGGGCGGTTGTCCTTGGGGATTGTAGTCAGATCAAGGAAGGCGATGAGGTAAAGGCAACGGGCCGGATAATCGAGGTCCCGGTGGGGCCGGAGTTGATTGGCCGGGTGGTGGACTCCCTGGGACGCCCGCGCGATGGCAAGGGGCCCATCAGGGCGGCGAAGACCAGGCCGGTGGAGCGCGTGGCCCCCAATGTGACCAAAAGAGAGCCGGTAAATACGCCGCTCATGACCGGGATCAAGGCCATAGACAGCATGACCCCCATCGGCCGGGGGCAGCGCGAGCTCATCATCGGCGACCGCTTTACCGGGAAATCCGCCATTGCCATCGATACCATCATTGCCCAAAAAGGGCAGGATGTCATCTGCATTTACGTGGCCATCGGACAGAAGACGGCCAAGGTGGCCTCGGTGGTGGACACCCTGGAGCGGTATGGGGCCATGGAGCACACCATCGTGGTGACGGCTGATTCCTCCGACCCGGCACCTTTGCAATACCTTGCCCCTTATGCTGGCTGTGCCATGGGAGAGGAGTTCCTGGAGCAGGGAAAGGATGCCCTGGTGATCTATGATGACCTTTACAAGCATGCCTGGGCCTATCGTCAGCTCTCCCTTTTGCTGCGCCGACCTCCCGGGAGGGAGGCCTACCCTGGCGATGTCTTTTACCTACATAGCCGACTCCTGGAGAGGGCTTGTAAGCTTGCCCCGGAATATGGTGGCGGTTCCCTCACCGCCCTGCCCATAATGGAGACCCAAGCCGGGGATGTCTCCGCCTATATCCCCACGAACGTCATCTCCATCACCGATGGGCAGATCTACCTGGAGCCGGATCTCTTCAACGCCGGAGTTCGACCGGCGATAAACGTGGGACTTTCGGTCTCCCGGGTTGGCGGAGCTGCCCAGCGGAAGGCCATGAGACAGGTGGCCGGAAGGTTGAGGTTAGATCTAGCTCAGTTCAGGGAGCTGGAGGCCTTCGCCAAGTTCGGAACGGAGGAATTGGACAAGGCTACCCGAGCCCAACTTGAAAGAGGAAAACGAGCGGTCGAGGTATTGAAGCAGCCACAGTACTCTCCTCTCTCGCTCGGAAAGCAGGTGATGATCTTCTATGCCCTGAACAATGGCTATCTTGACGATGTGCCGCTGGACCGAATAAGTTCCTGGGAGGAAAACTTCTACAAGTTCATGGGCGCCAATCATCCGGAGGTGGAGAGGCAAATAAACGAGGAGATGGAACTGACCCCAGAGCTGGAGGAGGCCTTAAAGACCAGTATCGCCGAGTTCAAGAAGGGGTTTATCTCCTAAATTTCACCCCAAAAATTCGAAGAATTTTTGGGGCCCTTTAAATTTTGCGGGGAGTAATAAATGGCCACGATTAGAGAGCTTCGGCGGCGTATGCGCGGCATAAGCGATCTGGTCAAGATCTGCCGCGCTATGGAGATGGTTGCCACCGCGAAGATGAGGCGAGCGCAGGAGCAGGCCATGGCTTCCCGACCCTATGCCGAGAAGATAACCCAGGTGGTGGCAGACCTGGCGGCCGCTACCCCGACTGGGGAGGAAATTCATCCTCTACTTCAAAGGCGAGAGGTGAAGAGCATTTGCCTGCTGCACCTGTCAACCGATCGGGGACTCTGCGGAGGGCTCAATTCTAACCTAAACCGGCTGGTGGCTGATTTCGTCCTGAAGCAGGAGGTCCCCCTGAGTTACATCGCCGTTGGCCGGAAGGCGCGGAGCTTTGCTCGACGCACCCGACAAAACCTTATCGCCGAGTTCACCGGGATCAGTGACCGCCCTTCACTTCTTGACGTCCTGCCCATAGCCAGAACGGTCATCGAGGAATACTCCCATGGCCGAGCCGACTTGGTATACCTGGCCTTTCCTCGCTTTGTCAGCACCATGGTTCAGCGACCAGTGATGGAGGTACTTCTTCCGGTGAAGCCCAGCGAGCCAGCTACGGGGGCAGGGCTGGAATACATTTACGAACCTCGCCCGGAGTTTATTTTGAGCGAACTCCTGCCGAGATATGTTGAGATGAGGATATATCATGCCATCCTCGAACTTAAGGCCAGCGAACACTCAGCCAGGATGGTGGCCATGCGCAATGCCCGGGAAAATGCCGATGAGCTGATAAAGGAATTGACCCTCCTCATAAACAAGACCCGGCAGGAGCTCATCACCAAGGAGATCTGCGACATCACTGGAGGGGCTCAGGCCCTGACCGGAATTTAAGGAGGCAAGATGGCCAAAGGTAGAGTGGTTCAGGTTATCGGAACCGTGGTGGATATCGAGTTTCCCCCGGATAACCTGCCGGCAATTTACAACGCGGTGGAAATTCCCCTCAATGGCAGCAAGGTGGTGGTTGAAGTTCAGGCCCATATCGGGAATAACTGGGTGCGTGGGGTAGCCCTGACGCCCACCGAGGGGCTGAAGCGAGGGGTTGAGGCCATTGACACCGGAGGGCCGATAACCGTACCCGTGGGGCCGGAGACCCTGGGTCGCCTCTTCAACGTCTTCGGTGAGCCAATAGACGAACTGGGAGAGGTCAAGGCCAAGAAATGGTACCCGATTCATCGCCCCCCGCCTACTCTCACCGAGCAGGAGACCACCCCCCAGATCTTGGAAACCGGGCTTAAGGTGATGGATCTCATCACCCCTTTCCGAAAGGGAGGGAAGATCGGGGCCTATGGTGGAGCCGGCGTGGGCAAGACGGTCATCATCATGGAGCTCATCCGAAACATCGCCATCGAACATGGCGGGGTCTCCGTCTTTGCGGGGGTAGGGGAGCGCTCCAGAGAGGGAAATGATCTCTGGCTGGAGATGAAGAGGGCCGGCGTTCTGGGCAAGACGGTCCTCGTCTTCGGGCAGATGAATGAGCCCCCGGGAACCCGAGCACGGGTGGGATTGAGCGGCGTAACCATGGCGGAGTACTTCCGCGATGTCGAAGGGCAGGATGTGCTGCTGTTCATTGACAACATTTATCGGCATGTCCTGGCTAACATGGAGCTCTCCGCGTTGCTCGGTCGCATGCCCTCGGCGGTGGGCTATCAGCCAACCCTGGGAACGGATGTCGGAGAGCTTGAGGAGCGAATCACCTCTACCCGAAAGGGCTCTATCACCTCCTTCCAGGCCATCTACGTCCCCGCGGATGATTTCACCGACCCGGGAATCGTGGCCACCTATGGCCACCTTGATGCGGTAGTTGTTCTGGATCGGGCCATTGCCGCACTGGGCATCTACCCCGCCGTTGACCCCCTGGCCTCCACCTCACGCATGCTCGACCCGACCATCGTCGGCGAGGAGCACTATCGAGTAGCCCGCGGGGTACAGGCCACCCTGCAAAGATACAAAGAGCTTCAGGACATCATCGCCATCCTGGGAATGGAGGAACTGAGCGAGGAGGATAAACTCACCGTCCATCGAGCCCGCCGAATTCAGAGGTTCTGTTCCCAGCCGTTCCATGTGGCCGAACATTTCACCGGCACCCCAGGGAAGTATGTCCCCCTCAAGGAAACCATCCGGGGCTTCAAGGAGATCCTAGAGGGGAAGCACGATGACCTTCCGGAAGCAGCCTTCTACATGGTGGGCACCATCGATGAGGCGGTGGAGAAGGCCAAGAAGATGGGAGGAGAGTAGGTGGCTACCTTCAAGTTAGAGGTCATTACCGCTGAGAGAGTGGTTTTTTCCGACGAGGTTGATGCCGTCGTTGCCTGGGGGATAGAGGGGCAACTGGGCATTTTACCTCACCATGCCCCGCTCATGACCATGCTTCGCCCCGGGGACCTGCTGATAAGGAAGGGCGGAGAGGAGCACCATCTGGCGGTAAGCGGCGGATTCCTAGAGGTTCGTCCGGACAAGGTGATTATCCTGGCTGATGCCTGTGAAAGGGCGGAGGAGATTGACATTGCCCGAGCTGAGGCCGCCCGCAGACGAGCTGAGGAAACCTTGAGAACTAGCGGGCCGGAGGTGGACAAGGCCGCTGCAGAGGCCGCCTTACGTCGGGCACTGGTTCGTCTTAAGGTAGCCGAAAGAACAACCCGGCGCCGGGACAGGCCCACCCCCTGACCCTTTCTTTGCCGGCGGCTCCTAGAGGCCCTTTCGAACTATATATTGGGCCAGATCAGCCACGCGGCAGCTATAGCCCCACTCGTTGTCATACCAGGCGAGCACCTTTACCAGGTTGCCACCGATGACCATGGTGCTGAGGGCATCTATAATCGAGCTGGCCGGATTGCCCTTAAAGTCAATGCTCACCAAGGGCTCCTCGCAGAACTCCAGGATCCCCTTCATCCTCCCCTCTGCAGCCCTGCGAAAGGCCTCATTCACCTGTTCCACCGTCACCTCCCTCTCGAGCTCGGCCACGAAGTCTACCAGGGAAACGGTGGAGGTGGGCACCCGAAAGGCCAGCCCATGAAGCCGGCCCTCAAGCTCGGGGATCACCACGGTGACCGCCCGGGCTGCCCCGGTGGTGGTGGGAACTATATTTAGCGCGGCCGCGCGGGCTCGCCGAAGATCGCGGTGAAACATGTCCAGAAGCCGCTGGTCATTGGTATAGGCATGGATGGTGGACATCAGTCCTTTGGCCACCCCAAAGTTCTCATGCAGGACCTTTACCAGGGGGGCAATGCAGTTGGTGGTGCAGGAGGCATTGGAGATGAGCCGATGCCTCTGGGGATCATACCGATCCTCATTAACGCCAAGGACGATGGTGATATCCTCGCCCTTGGCCGGGGCGGTGATGATGACCTTCTTGACTCCATCCCGTAGATGGGCCGCTGCCCTGGAGGCTTCGGTGAAAAGTCCCGTGGATTCCACCACGATCTCCACGCCATAGTCCCCCCAGGGTATTTTGGATGGGTCGCGTTCGGCCAACACGCGAACCTTTCTCCCGTCAACGATGATGGCATCCTCGGTGGCCTCTACCCGTCCGGGGTAGCGCCCATAGTTGGAGTCATACTTAAAAAGATGGGCGTTTGTCTTGGGATCGGTAAGATCATTGATGGCCACCACCTCCAGGGCATCGGCATGAAGGTCACCAATGGCCTTGAAAACCTGACGACCTATTCGACCAAAGCCGTTGATGCCGATTTTCACCTTCATTTTCACCCCCTGAAGGATAACTTGGCCCCTTCGAGGGCCTAGGACTATGATAAAGGGCTTAGATGGCTGGGTCAAGCTGCACATATTGCTTTAAATGAATGAACAAGGTATCATTCTAACCAAGGGGACCGCAATCACCGGCGTGTGAGGAGGAGCAGATAACCTGGGCGAGCTGTTACTCTTCAATCCCAAGCGAAAACTAGGAGGTGAGTCATGAGCAAGCTCAGCGAGGTCCTCTCTTCCGGTAAGTTCGTGGTGACGGCTGAGGTGGGCCCACCGAAGGGCGTGGATATCCGCGAGACCCTGGAGGATGCCGAACTGCTGCGAGATCGGGTGGTTGCGGTCAACGTCACCGATCAACAGAGCGCAGTCATGAGACTGGGTTCGCTGGCCACCTGTCATCTCCTGCGGGAGCGGGGCATTGAGCCCATCTTTCAGCTTACCTGCCGTGACCGTAACCGTATTGCCCTGCAGTCAGACTTGCTTTCGGCCTGGGCGCTGGGAATTGAAAATGTCCTTTGCCTTACTGGGGATTATGTCTCCCTGGGAGACCATCCGGAGGCGAAGCCGGTCTTTGACCTTGACTCGGTCTCCCTTCTTCAGGCGGCCAGCACCCTGTGCCAGGGCAGGGATCTGGCGGGAAAAGAGCTCAAGGGGAGCCCCAATTTCTTCCTGGGAGCCATCGTCACCCCCGGGGCTAACCCGATAGAACCGCAGATCCTCAAGATGGAGCGCAAGGTCAAGGCCGGGGCCAAGTTCTTTCAGACCCAGGCCGTCTATGAACCGGAGAAGTTCGCTCAGTTCATGGAGCAGATAAAGCATCTCAACGTGCCGGTCCTGGCTGGGATCATACTCCTGAAGTCGGCCGGTATGGCTCGGTTCATGAACCGCAACGTCGCCGGGGTACATGTACCCGATAACCTCATAGAGGAGATGGATAAGGCGGAGAACAAGCGGCAGAAGAGCATTGAGATAGCAGCCCGCCTCATTAAGGACTTAAAGGACATTTGCCAGGGAGTTCACGTCATGGCCATTGGCTGGGAGAAGGTGGTTCCGGCAGTGCTGGATGCCGCTGGACTCTAGAGCTTCCAACCCAGAGGGCGGCGATGGGGGAAACCGGCTTTCTGAAAGAGCTTCTGGCCGAGGCCCAATTGTTCCGGGGCCTGAGCGAGGCTGAACTATTACAGATAGCCGAGCTCAGCACCCGGGTAGAGTATCCCGCTGGCAGTCGGGTGTTCTCCGAGGGGGAGACGGCGGAGAACCTCTGGCTGGTGGAGAAGGGCCGGGTAGCTCTGAGGATGGAGATCAGCCTGGGCCGCACGGCAGCTCTGAAGCATGCCACAGTCGAGGTCTTGAGCCGGGGAGAGACGCTGGGGTGGTCGGCGCTGATCGAGCCCTACATCTTCAATGCCTCAGCCTTTTGCCTCGAACCATGCCAGTTGGTTCGCATAAATGGGAGAGGGCTCCATCAGCTCATGAGCTCTAACCACCACATCGGCCATATGATCTTGAAACATGTCTGTGAAATGGTCTCGGGCAGGCTGCGTGACGTCCGCCGCATCCTGGCCTGCTCCACCGGGGTGGTGGCTCACGATTTGATGACCCCACTAAACGCCGTTGAGGGATATCTCATGGTGATCTTGCAGGGATTTGCCGGCGAGGTAACCGAAAAGCAGCGCCTGATGCTGGAGAGGTGTATCGTGCGCCTCAACGAGGTGGTTGCCTTGGTGCGTAATATCCTGGACGCCTCTCGAATACAAGCTCAGGAACTGGAGGAAAGTTTCACTCAGGTCTACCTTCCCGACGTCCTGGCCAAGGCAGTCAGGGAAGCCCAGGCTGCCCTGGAGAAAAAGTCGTTAGAGCTTCAAACGGAGGTCGGGGCAAATCTGCCGTTGATCAGCGGTGCCCCGAGCCAGCTAAAGCAGGTTTTCCTTAAGCTACTCGATAATTCCATCACCTTTACTCCACCCGGGGGCAAGATCACGGTAAGCCTTAAGGAGGGCAAGGATTGCATCGTTGCCGAGGTGACGGACACCGGAATGGGAATACCCAAGAACGAGCTCTCCCGGGTATTCGATGAATATTACCGGGGTCGGAATGTGAGCTCTCCCGGAGCAGGGCTGGGTCTTTCCATTGCCAAGCGAATAGTCGAGGTGCATAAGGGGAGGATATGGGCGGAGGTCCCGACTAACTCGGGGTCGGGCTGCAGGATAGTCTTCACCCTGCCCAAATAGCTGATGGATGCTGTTTCACTTGATGGGGGGATAATTAAGCCTTATAATGAAGGGGAGTGGAGGTATGGTGACTTTGAAGGAAGTGCTGGCTAGATCACGGTTGTTCCGGGGTCTGGAGGATGAGATTCTGAACCAAGTAGCCTCGTTCAGCGGGGAGGAGGTTTACCAGCCAGGGGATTTGATCTTCAGGGAGGGGGACCCGGCGGACAAGATGTATATCTGTCTCTTATACACATCTG
>CBFDTP010000012.1:0-27608 GCA_965612975.1 uncultured Dehalococcoidia bacterium | reverse complement strand
TGTGGAGGCATTATGGCCCGGGCCGGGTTATGGTCCGCAATGTTGATTTTGAGTTTACTGGTTCTTCCAACCTTAGCCTGTTCTCCAAGCACGCCCAGCCCAATTTCGCCATCTCCGACGGCCCACCCTACTCCTCCAAGCAGCCTCAAGCCTGAGGAGCCATCGCCATCAGCCGCCCTGGAGGAAAGCTGCCGAGCTATCCAAACACCCAGCCAAGGCAATTTTGACCAGGTCGGCCTGAGGGTTGGAGAAACGGCGGTCGACTTCACGCTGCGGGATATTCATGGGACCGAGTTTAGGCTTTCCCGGCTTCAGGAGGAAAAGCCGGTGATGATGGTTTTCAGATCCTTTACCTGACCACCATTTCGGCAGCAGGTCGCTGCCACTGAAGCATTGCAAGCTAAATATGGCGACCGGGTCCAGTTCCTCATCATTTACACCGTTGAAGCCCATCCAGTGGGTTCACCATCTCCCTACAGCGGGAGGGAATGGACAACCTCGGCAAGCTTGGATAAAGAAGGGTACCCCCTCACTCAGCCGGTAACCTACGCCGAACGAGTGGCGCAGGCAACTAAGATGGTTCAAGAGTTGGGCATAACCGTTCCGGTACTGGTTGATGAGATGGACAACCTGATCTGGCATACTTATGGGCCGGCACCGAATATTGCCTACCTCATCGGCACCAATGGTAAAATTTTGGTAAAACAGGGCTGGTATCAGCCGCAGCAGATGGAGGCTGCTATAGAAGAATACCTGGAGGGCGCAGAAAAGCAGATCCCGGCTGCTCGGCTAACCACAAGGGTAGAGGTGGTTAAGGACATCGAATACGGCCTGGGCGGCGATGTGCCCCTTCTGCTTGATATATACATTCCGGAGAAGCTGATAGCCAGTCCCATGCCGGCCGTCATCTTCATACACGGTGGCGGCTGGCGGGGCGGTGACAAATACCCCAGCCGAGTTCGGGCTCTGGCCAGCCATGGATTTTTCGGGGTGAGCATCAATTACAGGCTGAGCGGCATCGCCCCGTTCCCAGCGGCAGTGGAGGACTGCAAGTGTGCGGTACGGTGGCTGAGAGCTAAGGCGGAGAAATATGGAGTTGACCCAGACCGGATAGGCGTTTGGGGTAGCTCAGCTGGTGGACATCTAGCCATGATGGTCGGCTGCGCCGATGAGACGGCTGGACTTGAAGGAAACGGTGGCTGGGAAGGATTTTCCAGTCGGGTAAGGGCCGTTTGCTCCTACTTCGGGCCCAGCGACCTCACCAGCTTATACAACTCTAAGGCCGGTCACAGGGGGTAATACGGCTCTTACACAGTTTATGGGTGGCCCCATGGAGGAGAGGCCGGAGGCCTATGTTCTGGCCAGCCCGATAACTCACGTAACCGCAGATGATCCCCCGTTACTTTTAGTCCACGGCGAACTTGATCAAACCGTGCCCTTTGCCCAATCTAAGGCCATGTATCAGGCCTATCAGCAAGCAGGACTCGAGGCCGCGCTGATAAAAGTCACCGGTGCCGGGCACGGCTTAAAACAAGTCACCGATACCCCTATTTCCCCATCTCGCAGCGAAATTGAAGGGCTGGTTTTGAAATTCTTCTTGAAGCGTCTGCTGGGAGCTAGATAGCATAGCCCGGTAAAAGAGCATGCCGCCGTGCTTGGTCGAATTCCTCCAAGGAAGTTTATTTCGCTTCCCTCAGCACGGTGACCAGAGCCCCTGGACCGGCATGGACGCCCAGCGCTGGTCCCAGTTCGACTATTCGGGCCACTACATCGGGGAAGAATGAACGGATGTGCTCCGCCAACCGCTGAGCATCGTCAGAGGTGGCGCTGTGAACTATGGCTAAGTCCTCGATGCGTAAGGCTGACCTGGTAAACTCAAGAAGCCGGTCTATTCCCTTCTTCCGGGTGCGCACTAACCCGGCGGGACAGATCCTGCCATCACGCAGGGCAAGCAGAAGTTTCAACGGAAGCAGCGAGTCTATGGCTGAGGCAGCCCTCCCGATACGTCCGCCCTTAACGGCATATACTACGGTGTCCAAGAGTGCCAGGGCACGCATTTGCTTTATGGCCTCGCCAACCTTTTCCAGCACCTGATCTAAACTATTTCCGGCTTTCGCCGCCTGAGCTGCAGCTATAGCAACAAGGCCTTGCCACATCGTCACACCTTTAGAATCGATGACCTCAATCCGGCACCTTCCCTTTTTCGCAATCTCTCTACCCACCTTTGCCGCATCATAAACCGCACTATGCCTGCTAGTGACGTGAATGGAGATGATCTCGTCAGTTTCCCTAGCAGCCTCCTCATAAGCCTTGGCGAAATCTCCCGGTGATGGTGCCGCAGTGGATGGGTGAACTGGGCCAGTCACAAGTTTACGATAAAATTCATGGCTATCTATATCGACACCATCGCGATAAACTTCGTCACCAAAGCGAAGGTATACCGGTACCACGGTAATACCCCACCGTTTGGCCTCTTCCTGTGGGATGTCCGCACAGCTATCGGTGATGACCTTAACCGTCATAGCACAACCCGTCCTTGAGAAACGGAACCCAATCGGGATTCGCGTTAAACATGTTAAAAGTATACCATCGAGGGTTGATGGTGTAAATCAGAGAGCAGAAAGGCCACTTAACGATGATGAATAAAGGCCATCAAACCAGAGTCCGGAGGTCACTCAGCTTCGTAATGAGCCGGGTGGGATTCGAACCCACGACACCCGGATTAAAAGTCCGGTGCTCTACCACTGAGCTACCGGCCCGAGGGCAGACTCACTATAGCGCAAACGGGCTCCCAGGTCAACTCGGGATTGCTCCGGCCGGATTGAGCTTCAAGCTGAAGAGGATAGTTGGCCACCCGCCCCCATTGGCTGGGGGGCCAGTAGCGTATCCAGGCCTTGCCCACCAGGGCCTTCCGGGGCACGATCTCCCAGATGGCAGCATCTCGATTGTCGCCGATGATGAAGTAGCAATCGGGGGGAACTTTCTGGGGCGGCGTGGAGACGCCGTTCCCCTGGATGTAGGGCTCCTCGACATAACGGCCGTTGATGTAAAGCTTCCCCCGCTTTATTTGCACCAGGTCCCCCGGCAGGCCTACCACCCGGTGGATAATGGCTCGCTCGTAGTTGTTGCTGTGATAAACAACGATGTCCCCCCTCCTCGGCTCACCAAACCAGTAGGCCGCCTTATTGACTATGATACGCTGGCCCGGGTAGAGATTCGGCACCATGCTCGGACTGGGAATGTAGGCCATCAGGAAAAACATCCTGAAGGCTACGAAAAGAAGCAAAACTGGAATGATGACGGAGAGGACATCCCAGGTTATTTTCTTCCACCCAGACATCGGATTTCCGTTTCAGAATGTGCTAGAATAAATCTAACCCGATTATAGGTTAACGTTCAAACTCGGGTCAACTGGAAAAAATACCTTTAAACTACCGAATTGATGCATGAGATGACTGACGAAGCAGAACTGGTTCAGCAGGCCAGGGCAGGGGAGCTTAACTCCTTCAATCAGCTGGTAGAGAAGTATCAAGGGCAGGTGTATAACCTCAGTTGGCGCATGCTGGGAAACGCCCAGGATGCCGAAGATGCTACCCAAGAAACTTTTGTCCTGGCCTGGCAGGGCCTTCCGAGGTTTAAAGGTGGTGACTTCAAAACTTGGCTCCTGCGCATCGCTTCCAACGTCTGTATTGATCATCTTCGGGCTAATCGGCGGCATCAAACCATCCCCCTAGATGAACTGCTCAAAGACCCGGCAATCAGTCAGCTCGAGTCCCCAGAGGATCGAGTTCTGCGAGAGGAACTGGCCGGGCTGCTCAACCGCTGTTTGCTCGCCCTGCCCGAGAAGCAACGTCTGGTGGTCATCCTGGCCGACGTTCAGGGACTAAGCTATGAGGAAATCGCCCAAATAACAGGTACCTCCCTGGGCACGGTAAAATCCAGGCTGAACCGCGGCCGAATGAACCTGCGCAATCTGGTGCTTAAGCAAAAGGAACTTTTACCCCCCGAATTTCGTCTAAATAAATGAGGGGAAATGAAAAAATTCTGGCGGCGTAGCAAGTGTGAAAGAATAAGGGAGATGTTCTCTCCCTATATTGACGAGCAGCTCGGCTCCCTAGAGCGCGATGCGGTGAGATATCATCTGGAGGTCTGTGAAGACTGCCGCCGGGAGCTAGAGTCGCTCAAGCTGACGGTAGGTCTGCTCCGCCGTTTGCCCCCGGCTCCCCTTCCACGCTCCTTCACCCTTGCCCGACCGGTAGAAGCCCGGCCGAAGGTGCTGCCAACATTCACCTGGCTACGCCCGGTGGCGGTGACGGTGGTAGTTTTGTTCCTTGCCCTGCTGGCCAGTGATCTTGGGGGGCTATTTGTAGCTCAGCATGGCCCTGAAGGTAAACCGCCTGTGACGGCTCCCGCCTCCCCAGAGCTAACGCTACCTCCCGGCGAGACCCCCGAAGTGGGGGCTCCGCTTCCCGAGAAGGGAAAAGCCCCTGAGGAAGTGAGCCCTGGAGCGCCCTTCGCCGTGGAAAAGCGAGGTCTGCCTCATGAGGCCGAGTTAATCCCCCCGGGTCTTGAGGGTGCAAGGGAAGGACTGGCCGGGCAAACACCAGAGGTTTCCCCTATCTCACTCACTCCCCCAAACCCCGGCTGGCTGAGGCCCCTGGAGGTGGCCCTCGGCTTGCTCTCAGGCCTGCTGCTGGGTTTACTTCTCGTTCGGAGAAGAGGCCATCTCCGAAGATTGGCCTAGCTCTCGGTTTGCCCGGCTGAACAAAAGCCCCAAGCTCCGGTATTTCAACTACCTCAGCTTCTCCAGCCTCATCCAGGGAGGATTGCAATGATTTATGCGGTTAAACTATAATCGGATTACCTCCGAGGAATCTAATACCTTGGCAGCGAGCCAATGAAGCTAGCAGAAGGCGAAATCGTTCAGTTAATTGACTCCAGGGGCAAGAGATATCAGATCAAGCTTAAGACGGGAGCCACCTTCTTCTTCCACCGCGGCGCGGTGGAACATGACCAGCTCATCGGCCAGCAGCCGGGGAGCTGGGTGAAATCCTCCTTGGGTGAGCCCCTTTTGGTTCTGAAGCCCACGCTGGCTGATTTCATCCTGAAGGCCAAACGCGGGGCTCAGGTGATTTACCCCAAGGATATCGGGGCCATCCTCATGCTGGCGGATATATTTCCCGGCGCCCGGGTACTGGAAGCCGGTACTGGCTCCGGAGCCCTTACCCTGGCCCTGCTGCGGGCCGCTGGGGAGGGGGGTTGGGTGATCTCCTACGAGGTGAGAAAGGAGTTTCTGGAGGTCGCTCGCCGGAACATAGAGGAGTTTTTTGGCCTTCTGCCTCAAAACCTTATACTTCGGGAGAAGGATATCTACCAAGGGCTCGAGGAGGAGGACCAGGAACTTGATCGCATGGTGCTGGACCTGCCCGAACCCTGGCGGGTGGTGGAGCAGGCCAAGGAAGCGCTAAAGCCCGGGGGAATCTTTGTGGCCTATAACCCCACCATTCTTCAGATATTCAAGCTGGCGAGAAGGGCAGAGAAGGCGGGCGGATTCTACCAGGTTGGAGTTTATGAGGTACTCATGCGCCCCTGGAGGACCGAGCAAAGGGTGCTAAGACCTGAACTCCGAATGGTGGCTCACACTGGCTTTATTTATGTGGCCCGGCGCGTCAGGGAAACCGGCCCTGACCTCGCTTAGGGGCTTGCTGAAACCCAACCACCCCTAAATATGCTGGTGGACGTTTTCCTGGCCAATATTGTATAATGACAATTGCCTACCCTGGCAGTAGACAGTTGAAGGCTCCAGTAGATCTACTAAGCCGAGAAGCTCCCTTCTGCCTGAATGAAAAAACAGACGGTAAGAGAGCGAGAGGTAGCGGGGAGGCGGATTCTGGTCCGGGTGGACTTCAACGTGCCACTGGACAAGGCCAGGGGGAAGGTTAACAGCGATCAGCGACTCCTGGCCGTTCTTCCCACCATCAATTACCTCATCGAGCAGGGAGCCAAGGTAATACTTTGTTCCCATCTTGGTCGCCCCGGTGGCAAGGTGGTGGAAGAATTGCGCCTGGCCCCAGTAGCTCAGCGACTGTCCGAACTCCTGGGAAAAAGGGTGATTTACGTTCGAGACTGTATTGGGCCCGAGGTAGAGCGAGAGGTCGCCCAGCTTAGGGAAGGCGATATCCTGCTACTGGAGAATCTCCGCTTTCATCCGGGGGAGGAGAACAACGACCCCGAATTTGCCCGGGCTCTGGCCAACCTGGCCGAGCTCTTCGTGAACGATGCCCTCAGCGTCTCCCACCGCGCCCATGCCTCCACCGTTGGGGTAACCCATTACCTTCCGGCGGTGGCCGGCTTCCTCATGGAGAAGGAACTGGATTACCTGGGGAGGGTGCTGACCATTCCGGCCCGGCCCTTTGCCGTCCTAATCGGCGGGGCGAAGGTAGCTGACAAGATAGGCCTCCTGGAGAGGATCTCCCAGAAGGTAGATGTGCTGCTCATAGGTGGGGGTATGGCCAATACCTTTCTCAAGGCACAGGGCTGGGAGGTTGGCAATTCAAGAGTGGAGGAGGATAAGCTCGACTTCGCCCGACATTTGCTGCAGGAGGTGTCTGACAACGACGGCCAGCTCTTGCTCCCCTCCGATGTGGTGGTGGCCCGGGGGTTGGACTCGGGGGAGGTCCGAACGGTGAGGGTGGGAGAGGTACCCCCGGGATGGCAAATACTGGACATCGGACCTCAGACCGTGCAACAATTCGCCAAGGAATTGAAGCGATGCAAGCTAATCCTGTGGAATGGCCCCATGGGTGTCTTTGAGCACCCCCCCTTTGCCCGGGGTACTTGGGCCCTGGCCGAGATCCTGGCCGGGGTTGAGGCCACCACCATCGTTTGTGGCGGCGATAGCGCCGCCGCGCTGGAAAAGCTGGGACTTACCTCTCAAATGAGCTTTGTCTCCATGGGGGGAGGGGCCTCACTGAGGTTTCTGGAAGGTGCTACCCTCCCCGGCGTGGCTGCTCTGCTCGACCGGGAGCCCGAGTGAGCTTGCTCCAAGCTTCCCTCTGAATCAGCCGGGAGATTTCCCGGACCGGTTGGCCACTCCGCTCGGCCAGTTCTCTTACCTCTTCATACTCCGGCTTGAGCTGCACGATTTTGCCGCTTTCGTCCCGAGCCACCTTAACCGTGACCCTTTCTTTCCTCCCGGAAACCATGACCTCCACCGGGAGGGATTCCCTCGCCAGAACATATCTCTGACAGGGGTAAAAGCGTACCCCGAGGGTGCCCAGTTCCTCAAACAGCAGCCGGGCCAACTTCTCCACGTTCTCCCTCTCGGCCATTACCTGAATTATTTGTCCCGGTCGTTCCTTCTTGGTGAACATGGGGATGAGACAGCAGTCCCGGGCCCCCTCCCTCAGCAACCGACCCATCGCGTGTCCCACCACCTCCCCAGGGACGTCGTCCACGTTTGTCTCCAAGATATAAATCGTCCCCATTGACAAGGCATCCTCGATTGGCTCGCCGAGGACCAATCGCAGTAAGTTCGGCGCTCCGGGTAGTTCTACCCCACCCGCGCCATAACCCACTTGCAATGGCCTCAGCGGCGGATAAGAATTGACCACCTCATCAACCAGGCTCACCAGCAGGGCAACGCCGGTAGGGGTAGCCAACTCATGGTGGACGGGTTGGCCAGCTAGGGGAAACTTCCTCTCCCGGAGGATCTCCAGAGCAACCGGCGCCGGTATGGAGACCCGGCCATGGGAGAACTTCAGAGTTCCGCTCCCCACCCCCACCGGCGTGCTATAAATCCGGGTCTTCTCCAGGAGGCCCAGATCCTCCAGCGCCGCGGCCGTAGCAATTATGTCAACGACCGTATCCACCGAACCCAGCTCTGCCAGGTGTCCCTCGCCTCCTCCATGTGCCTTGGCCTCCGCGTGAGCGATGATGGAGATCGCGTTTCGAGCAAGTTCCCTGGCCTTGAGGGAAAGCCCGAGCTTTGCGGTAACCTGAGCTACTATTTTCTCGAGCTCAGTGCCGGTTCTTTCCCGCGGTTCCTCCTCAATTTTCAAGCTCGCCCTGCGTCCCCTCAGCCCACCCCGAGTAACCGAGCTGAATTCCAGTTGCAGTTGTCGGCAACCGGCAAGGTTCTCCCTGATGCACTCCACCACACCCGCCAGCCGTGAGACATTCGCCCCGAGGTCAACCAGAGCTCCCAGAAGCATATCGCCCGAAATGCCAGCCGTCTGACAGTCTATAACCAGGATTTTAGTTCTACGACCACTTCGCTTATGGCTCATCGGCCCTCCTTATCGAGATTTTTGTAAATTCATCATTATATAATAGAGTCAAGCTAGTCAACCGGGACTCTTGAGCATGAGTCTGCCTGAGCGGTCATGAAAGGAATTTTGGAGAAGCTGGCGAGGGGAGAGATCACAGTAGCTCAGGCCGAAAGACTGCTTCGCGTCTGGGCGGTGGAGGAAGTTGCCGGGCTGGCCAAGCTGGACATCCGAAGAGAGATCCGTCGGCGGGTTCCCGAGGTGGTGCTGGCCGAGGGAAAAACACCGAAAGACGTTCGGGAGATAGCCTTGAGGGCAGCAAAGCGGGCAGGACGGGCCATCATCAGTCGGGCAACCAAAGACCACTTCGAAGCCCTCCGCCGGTCTCTGCCAGGGGAGCTAACACTGGAGGTGGAGGAGAGGGCCCGAATGGCGGTGCTGCGGCAAAAGGACTTCATGGTCGAGAAAGCCGGGGGCAAGATCGGTCTTTTGACCGCTGGAACTTCGGATATACCGGTGGCCGAGGAAGCGAGGATTGTGGCCGAGGAGATGGGCTGTGAGGTTCTTCAGGCCTATGATGTCGGCATAGCTGGGATTCATCGGCTTTTTCAGCCCCTAAAGGAGATGCTCGAAGCAGATGTGGCCGCCATGGTGGTGGTCGCTGGTAGAGAAGGAGCCCTCCCCGCCCTGGTTGCTGGATTGGTTGATGTCCCCGTGATCGGCGTCCCGACGTCCTCCAGCTGGGGACTGGGGGGAAAGGGACTAGCCGCTCTGGCCAGCATGCTTCAGGCCTGCCCGCTGGGGCTAACGGTGGTTAACGTTGACGGAGGGGTGGCTGCTGGGGCAGCGGCGGCCCTGATAGCCAATCGGGTCGCCCGAGCGGAACAAGCTGGGGGTCAAGAAACGAATCGATAGGGTTGACTGAATGATCCTGGTCTGGACGAAGTTCCTGGTCTGTGCCTTGATCGTCATTTTCTCCGGGACAAAACTAACCCAATACGGCGACGCCATTGCGGAGAAGACCGGACTCACCCGAGCCTGGATTGGCCTCCTGCTCCTGGCTGCCATGACCTCCATGCCGGAGCTGGTCACCGGAGCCAGCGCCGCCGCCCTGGTAAGGGTTCCTGATCTGGCCATAGGTGTAGTTCTAGGAAGCAACCTCTTTAACCTTCTGCTAGTGGTGGTCCTAGATCTTTTGCACCGACCCGGGCCCTTCCTGACCCGCGCGGGGAGAAGCAACCTGCTTCTGGCCCGATTAAGCGCCCTGCTCATCGGCCTGGCGGGGCTGGGACTGCTTATGGGAAATTTGGTGCCCTCCCTTGCCCTGGGCTGGCTCAGTCCCTTCAGCCTCGTCCTCGTCCTGCTCTACTTACTGTCCCTGCGCTGGCTTTTCAGGTTGGAGCAAAGTCGTCAGGTCAGCCCAGCACCAGGAACCCAGCTATTGCGTTACCAGTACCTCTCCTCAAGGCGAACTTACCTCAGCTTTGCCCTGGCTGGGGCGGTCATCATCGGGGCCGGAATCTGGCTGGCGAGCATTGGGGACGAGATTGCTCAGATCACGGGCTGGGGAGATAGCTTTATCGGAAATATCCTTCTGGCCATTATCACTTCCCTGCCCGAGTTATCGGTCTGCATCGCGGCTTTAAGGCTGGGGGCGGCAGATATGGCTCTGGCCGATTTGCTGGGGAGCAATCTGTTCAATACCGGGGTCATCATCGCCGCGGCCGACTTGCTCTACTGGGAAAACCCCATCTTTCGCTCGGCCTCACTGGGCCAGCTCTGGGCCGTCGGCATCGCCCTTCTCATGACCGGATTCGTAGCCCTGGGGTTAATCCTTAGCTCTAGACGTAAGCTGTTGGGGATTTTTGATTGGGAGAGCTTCCTGCTCCTTGCCCTTTATGTTCTGGGGGCCTATGGCCTCTTCGTCACCACCTCAGGATAATCGGCCAAACGGTAGCGGGGAAGATTAATCCGAGGAGGGCAGTGGACGGGGCTGTTGCACCTGCATGGGCTGATCACAGCACTCCACCTGACCCTCTCCGGCCTTGGTGATCAGGACTTCAGTGCCACAGATCTCGCAACGATATCGCTTGCCCAGTTGATTTGGCATTCCTCCCCCTTAGCTCTTCAGGATCATGGGCTGGCCACAGCACTTAAGCGTGCCCTCGCCAGCTCGGGTAACTATAAGCTCAGTGCCACACTTGGGGCAGTAATATCTTTTACCCAGTTGATTAGCCATTCCCGCTACCTCCTGAATGCTTATCGGCTGCTCTCCAGTTCTAATTATAGGCTCTCGATCCTGGCCCGTCAACGAACTTTGACAAATTTGTTTTTCGGTGCTAAAATTGCAAATGGATTTCGTTTGCAATAATGAAGGTACTACAAGAGTTAGCCCTGACCGGCCGGCGGGTGACCAGCCAGCGGCGGTTGCTTTTGGACATCATTCAGGAGGCAGAGGGCCACCTGGATGCTGATGAGCTCTTCCGGCGGGCCAAGGAGCGGGAGCCCCGCATCAGCTTCTCCACCGTTTACCGCAACCTGCAGTTGTTCAAGAAGCTGGGCCTTGTTGAGGAAAGGCATTTCCTTGAAGAACATCATCATTACGAGGTCAAAGGCCTGGAGGAACACCATCACCTGGTTTGCCTCGGCTGCGGCCGGGTAGTTGAGTTCAAAAGCCCCTCGGTTAAACGCATTAAGGACAAGATAGCCCGGGAGAGCGGGTTTGAGATCACCCGGGCCGAGGTTCTCCTCGAGGGCTACTGTCCCCGCTGCCGGGAGGGGGGAAGAACTCACAAAAATGTGGCTTAAATTTTTCTACCCAAATTTGCAAATGGAATGTATTAGCAAAAAGATAATATGAAGGGGGCGAGGCAGATGGCAAGCAAGAGCTTAATGGAAATGCGGCCTGGGGAGCGAGGTAAGGTGTGTAAGGTTGGGGGTAAGGGAAATATCCGTCGTCGCCTTCTCGACATGGGCCTGGTCTCGGGAACGGAGGTGGCGGTGGAACGAGTGGCCCCTCTGGGAGACCCCATTGAGATTCGCCTGAAAGGGTATAATCTTTCGCTCCGCAAGGAGGAGGCAGCCAGCGTTGAGGTCGAGGTAAGCCGATGAACTTCATGCCCCTAGCCTTTGCTCAACCCGGGAAAGAAGTTGAACTAGTGGGAGTCAGAGCCGGATGGGGACTCCAAAGGAAGCTGGCCGATATGGGCCTCCTGCCCGGAACCCGGGTAAGGGTCATGAACTCCGGCCCGGGGCCGGTGCTGATAGACCTCATGGGAGCCCGGCTGGCCTTGGGGCATGGGGTAGCCCTAAAGATTTTGGTGAAGGAGGTGTAGAATGCCCAGGGAAATAACTATAGCTCTGGCCGGAAATCCTAACTCGGGGAAGACCACTCTCTTTAACAACCTTACCGGGGCCCGACAGCATGTCGGCAACTGGCCAGGGGTCACCGTGGAGAAAAAGGAAGGTACCTGTACCTACAAAGATTACTTAATAAAAGTGGTAGACCTCCCCGGGGTCTACAGCCTCACCGCCTATTCTATAGATGAGCTAATTGCCCGAAACTTCATCGTAGAGGAGAAGCCCGATGTGGTGGTAGATATCGTGGATGCTACCAATCTAGAGCGTAATCTCTACCTTACCGTGCAGCTTCTAGAGCTTGAGGCTAAGGTCGTTATGGCCTTAAATATGATGGACGAAGCTGCCAGTCGGAATCACCATATAGATGTAAAAAAGCTCTCGGAGCTTCTGCGAATACCAATAGTCCCCACAGTAGCCAACCGCAATCGGGGGACAAAAGAACTACTCGAGGCCATTATAGCCGTGGCCGAAGGCCGGGCCGAGGTTGGGGAAATCCAAATAAGCTACGGCAAGGAAATAGAGGACGAGATCGCAACGCTGGAAAAGCTCCTCTCAACAACTTCCCTGGCGCTGAAGTACTCCCCCCGCTGGCTGGCGGTAAAGCTCCTGGAAAATGATGAAGAGGTCATAAAGAAAATCGTGGGGGTGAAGGCATGAGGGATATTCTTGAGGCTAAGGAACACAGCCTACGACATCTTCGCAGTATTTACGGAGATGAGGCGGAGACGGTCATCGCCGAGGCGAGGTACGGCTTTATCAGCGGCCTGGTAAAAGAAGTAGTACGCCGGCCTCCTATCGAGAGGCTTACGCTTTCCGACAAGATAGATAAAATTGTCATCAACCGCTGGCTGGGGATACCTTTTTTCCTGGCCATAATGTACGGCGTGTTTGAGTTTACCTTTAAGGTCTCGGCGCCGCTCATGGACTGGATTGACGGAGGATTCGGTTGGCTGGGCGAGCAGGCAGCATCTCTTGGAGGATGGGGAGGTTCCCTTTTAGGCGATGGGATAATCGGGGGGGTAGGCTCGGTGCTGGTCTTCATTCCCCCTATTTTTCTTCTTTTCCTGGCCCTTTCCTTCCTGGAGGACTTAGGATACCTTGCTCGGGCAGCCTTTGTTATGGACCGGGTGATGCACAAGGTTGGACTTCATGGGAGGTCCTTTATTCCCATGGTATTGGGATTTGGCTGTAATATCCCGGGGATCATGGCCACTCGAGTAATTGAGAATCCAAAGGACAGGCTCACCACCATCCTGATAAACCCTTTAATGTCCTGCGGGGCTCGACTCCCCATTTACGTGCTGTTCGCCGGGGCCTTCTTCAGCGCCCATCAGGGCCTGGTGGTTCTTTCGATGTATCTTATAGGCATTGTCCTGGCCATCATCATGGCCCTGGTGCTCCGGAAATGGGTTCTTCCCGGGCCAAGTGGACATTTCGTGATGGAACTTCCACCCTACCGCCTCCCGACGCTCAAGAGCGTTCTTCTGCACACCTGGGAGCGAGGAAAGCTTTTCCTCATCCGGGCAGGCTCGATCATCTTCGGCATAGTGGTTCTTGTCTGGCTCCTTGACTATGCCGGTGCCCTAGAACCCATAGGGAGGGCCTTAGCTCCAATTCTCGTCCCCTGTGGCTTCGGGCAGTGGCAGGCGGCGGTGGCGCTTATCTTCGGTTTCCTGGCCAAGGAGGTAGTGGTGGGAACGCTGGGAACCTTATTTGCTGGGGCGGAGGAAATTGGAGGACTGGGCCACATCATCGGGTTCACTCTGGGCTGGAATTCGCTCATCGCCTTTGCCTTCATGGCCTTCTGCCTGATTTATGTCCCCTGCGTGGCCAGCGTAGGTGTCATCAGAAGGGAGACCAACTCCTGGAAATGGACCGCCTTCGCGGTGGTCTATCTCACGGTGCTCGCCTGGATCGTGGCTACGCTAATCTATCAGGTCGGGAGATTATTCATCTAAAGGAGGCTGATAATGATGAAGAAGATTATTATAGCTTCAGGGCTTTGCCTTCTTTTACTTTCCCTTTCCGCAGCAAGCTATGTCTCTGCCCACGTTCCTGCCGGGGCGAAGGAGGTAAAGGAAACGGAGCTTTCGCCCATCTGGATATACGGCCAGGGCGGGAAGCTGCGTAAGTTTGTGATCGAGGACAACGACCTCAGGGGTTATCGGTGGGGCATGAAGCCCTTAGAAATGAGCTTCAAGCTGGGGGAGAAGGAAATAAAATGCCCCGACGGCAAGCTCACCATCTGCGAAGCTTGTGTCTATCGGGTGATGCAGCTTGCCATCTCGCAGCTTTCTCCGGATGAAGTTCCCCAAGCGGGCAACTTTGAAATTCACCTCTCCCATCCCTGCCCGGGCCATGAGGCCGCCTTTAGATACATTACCGAGGGGGTGGCCGAATATCACAAGGAAATCCCCGAAGGGACAAGCCTGAAGCATCTCACGCTGGAGAACTACAAATATAAATTCGTCCGCAAAGACACCGGGGATGTGTTTGAAACTCAGGTACTTGAAGGGATCTTCCCAAAGGATTTCTTCAAGCTCCGGGAGAAGGTGAAGTCCGGTCAGGCCACGCCGGAGGAAAGGAAGGAGTTCCTTAAGCAATGGGAAGAGGTGAGGGATAGGCTCCTCACCGCGGATTTAAGCGAGCTTTTCGCCTTTGAGGAAGAAGAGGAGCAAGAAGAGGTTCCAATTTGGCCGGTGACCTTTGCCCTCATCGTCTTCGTGGGAGCCATTGGGACAACGCTTTATTCCGTAATCAGGGCGAGGAGGTGAGAGCCTAACCCAGAGTGATGTTATCAATGAGCCGAGCCCGGCCAAGGCGAACTGCCAGCGAGACCAAGGCCGGGCGATCGATTTCACTTAGCTCCTCTAAGGATTCGGCATCGGCCACCGAGACATACTCCAGTTGGGCCCTTGGCTCGCTTTGAATCAGCTCCCTCATCTGCCGGCGTAGTCTTTCAGCATCACGCTCCCCCTCCTCCCACAGCTTCTTGGCCTCCGAAAGAGCCCTCCAGAGGATGGTAGCCGACCGTCTCTCCTCTGGGGTGAGGTAGACATTACGGCTGCTCATCGCCAGGCCGTCGGGCTCGCGGACGGTGGGCACCACTATGAGTTCAAGGCCGAAATTGAGATCGGCCACCATTCGTTTTAGCACCAACGCTTGCTGGGCATCCTTTTGACCGAAGTAGGCTCTGGTAGGGGAGGTTATGTTGAAGAGCTTGGCTACCACCGTAGCCACGCCACGGAAGTGACCGGGGCGAAAGGCCCCCTCAAGGCGCTCGGTCAGCCCCTCCACCTCCACCCAGGTGCTGAATCCCGGGGGATACATTTCCTCTGCCTCGGGAGCGAATACCACATCAACGCCCTCGGCCCGAAGCAGGTTCAAATCTCGCTGGAAGTCCCGGGGGTAGGTGGCGAAGTCCTCTTGGGGGCCAAACTGGGTGGGGTTGACGAAGATGCTGACGATAACGCTCTCGTTCTCCGACCGAGCCCGGCGCACCAGCGCCAGGTGTCCCTCGTGCAGCGCGCCCATGGTGGGGACGAACCCCACGGGCTCGGGCAGCTCCTCTCTCAGGGCTCGCATTTCGGCGATCCGGTGGACAACCCTGAGCTCCCTATTCGAGAACGATCTCCCCACTCTTGCCCCCGCTCTTCCTCACCAGCCTTATCTCTTGGATCTTCATTCCCCGGTCCACGGCCTTGCACATGTCGTAGATGGTAAGTAAGCTCACCGCCACCGCGGTGAGCGCCTCCATCTCCACTCCGGTTCGCTCGGTTGCTCTGACGGTAGCGGCCACCTCGACCTCACTTTTCTCCTCATCGAGGTCGAACTCCAGCGAGATGTGGGAAATCTGAAGCGGATGACAGAGGGGAATGAGCTCATGAGTGCGCTTGGCCGCCAGGATTCCGGCGATCTTCGCCACGGCCAGGACGTCCCCTTTGGCCATCTCTCCCCGTCGAATGAGTTCCAAGGTTGCGGGCTGCATGCCTATCCTGCCCCGGGCGACTGCTACCCGCGAGGTCGGGCCCTTTTCCGAGACATCCACCATATGAACCCTGCCTGTGGAATCAAAATGAGTGGGTCTCTGAGCCCGCTCAGCCATCTCCTGGGCTAGCTGATGGGCCTGTTCATTCTCCGGGTGGCCAGCGTGTCCTTGGAGCCAGACCCAACTCACTTTTCGGGCCTCCGAAAGCTTGTCAAGCTGCTGCCAGAGGTCGAGGTTCTTCTTCCTCCTCTGGCCGGCTTTCATCGTTTTTACCAGATATTGGCTGTCACTATAAACGGTGACCTCCTCCCCCTCAGGTACATGAGCCAAACCATTGATGGCTGCCATGAGCTCCATCCGGTTTGAGGTCGTCTGTGGTTCACTTCCCTTAAGCTCCAGGCGCTCCCCATCCCGAAGCAAAATGGCCGCCCAACCACCCGGGCCAGGGTTGCCCATGCAGGAACCATCAATATAGATTTCGACCATTCATCCCCCAATCTGGCACATGGATCGCTTTATATCGCCAGGCTGTCTCCGTAGGCGGTGACCGATCGGCTTAGAGGCCACCGCCCGACGGATCAGCTCCTTGATTTCCTCCAAAGAAGCCCCCCGGCGGACCTGCTCCCGGAGATCGATCTCCTCGTCTGAGAGGAGACAGGGACGAAGTTTGCCCTCGGCGGTAAGCCTCAAGCGATTGCACTGGAAGCAGATGTGCTCGCTAACCGGCCCGATAAACCCAATGGTCCCCTTCGCCCCGGGAAGGCGATAGTACTTGGCCGGCCCATTGCCGCTTAGTGGGTATGGTTCTAGCTCCCCCAGGGAACGAATTCGCTGCCACATCTCCGGGATGGAGATGAACCAATCCTCCTGCCCCTCAAAGGGCATCAGCTCAATGAAGCGAACGTGCCACCCCTCCTCAATCGTAAGTCTGCAAAAGTCAAGAAGCTCGTCATCGTTTATTCCCCGCATCACCACCGTATTTATTTTGAGCGGCTCAAGGCCAACTTCCTTGGCCTTAGCAATTCCTTGAAGAACGTCCTCCAGCCTTCCTCTCCGGGTGATCTCACGATATCTTTCCGGCCGGAGCGAATCCAGGCTGACGTTCACCCGCTTCAGTCCTGCTTTTTTCAGCTCCTCCGCCTGCTGGCTGAGCAAGGCTCCATTGGTGGTGAGGGAAATGTCATCAATGCCCGGAATCTGGGATATCAGGGCGATGAGCTTCTTAAGGTGGGTCCGCACCAGCGGCTCCCCGCCGGTGATCCTCACCTTGTTTATTCCCAGCTCGGCCGCCGCCTGAGTTATCAAATAGATCTCCTCATAGGTAAGCAAGATATCCCGCGGGAATGGTTGGATACCCTTTTCCGGCATACAGTAGATACACCTCAGGTTACAGCGGTCGGTGACCGAGATGCGGAGGTAGTTTATCGGGCGCAGGAAGGAATCGTAAAGTCCGCTCATAATTCACCGCAAAAATTCTTCGAATATTTCCCACCCATCGAAATCTTCGATTTCGATGGGAACCCGGGTATGTTCAGGGGCCCCGTAAATTCAATATTCGCCTCAAGACCTCAAGGGCCTTCCTGGCTGCCTTACCTCGGTGGCTCACCTGATTTTTCTCCTCCAGGGAGAGCTCGGCCATCGTTCGGCCCAGCTCGGGAAGGAAAAAGACGGGGTCATAACCAAAGCCTCCTTTGCCCCGAGGCTCAAAGGTGATGACACCCTGACATTCTCCCTGGCAGAGCTCCAACCTCCCACTGGGAGAGGCCACCGCAATCACACAGCGGAACCGGGCCTTTCTTTTCTCCCAGGGGATGCCGGCAAGCTCGGAAAGAAGCCGGCTGATCTTGTCCATGTCTGAGGCTCCCTCGCCGGCGTAGCGAGCAGAGAGAGGTCCCGGCCCACCGCCCAGGGCCTCAACCTCCAATCCGGAATCATCCGCCAAGGAAATCAAACCGGAGACCTTGGCATAGGCAATGGCCTTGGCAGCCGCATTTTCCTCCAGGGTCTGGCCTTCCTCGGGAACTTCCAGCTCGATGCCCTGCTGCTCCAAACTCACCAACTCCCACTCCCCGGCGCAGAACAGGGAGCGCAGCTCTCGAAGCTTTGCCGAATTATGGGTGGCCAGCAATAGCCTTGGTCTCCGGGTCAAAATATCGCTCAAGCGCTCGGTTTCCCGTTTCAGCTAGTTCAGTCAAGCGGGAGCAATCTCTCCTCCAGCTTCTTCATCACCTGCGGCATGGTGGTGTATTCCATCTCCTCCAAGGGCAGGCGATGAGGCTCAAAGGGACCGTGAGAGCGAATGTAATTGGCGATAAGGTTGGCCTGGCGACGAGCCTCATCGAAGCTGGGGTCATCGAACATGTCTCGAGGCCCCACCAGCTTTCCACCTGAGAGCTGAAACCCCAGCGCGATAACCCGGGGAGGGCCATCGAAGCGACTGGGATTGGCCTGGGAAACGGAGACGGGCATGAGAGGACCATTATGAGAACCTCGCATCCAGCCCTCTACCAGGTGGGGAGTGGTAAAGGGCTCAAGAATTTCTCCCACGGCGGGGAAAATCCCCTGAGAGCGGACGATGCAGACGGGGTCGTCCTTGCCCACGTACCTTCCCGCCATCAGCGAGAGGCGCTGAGTGGAGGAGACGGCGGCGATCTCGCCATCCGGCCGATGTCGCACTAGCTTCACCGCATAGCGGCCGGGAGCCCCCAGGAGCAGCAACAGGTCATAGATCTCCTCGGGGGCATTGAGGGTGACCTTCTTATGCTCCTTGACGTCATGGATTTCGAAGGAAAAGCCGGAGTGCATGTTCTCGGCAATGACCAACCCGATAGTATTAAAGGGGTCGGCGAACATCTTGTAGAGAGGCAGGTTCCAAGCCCCGGAGGCGGTCTTATCCGCCATGAAGATGATGATCGTCTCTGCCTTCCTCTCCTCAAAGGCCATTTCGGCCACTCCTGGCCCCATCCCCTTTACATTGCCGGAAAAGGCATCGCTGAGGATATCCTGTCCGGCACCATGAAGCTTCAGCTTCTTGGCCACCTCCGTGCAGGCGATGAACGTGTCCCAGGCCAGCCGATGAATTTGCTCGTTTTCCTCCCCCTGATCATGGGTCATGATAAGTTGAAGGTCGTCCCCACACTTGGTGACGTGAAAATCGATCAGCAAGCCATCCTTCTTAGCCTTCTCCAGATGCTTCTGGGCCTCGGCCAGGACATCGGGGTGAGAACTTGAGTGTCCCACCCACCCTCCGATATCAGCTTTAATGACGCTCAAAGTAACCATAAATTCCCTCCTTTCTCCCCAAATTGGAATCCGCTTTCGACGCTCGATTTAACTTTAGATTAAAAGGGGTGACCTGTCAAGTTGACGCGAAGTTCCGGGAAGTTTATAATGTTGCTGGGTAAGGAGGATTTCCCCTGACCGGAGTTTAACGGTCAGGCAGTGATATGCCCTTGCACGAGGCGTGCGGGCTCTTTGGCATTTATGCCCCGGGTGAGGAAGTAGCCCGACTCACCTATTTTGCTCTCTATACCCTCCAACATCGCGGCCAAGAAAGCGCCGGCATTGCCACCAGCGATGGCGAGTTCATCCGACTCCATGCCGCCATGGGACTGGTGGCTCAGGTCTTCAATGAGGAAATCCTGCGCAAGTTAAAGGGGAAAATAGCCATCGGTCATAACCGTTACTCCACCACCGGCTCAAGTCAACTCCGGAATGCCCAGCCCATAGTGGTGCAGAGCCCTATGGGCGAGATGGCTTTGGGACATAACGGGAACCTGGTCAACGCCCACTTCCTCCGCCAGGAGCTGGAGCAGCAGGGCTATGAATTTCATACCTCCACCGACTCCGAGGTCATCGCCTATCTTATAGCCTCGGCCCCAGGCAAGGACTTGGTGGAGAAGCTCCGGTATGCCATGGCTCGACTTCAAGGAGCCTATAGCCTGGTGATCATGACCCGGGACAAGCTGGTGGGTGTTCGTGATCCTCTGGGGATAAGGCCTCTTTGCCTGGGCTCCATCAACGGCAACTGGGTTATCGCCTCGGAGAGCTGCACCTTCGAACAATTGGGCATGCAGTTTGTTCGGGAGATTGAACCAGGCGAGATAGTGCTCATCGACGAAATGGGAATGCACAGTTTCAGCGGAGCCAAAGGGACTGGGCGCCGCGCCCTCTGCATCTTCGAGTACATCTACTTTGCCCGTCCCGATAGCGTGATAAACGGCCGTCGACTCTATCTCGCCCGGCAGGCCATGGGAGCGGAGCTCGCCCGAGAATATCCGGTGGAGGCGGATTTGGTAATCGGCATCCCCGACTCCGCCACCGCCGCCGGCGTAGGCTATGCCCAGGCAGCCGATGTACCCTTTAGTGAAGGTCTGCTGAAGAGTCGCTATGTTGGCCGCACTTTCATCGAGCCGGATCAACGCCTTCGGGACCTCGGAGTTCGACTCAAGTTCAATCCCCTCCCCGAGGTGCTCTCCGGCAAGCGAGTCGTGGTGGTTGATGACAGCATCGTCCGGGGAACTACTACCCCCCGGATAGTAAACCTCCTGAGGAAGGCTGGGGCGAGAGAAGTACACGTGAGAATTTGTGCCCCTCCCATCCGCTACCCCTGTGCCTTCGGCATAGACATGGCTACCCGACAGGAACTCATCGCCGCCCAGAAATCGGTCTCCGAGATCTGCGAGCTGATCGGGGCTGATTCGCTGGGCTACCTGAGCATAGAGGGACTGATCCGAGCCGTGGGGCTTCCAAAAGATGACTTTTGCCTGGCCTGCTTTACGGGAGAATATCCGATTCCGGTGCAGCTGGAGTTGGACAAACTAATGCTGGAGGCCAGGTAACTCAAGTCCTCGAAAGGCCCAAGCCTTTTGAACATAGCCGTACAATGAAGCACGCTGAGCAGACCTACCGAGCCGCTGGCGTTGACCTCGAGGCAGCTGATCAAGTGGTCAAGCTTATCGGTCAGCAGGCTCATTCCACCCTCCGCCCGGGAGTCCTCAGCGGAATCGGTTCCTTCAGTGGCCTTTTTCGGCTCACCGGATACCGGGAGCCGGTGCTCGTCGGCAGCGTTGATGGAGTGGGGACCAAGCTCCGAATCGCCACCATCCTGGGAAAATATGACACCGTAGGAATTGACCTGGTAAATCACTGCGTAAATGACATCCTCACCTCCGGTGCTGAGCCCCTGTTCTTCCTGGACTACATTGCCATGGGGAAGCTTATCCCTCAGCGAGTAGAGGAAGTAGCTAAGGGGCTGGCAGAGGCCTGCCGGGAGGCCGGTTGTGCGCTGATCGGGGGCGAAACGGCCGAGATGCCCGGGATTTACTCCGGGGAGGACTTCGATCTGGTCGGCTTCGTTATCGGGGCGGTGGAGAGGGACAGACTCATCAGCGGCAAGGGAATCAAGAACGGGGACCTGATCATTGGGCTTCCTTCCTCTGGACTGCACACCAACGGCTACTCCTTGGTGCGAAGGGTGTTCGGCGAGGAGAGGGTCAGACTCGAGGCTTACTCCCCGGAACTTGGTCGCACCCTGGGAGAGGAATTGCTCGAGCCCCACCGCTGCTACTTGAACCTTCTCAAACCCCATCTCCATAAGATAAAGGGGCTGGCCCACATCACTGGGGGCGGCATCCCCGCCAACCTCCCCCGAATCCTCCCCCAGGGGCTCAGTGCGCGAGTAAAAAAGGGCTCCTGGGAGGTTCCCCCGATCTTTCAGCTCATCCAAAAGGAAGGCCAAGTGCCTGAAGAGGAGATGTTCCGGGTATTCAATATGGGGGTAGGTATGGCCCTGATCTGTTCTCCCGAAGAATCAGAGCAACTCCTGGAAGCCCTGCCGGGGGCAAGGATTATTGGCGAGGTGGTGAAGGGAGGGAAGGGAATTATCTGGGACCACGTTGATTGACAAGACCGAAATTGGTCTTATAAAATTACGACGGCAAAGGAGGGAAAATGTCGGAAATACCTGATAAGATACAAACTTGGCAGATGGTGAGACCTTGGGGGAAGGACAAGGAGACCGGAGCTGTTATCGAAGGTAAGCTTGAGAAGACCGAAGTCCCCGTGCCGGAGATAAAGCCGGGGGAGGTGCTGGTCAAGATAGCCGGATGTGGCGTGTGTCATACTGACCTGGGATACTTCTACGATGGAGTACCCACTGTACAGAAGCCGCCTCTTACCCTGGGACATGAGATGAGCGGGGTAGTGGTGGCCGGCGATGAGCAATGGGTAGGGAAGGAAGTGATCATCCCGGCGGTGATGCCTTGCCGCAAATGTCATCTTTGCAAGACGGGTCGGGGGAATCGCTGTCTGGCTCAGAAGATGCCGGGGAACAGCATGGGAATATACGGCGGATACTCGGACTATATCGTCGTTCCCTCGATTGACCTCTGCGAGCTGCGGAATCGACCCTCAGATATTCCCCTCTCGCACTTCGCCGTGGTGGCCGATGCCATGACCACGCCCTACCAGGCATGCATGAGGGCTGATCTGCGCCCCGGCGATAACGTGGTGGTGGTGGGCTGTACCGGCGGCGTGGGAGTGCATCAGACGCAGATGGCCAAGGCTCTGGGGGCCAAGACGGTCGTCGGGATCGCCCGAAATCCCGAGAAATTAAAGAGAGCCCTCCAGTATGGAGCAGATCACGTTATAAGCTCGGTGGACAAGACCCCTCGAGACATAAGAGGGGAATTCCGCAAGCTTTGCCGGGAGATAGGAGAGCCGGAGTATGGCTGGAAGATCTTTGAGGTTACCGGGACAGAGGCGGGGCAGGCCATAGCGCTGGAGCTGCTCTCCTTCGTCGGCAAGTTAATCGTGGTGGGCTTTGGCACCACGGTTAACAGCTACGCTATCTCCCGACTCATGGCCTTTGATGCTGAGATAATTGGCACCTGGGGCTGTCTGCCTGAGTATTACCCCATTGTGGTGGACATGATCCTCAAGGGGAGGCTGGCTCTAGAGCCGTTCGTGCAGACCAGGCCGATGAGCCAGATACAGGAGGTGTTCGAGGAAGTGCATTCCAAGGGCTCACCGGCGCGAAGGTTCGTGCTGGAGCCCGATTTTTAAAAACTAGAAAGGAGGTTTTGATGGCACTGGACTGGATTCCAAGAGCGCCAAAAGACAAAAAGGTATCCCACCGACTCTACAGGGAAGATCTTCTGGAAAAGAAGGAACCACCGCGGACGGTATATGAGAAGCGACCGTTGCTCGACCCGGAGGGCAATCCGGTGGAGGGTCTTTATGTCGCCTGGGTTATCTTGGATAACCCAGCTCAGTATAACTCCTACACCTTGGAAATGCTTGCTGGAGCGGCTAGTGCCTTTGAGAAGGCCCAGCGCGATCCTAGCGTAGTAGGTGTGGTCTTTACCGGCGCCGGGGATAGAGCACTCTGCACCGGTGGCAACGTCCCGGAGTATGCTGAGTATTACTGCCACCGGCCGCTGGACTGCCAAGAGTACATGTCCATTTACTGGCTGGCCTTTGACGCAGTTTGGCACTCATCTAAGCCCTTCATTCGCCGGGTAAATGGCATGAGCATTGGCGGCGGCGAGGAAATAAGCGGGGTTTGCGATTTGACTATTGCTGCCGACACGGCCACCTTCGGCCAAGTAGGTCCACGGCATGGCTCTACAGCCATGGGAGGAGCTTGCCAGTTTAAGTCGGTCAACATGACGATAGAGGATGCCTTCTGGAACGCCATCTCCTGTGAGCAGTGGAGTGCTTACAAGATGTATCGGAAGAACTACATCCACAAGGTGGTGCCTGTCTTGAAAAAGGATGGCCAGTTCATAAGGAACCCTATGGTCATCACTGATAAGTATATTCAGGATGGGGAGATCGTCTACGGCGAATTTAAGAGCAAGGAGTTGGGCTACAGTGCGGAGGAGATCGAAGAGGCTCGGGAGATGGTGCGCAACCTGCCGAAGGATTTCTCCCTACTGGACAAGGCCTGCAATGACATAATGTGGACCTTTGCCAATCTTTACCCACAGCAAGTGGCCGTGTCGCTGTCCCTGATCCGATCTCAGAAGAGGATAGCCTATGAAAGAACCAAAGAGGAAATAGTCTGGTGGTGGGCAGCAAATGCTCTTCCCTATGGTGAATTTGATATGGGCATGACGGCCTTTAATACCAGCAAGATAACCGGCAAGCGTGATGCCGATGTGATAAAGCTGCGCCAAATGATTGCCCAGGGGCATCCCTACGATGAGGAGCTATTCGAAGCCGTCATGCCGAAGCCAAAGAAATAGAATCCTCAGCTACGTTAACCAAGTTGGAGAGGCAGGGTCTAATTTAGTGAAGATTAAACCCCCACTTCAAGTGGGGGTTTAATCTCTTAAAGAGGCCTGGTGAACAAGCTCGAAAACAAGGTAGCCCTGGTGACAGCAGCCGCCGGTGCCGGGATCGGCCAGGCAACTGCCAGAGCCTTCGCCCAGGAGGGGGCCCGGGTGGTGGTGAGCGACGCCCACGAGGGGAGACTGGCCAGAGTAGCTCGGGAAATGCAAGATGAATTCGGGCAGAGGATTCTGGCCGTGCCTTGCGATGTCACCAGCCAGGAGCAGGTCGAGCAGATGGTGCGTCGAACCCTGGAGGAGTTCGGCCGGATAGATATCCTGGTGAACAACGCCGGCATAGATCGGCCCCAGCCAATCTGGGAGATGACCGACGAGGCCTGGGAGCTGGTGATCAACGTTAACCTGAGGGGAACCTTCTACTGCTGCCGGGCGGTCATCCCCACCATGATGAAGCAACGCAGTGGTCGAATTATCAACCTCTCCTCAGTGGTGGCCTGGGCCCCCTCAAAGGAAGATGGGGCAGCTTATGTGGCCTGCAAGGCCGGCATTCAAGGGCTTACCCGCTCCCTGGCAGTACAACTGGCCGAGTATAACATCACCGTCAACGCTATCGCTCCGGGCCTTATCTTCAATCCCTTCCTGGCCCGCGTTCGCCCTTCGGAGTACTTTGACAAAATCAGGGAGAAAATACCCCTGGGCCGGGATGGCACGCCCCAGGACGTGGCCCACGTCATCCTGTTCCTCTCCTCAGACGAGGCCGCTTACATCACTGGCGAATGCCTGTGCATCAGCGGTGGATGGTTCATGCACTAGCTCGGCAGGTTGACAGGTGCCATTTATGGGTGTTAGAATTTTGCGTGGCGTAAAAATAACGACATGAAAATCTTGTGACATATTACTTCGGCTCATGGACTAACATGCTCCGGCCTCAGCCAGCCATGCTCACGCTTTATGGTGATTATGTCCTTCATCGCGGGGGGGAGATCGGCATCGGCAGCCTCATAAAATTGCTCGGCAATTTTGGCCTTTCGGAGCAGGCCATAAGGTCGGCGGTCTCGAGGATGTGTCGCGCTGGCTTGCTGGAGGCCAGAAGAGAAGGGCGAAAGAGCTATTACTCGCTGACCGAGAGCGGCCACGACTTGCTCACCAAAGGCACCCGGCGCATCTTTGAACGCAAGAACAGCAACTGGGATGGCAGCTGGAACATAGTCGTCTACTCAATCCCGGAGCAGAGGCGTCGGGCCCGAGACCGACTACGTCTGGAGCTGAGCTGGATGGGATACGGGCCTTTAAGTGAGGCTACCTGGATTTCCCCCTATGACCTGACTAAAGAGGTGGAGGAACTGGCCAACAGGCTCGGAGTTAAGGAGTGTGTACAGGTCTTCCAGGCGAAACATCAGGGTTTCACCGATCCTCGGAAGATAGTTTCGCGGTGTTGGGACTTGAACAAGATACACGAAAGGTACGCCAGATTCATTGCCAAGTACCGTCCCAAGCTGGAACATCACCTTGAGCGTCTTCGAGCTGGCGAGCCGATCGAACCTAGCGAATGCTTCGTGGAAAGGTTCAATTTAATTCATGAGTATCGTAAGCTGCCCTTCTTCGACCCCGATTTGCCGAAAGAACTCCTGCCCGAGGACTGGCTGCGACCTCAAGCTGCGGCCCTGTTTCATGAATATCACGATCTGCTGGCCGACAAGGCCAATGAGTACTTTGACTCGGTCTTCAGGAGCTATTAAACCGATTCCAAAGATGGTTAATTAGCCGGGTAACCTTGCGTTGTGGCGTCAATAGGCGCCTAAGGGGGTGAAAAGTTGAGGTATGCAGAGACAGGCTATATCTTAGAGGTTGACTTATCCCAGGGGAATATCGAGAAGGTACCCACTGATCCAAAATGGGCTGAGCTATTCCTCGGAGGCCTGGGAACGAATGTCAAGATATTGTGGGACAGGGTTGGCCCAGAGGTCGAGCCCTTCTCCCCCGATAACCTGCTCATCTTCAGCCCAGGCCTCTTAGAGGGCACCTCTGCCATAGGTGCCAACCGCACTATTATCTCTGCCGGTGTTTCTCCCCAGACTTCCTTGATGGCGTTCTCGATGATGGGAGGGTTTCTTGGCCCAGAACTGAAGCATGCCGGCTACGATAAGGTGGTCATCCGGGGTAAATCGCCCGACCTGGTTTACCTCTGGATAAACAATGACAAAGTAGAAATACGTGATGCCTCGCATTTAAGAGGCAAAGGCGCTCTGGAGACCGCCCACCTCATTAGAGAGGAATTGAACGAGCCGAAGGCCCAGGTAGCGGCGATCGGCCTGGCAGGTGAAAATAGAGTCTATTTTGCCTCTGTGGAGCACTTCCGATCTAGCGCCAGCCGATTGGGACTGGGTGCCATTATGGGAGACAAGGGGTTAAAGGCAATCGCTGTCCGCGGAACGAAGGATATCTACATCGCCCAGCCAGCGAAATTCTTTGAGCTCTGCGATGAGGTGCTGAAGTATATTGAGTGGCGGGAGAAAAACCCCATCAAGGGAGTGCCGGCGATCCTGGCCACCATCGGCGCGCCACAGGAGATGAAATTGACAGATGAAAGTTGGCACACCACGAGCTTTGCTTGGGGACATGCCCGCCAGAGAAGGAAGGACTTCTGGAACGAGGAGATTGAGAAAAAATGGACGGAGATTCATGAGAAGGCGATAAAGCGCCTGCTGAGCTGCTATAACTGCCCCGTGCGCTGTGGAGCGATAATTGCTTACCCGGCGTTGGAGCTTCCCACATATATGATGAAGTGTTACACCAAGCTTACCTATGTAATGGCAGCCATGGCAGATAACCTGGAGTTCGGCTATAAGATCGCGGGTAAAGCTCATGATTACGGAATCGATGGATTCACCGCTCCCCAGGTTATGGCCTTCGCCATCGAACTCTACGAAGCTGGAATCCTGACCGACAAGGATCTGCCGGGATTTCCCTCTACAAACGAGGAAAGATTCTTCTACCTGCTGGAGAAGATTGTGAGACGCGAGGGGATCGGAGACGTCCTAGCCAACGGCGTTTATTGGGCCGCTCGTCAGATTGGTCGGGGTGCCGAGGAATTCGATCACAACACCACCAAGAAGCACGAACAGATGGTGATCAAACTGGGAATGCTCAACCCAATATACTTTCTCATGTACGGTACCGGAGAGAAGGCAAACATCACCCAGATTGAGGGACAGATCCCCCAGGCCCCTCTTCCTAAGGAATATCGGGAGGAGTTCATAAAGGACTGGATCCAGGTGCCGACCAGATATGCGGAGAGGTTCAAGCAGTTCATACTCGAATGGGGCGATGAGGGGAAGGTCTTCCCGTTCTGGCCCCCGATTGACCTAGTCTGCGAGCTTGTCGAGTGGCAGGAGACCATGCACTACATTGATGACTCCACCGGCATCTGCGCCGGTCTCTCTTCATTCCCCATAAAGCCACCCTACCATATACATAACCTGCCGCTCTTCATCTCAGCGGCCACTGGCCTGGACATCGACGAGGACACGCTGTGGGAGATAGCCCGGAGGATTCGGAATTTTGTGAGGGCCTACAATGTGAGAAGGGGCCTGAGGAGACAGGACGACTACCCTCCGAAGGATCACTGGAGAAAAAGGTTCCCCGAATACGAGGAGAAGTTGCTCGATTCCTATTACGAGTTCAAGGGGTGGAATAAGG
>CBFDTP010000011.1:0-27951 GCA_965612975.1 uncultured Dehalococcoidia bacterium | reverse complement strand
GGGATGATAAAGATATTCCAGGGAGGCGAGGCCCTTAACACATAGCTTGCCCCTGTTTACTGGACTCTCCGGGTCGCCAAATATGCCGCTGACCTTCCCGTCCGTTACCTGCACCAGCACTCCACAGTTGTTGAAGCAGATCCCACAGGTGCTCTTGATAAAATTCTGGCTCATCATCTTTTGGTTAAAGCTTTACACTCCACTACCTCGGGCTAGCTGACCGCCATCTATATAGAAAGTCTGACCGGTCACGTAATCGGAGGCGTCAGAGGCGAGGTAGACGGCCAGGAGGGCCACCTCGCGGGTTTCACCCAGCCGGCCCAGGGGAATTGCCTCCAGCATAAACTTTTTCATCTCGGGGTCGGCCAGCACCGGCTCGGTCAGCTCGGTGCGGATATCGCCGGGACCGATGGCGTTTACACAGACGTTGTAAGGAGCCCACTCGGTGGCCAGGCATCGGGTGAACATGCTCAACCCCGCTTTGCTGACGCAGTAGGCCGAGAAATAAGGTGGGGCGAGATCAGCGCTGTTGGAGCTGATATTGATGACCTTCCCCTTCCTCCGCTTAAGCATATGGGGGCCAACCGCCTGGGCGAAGAGGAAGGCACTGGTGAGGTTTGTGTCTAAAACCAGGTGCCACTCCTCCTCGCTGAGCGGGGTATCCCAGCCATCGGCCACCTGCCAGCCGGTGAACTTCATCCCCGGGACAAAGACCACTGGCTTGAGGACGGCGGTGCCGGCGTTGTTGACCAGGATATCGATCCGACCAAAATGTGACAGGGTTTGCTCCACCGCCCGGTTCACCTGCTCCCGCTTGGTTACATCCGCTGGTATGGCTAAGGCCTTCTGACCAAGCTGGCGGATTTCGCTGGCCGTCCGCTCGATTTGCTCCACGGTGCGGGCGACCACGGCGACCTCCGCGCCGGCCTCGGCGAAGGTCAGGGCAATGGCCTTGCCGATGCCCCTCCCCGCCCCGGTTACCAGGGCTACCTTTCCCTCAAGGCTATATTCTTTAAACATCGTGCCCCTTGTTTGGGTTTGAAGGTCAGACACCGATTTTCGCCTCAACTGAACTAGGGATGATCCTTACCCAGCCTTCAATTTACCCTTCTCTTTGACGAATTATTGGGCCAAACAGTCAAGGCTTGCTAAAGCATCCTGCCGGGCAACCAGAGAGCTACCGGCGGGAATAACATGACCAAAACCAAGACCAGCAATTGCATGCCAACGAAGGGAGGAACTGAACGCCAGATATCGGCTGTGGTTACCTCCGGTGGGGCCACCCCTTTCATTAGGATTAGAGCCCAACCAAAGGGGGGTGTAAGGTAAGCTACCTGCATGTTTAGTATGAAAACGATGCCAAACCATATGGGATCAAAGCCCATAGAGGTGGCTATGGGCACAAATATCGGGGCGCAAATCGTTATTATGGCATAGTCATCCATGAACATACCGAAGATCAGGAGAATAATTTGCATCCCAATGAGAATGATCCAGCGGTTCACTGGTAACTCTTGCACGATTTCCATCACCATTGACTGTGCTCCGGCGCTGGTGTAAAAGACCCCAAAAAGAGTGGCCGCGATCAAGATCCAGAGCGCCATTCCACTGACCTTGATGGTTTCCCGGCATGATGTTATCAGTACGTTCCAGTTAAAGCGGCGATAGATGAAACAGGTGGCCAGGGCGCCAAGAGCTCCTACAGCAGCAGCCTCAGTGGGCGTAGCGATTCCAAAAAATATCGCTCCCAGCACCATGACAACAAGGAGGGCAGGTACGATTACTTCCTTCAATGATTCCCATCGCATTTTCCAGGTAACCTTCTCCGCTACTTGGGGAGCCAGCTCCGGCTGAAGATAACTTCTTATTAGTATGTAAAGCGTATAGAGCCCGGCACAGATAAGACCAGGGATAACGCCGCCGAAGAAAAGCCTTCCTATCGATAACCGGGCGATATAGGCAAAGACGATCATGATGATGCTGGGAGGTATGATATCCCCCAGGACCCCCCCGGCCATTACGCTCCCCAGGGCCAACGATTTATTGTAATTGCGTTTAAGCATCGCCGGTACAGCTATAAGCCCCATGGTGATGAGACCGGGGCCGAATCCGCTGCACATGGCCAGGGCCACACATACTCCAACCGAGACCACCGCCAGGCCGCCCCTTAAGCCTGAAAGCCAGTAGCTAAGCGCCTGAAATAAGCGATCAGATATGCCAGAATGAACCAGGAAATTCCCCATCAGCAGAAAGAGGGGGATGGTTATCAAGGTGGTGGAGGTGATTTGGCCGTAAGTAGTAGTGGCCACCGTAAAAAGGCCGTTGGAGCCCCATAATACGAAGGTTAGGATCACGCTAATACTTCCCAGAGCGAGAAAGACAGGAACCCCCAGCCCGAGAAGCACAATTAGCCCACCAAATAGCAAGAGGGTTACTAGTTCAGTGCTCATGTATACCTCGATGGGAGACATATGGAGGGCGTTGCCCGTTTGGTGCCCTTAAGTGCAGCTTGTGATGGAAGGACGTTTCCTCACATCCATCACTAAGGTTTATTTTCCTAAGCCGCACCTCAGCCATACCGCTTTCCGGCTGACTCAATTATCCCGTCGGTGTTCCTCTCGACTTCTTCAAAAGTTGCTTCGTTCTTTACCGTAAAGGAAATTGGCTAATCCTTCCAGCAGAAAGAGAAAGGCGGCTATTGGGATAAAAGTCTTGAAAATATAGAGCGGTATCTTAAAGGCCCCCTGAGTGAATTCTCGGCTCATTATGGAATTAAAGGCCATCCAGCCCCCCTGCCAGATGAGCACCCCGATAAAAATCATGAGCGCCAGCAAGCCAATCACCCCTACATATGACTTGATCCGGGGTGGGAAGCGATTGTAGAGCACCTCAACTCTTAAGTGTGCTCCGTTCAGTAGGGTATAGATTCCAGCGAAGAGGATAAATACCCCGAAGAGCTGCTTGTTTATCGGCCAGGCCCATATGGTAGGACTATCAAAGGCATATCTTGCCACTACCTCAAACGTGGTTACCCCCATCATGGCCAGGACCAGTAGGCTTACGCTGACCCCTATCTTCTCGCTGATGAAGTCAATGAACTTGAAGAAGGTCTCAATTTTCCCTTTCACAAGGTCTCCTTATTCAATCTCCACTGGGCATATTGGATGCGGAGGACAGCCCGGGAAGGCATTATCCCCCGCATCCAGGCTATTTCCGGCCTTGTTGTCAGCTGACAAGACGTTCTTCCCGCTTACCGATACTTGCCCTCTTCCTGCCACTCCTTTATTAGCTGAATTGCCTTGGCGCAGGCGGCATCTCTGGCAGCCAACTCATCCCATATCTCTTGAGCAGCCTCAGCGTGTTTGGCGATGGCTTCCTCATCCAGCCAGACTTCGACTATCTCGCCCCGCTTTGCCATGTCCTCAATTACCTTAACCTCTTTACCATAGGCCTCAACGGTGGCATACCAGTAATCTTCTGCTGCCCCAGCGAGGGCCTCTTTGAGGTCCTCGGGCAGGGAATTCCACACATTCATGTTCACCAGCATGTGCCCGATAGCGGCATCGTTCTCCTCACCCCGAATCCAGTACGGGGCAACCTCATGCCACTTGAGACCGGTGATGCAACTGACATCCCACTGAGCCGCATCCAGAGCGCCCGTCTTCAGTGCCATATAGGCTTCTGAGCCGGAGATATCGGTTCCTGCGGCCCCCAGCATGTTATGCCACTCGGTCCAGAGCCCTTCATCTCTTATCTTTACCCCTTTCAGGTCCTCCATGGTCCTGATGGGCTTTTTGGCTACCACGATAGGGACCGGACCATAGGTATGAATATCCAGGTAGTAGACCCCTTGTTTGGCATACTCCTCGCGGAGCAAATCAATGAGACCACTCTCATAGAAAAACTTACGTATTGCTGCCTGTTTAGCCTCATATGTTTTCTCCCAGGGAACTCTAAAGCTATACGGTATGCCAAACTCTATTTCGGCAACGGGGATCACCCCTCCCCATAGCGTGCCACCAGCATGCCCAATGTCCAGGGTTCCTTTCTTCACCGCTTCCAGCACCTGGAACATGGGCACGATGTCCGGCTCGCCGAAGACGGATATCTTGAGCCTTCCGTTGCTTCTCTTCTCCGCTGCGGCCGCAAACTCCGTCAGCGTTTCCATGGACAGGTCACCGTGCGGCCAGGCCGACTGGACCTTCAACTTGTATACCTTCGGTGTAGGCGAAGGAGTTGCCGTCGGCGAAGGGGTGGCTTCCTTAGCACAAGCCGCAACGAAAGTCATAGATACTATCACCAATGCCAAGAACACAAACCATATCGCCCATTTTCCCTTCATTGTTTCAGTTCCTCCTCTTCAAAATTTTTTATGGTTGCCCCTTTGTTTGCTTCCAGCTTCTGCCTCTCCCACCCCCTTCCTTAGCCGAATTAAATAAGTTCAAAGGCAGGAACTTTCTCCTGCCTCGCCTTTTCATACACCAATTTAGCGCAAACTATATCTTGAATGGCCAGTCCGGTGGAGTCAAAGATGGTTATCTCCTCATCGCCCTCGCGCCCTTTCTTCAGGCCAGCTACCACTTCCCCTAGAGTGCCATAGATGTCCTCAGGCTTAATCGCCCCTTCCGAGAGGGGAACGTTGATCTCGCCCGAGTGGGAGGCCTGAACGATATCATCAACCACGATCTTGGCCTCTTTTAGAAGCTCGGTCTCCAGCTCCTGCTTCCCCGGGGCGTCGGCGCCGATGGCATTTATGTGAGTTCCTGGCCTGACGTGTCGCTTTAGGAGGACGGGTTTGCGTGAGGGAGTGGTGGTAACTATGATGTCAGCCTCAGCGGCCTCTTCAATTGCGCTCACCGGGCGAATGTTTAAGTCCAGAATCGCCCGCATCTCGTTGGCATATTTTACACGAGCAAACTCCTCTAAATCAAATACTTTCACCTCTTTAACCTCCGGGAAGACTTCCCGCAAAGCCATGAGTTGGGTTCTGGCCTGAGCACCAGCACCTATCATCCCCACCACCGAGGAGTCCTTCCGCGCCAGATATTTAGCCGCTATACCCCCCGCTGCCCCGGTACGCATGTCGGTAATATAGGTACCGTCCATGATCGCCAGGGGATAGCCATTATGGGGGTCACAAAGGATGATGGTAGCCACCACGCTGTACAAATTGCGCTCCCAGTTGTTTGGGTAGACACAAACCCATTTGACTCCAGCGCTCCCATCAATGTAGGCCGGCATGGCCCGGAAATCTCCCTGATATTGAGGCAAATCCAGATAAAGCTTGGCTGGCATGTTGACCTTCCCTTGGGCTTGTAGCCTGAAAGCCCTTTCTACCGCCTCCAGAACTTCGTTCATCTGGAGCAGCTTTTGCACTTCACTGCGACCTAGTAACTTGACTTTCCACACTGAGCTTCTCCTTGTAATTTCATCAAATTTTGCCCCATATTATCACCAAAATCGTAACGTGTCAAGCCCATGACATGGTAGTTTTACGGAAATCGTAGTAAATCTATTTAGCTTCAAAGGTTCTAAAGGGGGGGTGAATATGCTAAAATTGTATTCAGTGACTTTGCGAGGTCGGAGGATGGTTGACGAACTTGACCGCAGACTGATGCAAGAGCTGCAGAGAGATGGCCGACGGAGTTATGTGGAGCTGGCCGAGATGCTCGGCGTGGTGGAGGGCACGGTGCGCAAGCGAATTAAGGACCTCTTGGCACGCAATGTCATGAAGGTGGTCGCTGTGCTGAACCCGCGCGAGCTGGGCTACAATTTCATGAGCCTCATGGGATTGCAGGTTCGAATGGCGGACCTGCGGAAGGTGGCCGAGGAACTCGCCCGGAAGCCCAATGTCTGCTATCTGGCCTTCGTCACCGGCAGGTATGACCTGATGGCCATCATCATGACCCGGTCGCCGGAGGAACTTTCCAACTTCATCGAAAAGGAGATCTCCGCCATTCCGGGCATCCTGAGAACCGAGACCTTCGTCAACCTGGACATCATCAAAGGAGGGTGGCCCGGGCTGGATACCACACAACTCCTCGATAACCTCGAACTCTCCTCGCCCAGGAGAAGAAGAACCTGACCGGGCACCATACCGGTCTCCCGCCTTTCTCAGGCTGGACAGAGAGGGGGCAGGCCGGTATAATGGGCTTACGAAGGTGGAGCGGATCAGACTGCCCCGAGATTTCACCTTTTCTGAGTTAGGTGTAGCTGAGGCCATCAGGAAGCGGAGATCGATCAGGGAATACTCCGGTGAGCCCATGTCCTTGAGCGAGCTTTCCTATCTTTTAAAGTTCAGCGTAGGCCGTACCGAGGAGCGCTATGGTCTGAGGGCTGTTCCCTCCGCTGGAGCGCTTTATCCCCTAGAGGCTTATCCGGTGGTGAACCTGGTGGAGGGAATCGACCCCGGGATCTATCATTACCTGGTGAGCAGCCATTCCCTGAGGCTGGTTCGAAAGGGGGATTTCCGCCAGGAGCTGGTCCGCTATGCCCTGGATCAGCAATTCGTTGGTCAGGCCAATCTGCTCCTAGTGCTGACGGCCATTTTCCAGCGGGGAGAGTGGAAGTACCGCCAGCGGGCCCGGAGGTTCATGATCCTCGAGGCCGGACATGTTGGCCAGAACGTTTATCTGATAGCTACCTCCCTGGGACTGGGCACTTGCGCCGTGGGTTCCTACTGGGATGATGACTACAATAGACTCATCGGGGTGGATGGGAAAAAGGAGTCCGTGATTTACCTTCTGGCGGTGGGAAAGGTCTGTGCCCCGGTAAGGTGAGTCCTGTCTTGGCCTAGCCTGACTCGGAAAGAGCGCCTTGGAAAAACTCAAGGTTCTCCTCGGCCGCCAGCAGATAGAGGCCAAAATCGGTGAGCTGGCAGTGGCCATCGAAAGAGATTACCGGGATAAGAACCCCCTCCTCGTCGGGGTCCTCAAGGGAAGTTTTATCTTCCTTGCTGACTTGGTGCGTGCTCTAAGCTTGCCCCTGGAGATCGAGTTTGTTCGGCTCTCCAGCTATATTGGTCGGGATACCTCTGGGCGGGTAGAGGTTGTTCAGGACGTCCGCACCTCAATAGAAGGTCGACACGTTCTGGTGGTGGAGGACATCGTTGATACCGGACTGAGCCTGAACTTTCTTCTGGAACACCTCCGCCGGAAGAATCCGGCTTCCTTGAAACTCTGTGCCCTGCTGGACAAGCCCTCCCGTCGGAGGGTGTCCCTTTCCATCGACTACCTGGGCTTCACCATCCCGGACAGATTTGTGGTGGGTTACGGCCTGGACTACGACGAAAAGTTCCGTCACCTGCCCGACATTTGTTACCTGGAGGGGAATGAATAAGGAACTTCTTTCGATAGCCTGCAAGGAAAAGCCGGCCGAGCTTTTGCTGGCCAATGCTCGGATCGTCAACGTCTTCACCGGTCGAGTTCAGGAGGGCAATGTGGCGATCGCCGGGGGGAGGATAGCTGGGGTGGGGGATTACCGTCAGGCAGAGGAAGTCTTGGATTTGGAGGGAAAATATCTGCTCCCGGGGCTGCTCGATGGACATGTTCATCTGGAAAGCTCGCTGCTCCACCCGAGGGAGTATGCTCGGGCGGTGGTCCCTCGGGGGGTGCTGGGAGTGGTCACCGACCTGCATGAAATAGCCAATGTCTGCGGGCTGGAGGGCATACGCTGGGTGCTGGCCTGCGCTGAGAAATTACCCCTGGATATCTTCATCATGGCGCCCTCCTGCGTGCCAGCTACCAATCTGGAGACCTCCGGGGCCGTGGTAGACCTGGCAGAACTGGAAGCCATGCTCGACTGGCCCCAGGTGATCGGGCTAGGGGAGGTGATGAATTACCCTGGGGTGGTGAGGGGTGAGACCAAGCTGCTGGAGAAAATCCGGCTCTTCCGCGGAAGGCCGATCGATGGTCATGCCCCCGGACTCCGGGGCGAGGACTTAAATGCCTACCTGGCGGCGGGGATATTCTCCGACCATGAGTGCACCGCCCTGGAGGAGGCCCGGGAGAAGCTGAGTCGGGGGATGTGGCTCATGATTCGAGAAGGCACATCGGCGAAAAATTTGGAGGCCTTGCTTCCCCTCGTGGATGACCAGACTTATGGCCGGTGCTTCTTCGTGGTGGACGACCGAAGCTGCGCTGACCTGCTTCAGGATGGTGATGTTGATGGCGTGGTGCGCAAGGCGATAGGGCTGGGGCTGGACCCGGTTCGGGCCATCAGGCTGGCCACCCTCAACCCGGCGGAGTATTTCCGGCTCGCCGGTCTAGGAGCCATTGCTCCGGGTTACTGGGCCAACCTGATGGTGGTGGATGACCTCTCAAGCCTTCAAGCCAAGCTGGTCTTCTATCGGGGAAAGTTGGTGGCGCAGGAAGGTCAGCCGATCTTTGAGGAGCCGGGCATCGAGACTTGGCCCCAGGTGTCTCAGACGGTCAGGGTGAAGCCCTTTGATATCGAGGCCCTCAGAATCCCTGTCCGAGGCGAGACTTTCCCGGTCATTGAGGTTATTCCTGGGCAGATCCTCACCCGCCGAAGGGACGAGAGGGTTAGGGAGGTGGAGGGCTTCATTGAACCAGACCCGGAGAGGGATATCTTAAAGCTGGTAGTGGTGGAGAGGCATAAGGCCAGCGGGAACATTGGGCGAGGGTTGGTGCGCGGATTTGGACTTAAGAGGGGGGCGCTGGCCTCCTCCGTCGCTCATGACTCCCACAACCTGGTAGCGGTGGGAGCTGATGACCGGGACATTCTCCAGGCCATAAAGGAGTTGGAGAGGCTTCAGGGTGGCCTGGTGGTGGTAGCTGGGGGCAAGGTGATAAGCTCCTTGCCCTTGCCCCTCGCCGGGCTCCTTTCGAACGAGCCGCTCAAGACCGTGGCTGAGAAGCTGGCGAGGCTGGAGCAGGCTGCCTCCGACCTTGGGTGTTCTCTTCCCTCACCCTTCTCGGTTCTTTCCTTCCTCGCCCTGCCGGTGATACCTGAACTCCGGTTGACCGACCAGGGGCTGGTGGACGTGACCTCTTTCAAGATTTTGGAGGGGGCGTCATCAGACCCTTATCGGAAAGAGTAGCAAAGGCTTGAAAGTATCCTGTAAAAACGTTAAAATTGCTATCGTGCCCCTGTAGCTCAGGGGATAGAGCGCCAGCCTCCGGAGCTGGGTGCGAGGGTTCGAGTCCCTCCAGGGGCGTTTTTGGATGTTCGGGAACAGGAGTCTCATTGTCTTCACTGAATAGCCTGATCGAAATTCGCTGGCATGGAAGGGGGGGACAGGGGGCGGTAACTTCGGCCGAGCTTTTAGCTCAGGCAGCCATAAGTGAAGGCAAATATGCACAGGCGTTCCCCAGCTTTGGACCGGAGAGGCGGGGGGCGCCTGTTTTGGCTTTTAATCGGATAAGTCCTGACCAGCCCATCAGGCTCCGGGCGGAGATCGAGGAGCCAGATGTAGTGGTAGTGCTCGACCCCAGCCTACTCGGAGCGGTGGATGTCACCGCCGGCCTCAAACCGCATGGGGTGACCATAATCAATAGCCGGAAGTCCCCTAAGGAACTCAAGGCCAAGCTGGGGATAAAGGGAAGAATAGGTACGGTGGACGCCACCCGAATAGCCCTGGAGAACCTCCGGGTGCCCATCACCAACACCACCATGGTTGGGGCTCTCGTGCGAGCCACCGGGGTGGTGAAGTTGGAGTCCCTCATCGAACCGCTGCGCCATCGCTTTGGTGGGCTCGCAGAGCGCAACATCCAGGCCATGAAGGCCGCCTATGATCAGATCTTGATCGAGGAGTGAGGATGGCCCAGCAACCATTTACCTGGAAGGACTTCCTGCACGGCTTCGTGGTGACCGAGCCGGGCAGCGCCGCCGAATACATGACGGGGGGCTGGCGATCACAGCGGCCGGTTCACGACAATGCTAAATGCATCAAGTGTGGCCTGTGTGCCCTCTTCTGCCCCGAGGGGTGTATTCAGGAGACTGAGGACGGTTATTTCGAGGCTGATCTCTACTATTGCAAGGGGTGTGGTATCTGCGCCCGCGAGTGCTGGCCGGGGGCCATAAGCATGGTTCAGGAGGAAGAGGAATGAGGCGGGTAGGGCTGGAGGTAGCTCATGCCATAGCGGAGGCGGTGAAGCTCGCCCGGGCTGAGGTGGTAGCGGCTTACCCCATCACTCCCAATACTCATATACCCGAGCGGATAGCGGAGATGGTGGCCAATGGAGAACTCGATGCCGAGTTCATCCCGGTGGAATCGGAGCACTCGGCCATGAGTGCCTGCCTGGGCTCCTCGGCCGCCGGTGCCCGAACCTTTACCGCCACCTCAGGACAGGGGCTGGAGCTGATGCATGAGGTTCTCTACGTGGCCTCCTCCATGCGGTTGCCCATCGTTCTGGCCCTGGCCAACCGGGCCCTCTCCGCCCCCCTGAGCGTCTGGGGCGACCACTCCGACGCCATGGCCATCAGGGACATCGGCTGGATTCAGGTGTTTGCTGAGAATGGCCAGCAGGCCTTCGACCTCACCCTTTGGGCCTTTCGGGTTGGTGAGGACCCAAGGGTTTTATTTCCGGTGGTGGTTCACTTCGACGGCTTCCACCTCACCCATGTGATAGAGCCCATTTTGCTTCCGGAGCAGGAGGAGGTGGATAGGTTCCTGCCTCCCTATAATCCTCCCTTCATCCTGGACCCCCGCCGGCCGGTGACCATGGGAGCCTATGGCCCTCCATTCATCTACGCCGAGGTGAAAAAGGCCCAGGATGTGGCCTTGAGGCAATCCAAGGAAGTCATCCTGGAGACCTGGAAGGATTTCGAGGAGGTCTTTGGCCGCCGCTACCTGCCGGTGGAGTCCTATCGAACGGAAGGCGCTAAGGTCCTGCTTCTCATGATGGGGAGTTTTGCCGAGACGGCCATGGTGGCCGTGGACCGGCTGCGGGAGAGGGGGGAGGAGGTAGGATTGGTAAGGCTGCGACTCTGGAGGCCTTTCCCCTTTGAGGAGCTTCGTCAGGCAGTGGAGGGGGCGGAGGTCCTGATCGTCCTGGATCGGGCCATTTCCTTCGGTGGGCCGGGACCGGTGGCCTCGGAGGTGAAGGCAGCCCTTTACTCGGAGGAGAGAAGGCCGAAGGTTATAAGCTTCGTCGGTGGCCTGGGTGGGAGAGATATAAAGGTGGAGGAGTTTGAGTACATTTTCCACCGCGGGGTAGAGATGGCTCAAAAGGGGCTTGAGGTGGTGTTCGAAACGGTTGGCATAAGGGAGTAAGCGGGATGGAGAAATTTGTGGTCTACGTCCCAAAACTTTTGCCCAAGGAGGAGAACTTCGCCCCCGGGCATCGGGCCTGTATTGGCTGTGGCGAGGCCCTGGCGGTGAGGCTGACCATGAAGGCACTGGGCCGCAAAGTTATCCTGGCCAATGCCACCGGGTGTCTGGAGATCATCTCCTCCTGTCTTCCCCAGACCTCCTGGCGGGTTCCCTGGGTTCATACCCTGTTCGAGAACACTGCCGCGGTCATCTCCGGGGTGGAGGCGGCCTATAAGGTACTGGCGCGAAAGGGCAAGGTTCCTCCCGAAAGAGTTTACTTCGTAGGCCTGGCCGGCGATGGCGGGACGAGCGATATCGGCCTTCAGGCCCTCTCCGGGGCCCTGGAGAGGGGACATGACTTCGTCTATGTATGTTATGACAATGAGGCCTATATGAACACCGGCATCCAGCGCTCCAGTGCCACACCCTATGGTGCCTGGACCACCACCGCCCCGGCGGGCAAGGTCAGCATTGGGCAGGCCACCTGGAAGAAGAGCATGCCGGAGATAGCGGTGGCGCACAACATACCTTATGTGGCCACGGCTTGCCCCAGCTATCCGTTTGACCTCATGGAAAAGGTGAAGAAGGCGGCGGAGATAAAGGGGCCGGCCTACGTGCACATCCTCTCCCCCTGTCCCACCGGCTGGAGATTCCAGACTGATCTCACCGTCCGCATCGGCCGGCTGGCCGTGGAGACGGGGATATTCCCGCTTTATGAGGTGGAAAACGGGAAATACAGGTTGAGCTTCGATTTTCCGCGCCTCCGGCCGGTTCGAGATTATCTGAAACTTCAGGGAAGGTTCCGGCACCTGCCGGATGAGGAAATAGAGAAAATTCAGGAACGGGTGAGAAAGGAGTATGAGCGACTCAAGGCAAAGTGTGGGCTTGGGTGAGCTGAGTAGGAAGGTGGGCTCCGTTTTAGAGCGCTATTCCCGAGATGCCAGTCAACTGGTAGCCATCCTGCAGGACATCCAGGTGGAGTACAACTGGCTTCCTAAGGAAGCACTGGAGGAGGTAAGCCAGGAGCTGGGAATTCCTCTGAGCCGGGTCTTCAGCGTGGCCACCTTCTTCCGAGCCTTCAGCCTGAGGCCCCGCGGGCGTCATCTCATCCACGTTTGCTTAGGTACGGCCTGTCATGTCCGGGGAGCGCCACGAATTCTGGAGCAAATAGAAAGACAGCTGGGCATTCGGCCCGGCGAGATGACCGAAGACCTTCAGTTCAGCCTGGAGACGGTCAACTGCGTGGGGGCCTGTGCCCTTGGCCCGGTGGTGATAGTTGATGGGGATTACCATGGCCAAATGACCCCGGACAGGGTGAAGGAAATCCTGAAGAAATACTCAAAAGAGCGGTTAGGTGATGAAGCTGAAGTCGGCTAAAGAACTCGAGGAACTCAGGAGCCGAATAATAAAGGAACGCGATCCCCAGAAGCCCTCCATCGCCGTCTGCAGCGGAACCGGGTGTCATGCCTGGGGCTGTGCAGAGGTGACCGCTGCCTTTAAAGAAGAGCTACAGAGGCAGGGTCTGGATGGCCAAGTTACGGTTAAAACAACCGGTTGCCACGGTTTCTGTGAGCGGGGTCCTCTTGTGGTCATCTATCCGCAAAGGATTTTCTATCAGCGGGTTAAGCCTCAGGATGTCCCGGAAATAGTTTCCAAAACCATCCTTCAGAATGAGCTAATCGACCGGCTCCTTTACACCGATCCAAGTACGGGACAGAAGATCGCTTATGAACATGAGGTGCCCTTCTATAAGAGGCAGAAGAGGCTCGTCTTTGGGAGCAATGGCCTGATCGATCCACAGAGTATTGAGGACTATTTCGCCATCGGAGGTTATGCGGCCCTGGCCAAGGCCCTTTTTGAGCTTACCTCCGAACAGGTACTCGAGGAGGTGAAGCGCTCCGGGTTGCGGGGACGGGGTGGAGGTGGATTCCCCACTGGAAGGAAGTGGGAGACCTGTCGTAACGCACCGGGCGAGGTCAAGTATGTGATCTGTAACTGCGATGAAGGGGACCCAGGAGCTTATATGGACCGCAGCCTGATGGAGGGGAACCCGCACCTGGTGCTGGAGGGCATGGTCATCGGCGCCTATGCTATCGGGGCCCATGAGGGCTATATCTACGTCCGCAATGAGTATCCCTTGGCGGTGCGAAACGCCCAACGGGCCATCGAGCAGGCGGAGGAATATGGACTCCTGGGGGAGGACATCCTAGGCTCCGGGTTCGATTTCAGCGTCAGGATAAATCGCGGTGGAGGAGCCTTTGTCTGCGGGGAGTCCACCGCCCTCATGGCCTCCCTTGAAGGTAGGCCCGGAGAGCCCCGAGCCAAGTACATCCACACGGCGGAGAAGGGACTCTGGAACCGACCAACTAATCTGAATAACGTGGAGACCTGGGCCAATGTGCCCGGAATAATCCTCAAGGGAGCGGACTGGTACCGTGGGCTGGGCACCGAGGGAAGCAAGGGCACCAAGATCTTCTCCCTGGTGGGTAAGGTGAACAACACCGGCCTGGTGGAGGTTCCCATGGGGATGACCCTCAGGGAGATAATCTTCGACATCGGTGGGGGAATTAGAGGGGGGAGGAAATTCAAGGCAGTGCAGACCGGGGGACCATCTGGAGGAGTCATCCCCGAGGAATTTCTTGATCTCCCGGTGGACTTCGATGAGCTGACCAAGGTCGGCTCGATGATGGGCTCCGGCGGCATGATCGTCATGGATGAGAAGACCTGCATGGTGGACGTGGCCCGTTACTTCCTCGGCTTCCTAGAGGAGGAGTCCTGTGGTAAGTGCGTCCCCTGCCGGGAGGGGATAAAGCACATGCGGGAGATCCTCACCCGAATCTGTGAGGGAAGGGGGAAGGAGAGCGACCTGGAGCTTCTGGAACGCCTTTCGGCAACGCTGGCCGATGCTTCCCTTTGTGCGCTGGGGAGCACGGCCCCCAATCCCGTCCTCACCACCCTCCACTATTTCCGAGACGAGTACGAAGCTCACATCAAGGAGAAGAGATGCCCGGCCGGAGTGTGCAAGGAGCTCATCAACTACTATGTCATCGAGGAAAAGTGCCCCGGCTGTGGCCTCTGCGTCAAGAACTGTCCCACCGAGGCCATTATTTTTAAGGGCAAGAAGAAGCCGGTGGAAATCGATTACGGTAAATGCATCAAGTGTGGGACCTGTTATGATGTCTGTCGTTTGGGAGCCATTGAGGTGAGGTGATGGTAACCCTGAGGATAGATGGCCAGGAGGTGAAGGCGAGGGAGGGCTCCACCGTGCTGGAGGCGGCTCAAGAAGCCGGCATCTACATCCCTGCCCTTTGCCACCATGAGTCGGTTAGCCCCTACGGAGCCTGTCGGCTCTGCTCGGTGGAGGTTTTAAGGGGCGGCCGCTCCCGGGTGGTAGCCGCCTGTCTCTATCCGGTGGAGGAGGGGCTGGAGGTCTGGACCAATACGGAGAGGATAATCGAAATTCGCCGCACGCTCATGGAGCTGCTCCTCGCCCGCTGCCCCGGGGTGAAGGCGATTCAAGAGCTGGCTCGCCAACTCGGAGTGGAGAAGACCGAATTAAGCCAGGAGGCCGAGGACTGCATTCTTTGCGCCCTTTGCGTGCGGGTCTGTGAGGAGGTGGTGGGCCTTTCCGCGCTTAGCCTGGTGAATCGGGGCACCAAGCGCCGGGTGGCCACGCCGTTCTTTGAGGAGCCGGGCAACTGTATTGGCTGTGGCTCCTGCGCCTATATCTGCCCCACCGGGGCGATCAGCATGGAGGACGTGGGAGACACCCGGATCATCCGTCGGTGGGGAGGGGAGGCAAGGTTTAAGCTCAAGAAGTGTAAGGTCTGTGGCTACTACTTCGCCCCCGAGATTCAACTGGAGTACATCAGGAAGAAGGCCGGCCTCCCCGAGGACTATTTTGACGTTTGCCCCAACTGTCGAGAGTAAGGTAAAGTTCTTCGCCCTTTCAGGAAGACCATCCAGATGCTATAATTCAATCTGCGGGGCGTAGCGCAGCCCGGTTAGCGTTTGGGACGCTGAGGTCGGCGGTTCGAATCCGCCCGCCCTGATCTTCTTCTCCCTTGTTGAGCGAGATGGAGGTCTATCTAGTTCAGCACGGGGAGGCGAAACCCGAAGCCGAGGATCCCCAGCGCCCGCTGACCGACCGGGGAAGGGAGGAGGTGGAGCGGGTAGCCCAGCGGGCTGCCGAGGCCGGGATAAGGATTTCTCGAATTCTTCACTCGGGAAAACTTCGGGCAAGGCAGACTGCGGAGATCTTCGCCCGGTATCTTTCCCCCGCTCAGGGCATTGGTGAGGTGGAAGGACTGAGCCCGTTGGATGATCCAAATATGGCGAAGAACTTGATCGAGACCTCCCCGGAGCCGCTGATGCTGGTGGGCCATCTTCCCCACCTCAGCCGGCTGGCCTCTGCACTGGTGCTTGGCGAAGCGGGGAGGGAGATAATTAGGTTTCGCATGGGAGGGGTGGTCTGCCTTGTCTGGGTGGGGGAGGGATGGCAATTCGGCTGGGCCCTGACCCCAGAGGTGGTGGGGACAGATTAAGGCTGAACATCACCGCCTTTGAGACCTTCAGATGCCGTCCGCGGCCGAGGTGAGCAGCCTTTGCATGTCCTCCTCCTTGCGGACGAAGACCCCCAGGTTGCCCATCCTCACCTGCCGTAAGCCCTTCTCCTTTACCGCCTGATACGCTTCTAACATCTGTTCCAGGCTTGGTGGGGCAACATGCCTCAGCTCGTTCTGGGGAAAGAAGGCCAGCAGGGTAAAGGGGATGTTCGGGTCCACCGCTGCCAGAAGGGAGGCGATCTGGGCGAGCTGATTTGCCTCCACCCAGCCGGGGATGAAGAGCGAGAGGACTTCGAGGACAAAACCTCTCTTCAGTATTCCCTCGGGGAGCCTCAAGATCCACCTGTTGGAGGCCCCAGTAAGTCGTTTATGCACCTCCTCATCCCAGGCCTTGATGTCCAGCCAGAAGGAGTCCACCCCGGCAGATTTTAGAAGGTCGAGGTTCCGGGGGGTAAGGCCGTAGCCGTTGGTCTCAAAGAGCACCCAGAGGCCCCTATCGAGTCCCTTTATCAGCTCGGTGGAACGGGCATAGAACTCAGGCTGGCAGGCGAGGTCTCCCCCGGTGAAGGCGATAATATTTCGCGCCGGCCCAAAGCCCTGCGGGGAGAGGATGATTTGTTCCGGCTCCAGCTTCCCCGGGCAGAGGGGAGAGCGTCGGCCCGTCCTTCTCAGGGAGTATTTTGATGGCCTCCCTGTCCAGGTTGGCTGAAGGGGGACCAACTCGACGCAAGCACCATACCCCCGGCAGAGGTCCAGGGCATGAAAGGAAGTAGCCCGCTCCCTTGGCTCATAATAGGTCACCTGCTCGGCGTACTGATCAGCCAGCCGGGCAATATCCCTGGGAGACATCCATTTCCCTTGGGCCCGGAGGGTGAATTCCCAGGAGTGGCATTTCTTGCAGCTAAAGTTGCAACCGGACTGGTAAATTGAAAAGTAGTGTTCGGGGCGGGAAAGGTGGGTCGACTTTATCAGCCGATAAGGCGTGTCGCCCTTCCACTTGAGCGTAACCCGGCAGGCTGCCTCTTTCCGACCCTTATAGAGGGTTCCGCAGCTTCCCGGGATGAAGCCTTGTTCGACGAGGGCGCACTCGCTCTGGCTCACGGCCTGATTATAACCTCTTCCACCTCGGACTACTAGGCGCCTTGCATAGAGAGGTATTGACCGGGAGGGCTTTAAGGATGAGAATCTATCCGGTGGAATGCAGCGGATAGCTCGAAAGGTAGCCACTTTTATCCAGCGACATCCTCTCCTCATCATCTTGCTCATCTTGGCCTTCATTGGGGCTTCCGTACCGGGAGTCTTTCGGATCACCACCAAAGCCGGCTTCGACATGCTCCTTTCTCCTCGCTCTCAAACCTTCCAAGACTACCTCAGGTACAAGCAGGAGTTTGGCGGGGAGCTGATCGTCATCCTGTTGCGGGGCAGGGTGGAGGACATTCTCTCGCCAGCAAATCTTCAGGTGATGGCTCAGCTGGAGGAGAAGGTGGCTCAGGACTCCCGCTTTATGAGCATGCTCAGCCCCCTTACCTTCATTCGGCCGGCCTTGGGTGAGCTGAACCCCGGAGCGGGATTTTCCGCGCTAGGCGACCCGCGCGTGCTCCAGAAATTACTCTATGCCCCCGATGGTTCCCTGAATCCGGAGCTCTCCCCGGTAGTTCCTGATCCAGGGCATGTGCTGATCAGCCTCACCCCGGTAGGCGATCTTTCCGAGGAGGAAGAGCTTCAAGCCATCGATGAGGTAGAGGAATTCCTCTCCCGTAATCCCTTTAGCGACGCTGAGTGGTTGGTTTCCAGCGATGCCGAGCTGATGCAGGCCATAAGTCAGGGAATAAGTCGAAGTATGTCACTTCTTTTGGGGCTCGCCATCGGGGTGATGTTGCTCATTCTCCTCCTGCTCTTTCGGGTAAGGTGGCGTTTCCTCTCCCTTCTAATGGTGCTGATAGCGGTGCTCTGGACCTTCGGCCTCATGGGCTACCTCTCCATTCCCCTATCCATGGCCACCATGGCGGTCCTGCCCGTCCTCATCGGACTGGGGATTGACTACTCCATTCAGTTTCATAATCGTTATCAGGAGGAGCTAAGGAAGTGGAATTCAGTAACGGAGGCCATAGTTCATTCCATGTCCAGCACCTCCCTGGCGGTGGGGATAGCCCTTCTGGCCACGGCCATTGGCTTTCTCACCCTCCTACTATCCCGAGTACCAATGGTGAGGGACTTCGGGACGGTTCTCGCCCTGGGGATATTCCTCTCCTATCTCCTGGCCCTTTTCCTCCTGAACGCCATCCTCTACCGGCGGGACAGGGCTCTGCCCTTGGAGAGGCTGCGGGAGAAGGCTAAGGAAGCCAGTCACCGGGTGGAGCGTATTCTGGGATTCATCGCCCGAGGGGTGCTCCAGCACCCGATTCCCATATTAACGCTGGCTGTAATCTTGGCCCTGGCGGGGCTGTTCCTGGACCACCGGCTGCCGGTGGTGACTGATTGGGAGAAGTTGATGCCCCAGGATGTTCCTGACCTTCAAGAGGAGCGGGAGGTGCGGGAGGTGATGGGGTATGCTGGGGAACTGCGGTTCATGGTGGAGGGCGAGAACGTGCTCCGACCGGAGATACTTTGCTGGATGCAGGAGTATGGTGAGAGGGAGATCAGGCTCCACCCGGGGCTTGTAGGGGTATCCAGTCCGGCCGAACTGGTTGCTCAGGCCGCTGGAGGAGTCATGCCTGAGGACGAGGCCTTGATCCGCCACGTCCTGACGGCCGCTCCCGCTCCCCTGCGTCAGCGGCTGATAAATGAGGCTGGAACAACGGCCATAATATCCTTCCCGGTAAGGCATTTGCCCCTGGAGGAGGTCCACGCCCTCTTGGAGGAAATGGAAAGTGGGGCGAAGCCACCCCCGGGCATTCGAGTTTCCCCGGTCGGCACCTTCGTTCTGGGGATCAGGACAATGGATGCGGTGGTCAGCACCCGCATTCCCACGCTGGTGGCCGGAATTCTGGGGGTTTTCTTCGCCCTGCTGCTCGTTTATCGAAGCCTCTACCGCGCATTCTTCGCCGTCATCCCCACCGTCTTCGTCCTCGGTTGGTCATCGGCGGTGATGTACTTCACGGGAGTACCCTTAAATCCGATGACGGTCGTTTTAGGGGCCATCATCATCGGCATTGGAACGGAGTTCAACGTGCTTCTCCTGGAGAGGTATCGGGAGGAGAGGGGGAAGGGGCTTCCGCCCCGCGAGGCCATGCTGACTGCCTCGGCAAGGCTGGGGCGGGCCATAGTGACCTCGGGCATCACCACCTTGGGAGGCTTTGCAGTTCTTCTGGCCTCCAACTTCGCCATGATTCGCGACTTCGGTAAAGTGACGGTCATCGATGTCTTCCTCTGCCTGACCAGCGCCATAGTGCTGCTCCCGATCCTGGCGGTGCAGTTTGATGAACGCCGACTTCGGGCATCGTCCTCTGGAGGCGCCAAAGGCAAGGGGCTCATTGAAGGGTAGCTTGACATCCGCTCAGGGGTGTTGTAGCATGGAGGCAGTCTTTTCCAGGCTGATTTAGCTAGCATGCGGTGTCATTTGAGTTTACCACCGCTTCGTCTTTCCTGGCTTAGGAGACCCTCTAACCGGAAGAGGCTGTTCACCTTTGTGAAGGGTGTGGTGGATGAGTTCCTGAGCGATAATTGTCCCCACTTGGCGGCCTCGATTTCATACTACGTGTTGCTCTCCCTCTTTCCCTTAATCCTGGCCCTTATCTCCGTATTGGGATTCGTCCTACGCTCCTCCACACTTCAGGCCCGTCTCATTGATTACATCAGCAGCTTCTTCCCGGTTCCGGGAGCCGGTGACTTCATCGCTCAGACCATTCAGGGGGTCTCCAGCGCCTGGCAGGCGACGGGGATCGTGGGCGTCATCGGCCTTCTCTGGGGTGGTTCGGCCGTCTTCAATGCCATCAGGAAGTCGCTTAATACAGCATGGGGGGTCAAGCAACCTCGCCCCTTCTTCACGGAGAGGTTAATGGAATTCCTCATGATGATCGGGATGGGATTTCTCCTCTTCATCTCCTTCGCCCTAACCACGGCCCTGGGCGTCTTCCGCCGGCTGAGCCTTCCCTTCATGGGAATTCACTTCTTCAATGGTGACCTCTTTTGGCAGGTCATGCTGGCTTTGCTGACCACTTACCTCGCCTTTGCTACCTTCCTTTTCCTGTACCGTTTCGTTCCCAACGCCCGGCTGAGCTTTCGAGACGTTTGGCCGGGTGCCCTGGCAGCGGCGATACTCTTTGAGGCCGCCAAACAGGCCTTCGTTTGGTATACCACCACCTTTGCCCACTACAACCTCATCTATGGGCCAATAGGGGCCATCGTTGCTCTGTTGGTCTGGGTTTACGTTTCAGCCCTGATTTTGCTCTTCTGCGCTAAGCTCACCTCCATCTATTCTCGCCACCAGCGGGAGCTGGCGAGGAAGAATATTCTGGCACAGGCATCCGGTGAAGATGTTGAGATAACTCCCCTGCAGTGGGGCAAGGAGGACTCCGAGACTTATTCCCGGGCCCTTGGCTCATCGAGACATCGCCCCTAGTGAAAATCTTTCACTTTATCGGCCTTGGTCCGTTTATATAAGGCGTGGGGTTTTAAAATGAGGTCAAGGTTTGGTTGCCTGATAGCTTTGCTGCTGGCCCTCCTTCTCGTGCTCTCTGGCTGCTCCGGGGGTCAGCCGGGGAACTCAAACTCAGTTCACACCCTCCCCGTAGCTCAGGGTAACCCGACTCAGGCTCAATCCTCCCCACCCCAGCCCTCTATACCCGGCTCAATCAGTGGCCTGTCGGAGCAGATCGCCGATGTGGTCGAGCGGGTCATGCCGGCAGTGGTCTACATCTCGGCCGAGGTGGTCAGCGAAAGCTTCCTCTTCGGGCCGGTGGTGGCGACACAGAGCGGTTCGGGGGTAATTCTCGACCCCAACGGTTATATTCTGACCAATAACCATGTAGTGGAGGGGGCCAGGAAGGTGGAGGTGTCCCTGCCAGGGACCACCGAAACCTTCCCGGCCAAGATTGTGGGAACGGATCCCCTTACGGATCTGGCGGTTATCAAAATTGAAGGCGATAATTTCCCCTCGGCCAGCTTCGGTGATGCCTCCAAGCTCCGCCCCGGCAACTTGGTGATAGCCATCGGCAATCCTCTCGGACTTGAGGGCGGCCCCACGGTCACCTTAGGGGTGGTGAGCAATCTGGGGCGCTCCTTCCGGGTGGGGGAGAGCACTTTCTATGACGTGATCCAAACGGATGCGGCGATCAACCCCGGGAACAGCGGGGGGCCGCTGGTTAACCTGCAGGGGGAGGTGGTGGGGATCAACAGCGTGATGGTAAGTGGGGCGGAAAACATCGGCTTTGCCATCAGCGCTAACACGGCTAAGCCGGTCTTTGAAGCCCTGATCAAGCCTCCGCATCGGGTGATCCGGGCCTGGCTTGGAGTTGTCCTGCAGACGGTGACCTCGAAGCTAGCTTCGGAGCGAGGACTGGCTCGCTCAAGAGGGGTGCTCATCGTTCGTGTGGAGAAGAATAGCCCGGCAGGCCGGGCCGGACTTCAGCCAGGCGACATCATCACCCGCTTTCAGGATAAGGAGGTGACCGAGGCCACTCAACTGATAAAGGCCATCTGGGAATGCGGGGTTGGTCAAAGGGTGAAGATAACCTTCTGGAGGGGTCAGGAGGAGAAGGAGGCGTGGGTGGTGCTGGCGGAAAGGCCCAGAGGAACGTGATGTTCACCCCAAAAATTCTTCGAATTTTTGGGGACCCCGTAAATTTAAATCTTAAATCTGACAAGGAATGAAGAAGGGGCAGGGGATACGCTTTTCGAAGCTTTTTGGAAGGACTTTGCGGGAGGCGCCGGCTGAGGCAGAGACCATAAGTCACAGGTTGTTGCTCCGGGCGGGCATGATTGAGCAGCTCGCCTCCGGGGTTTATTCTTACCTGCCTCTGGGGTGGAGGATTCTCCGCAAGATCGAGCAGATAATCCGAGAGGAGATGGAGGCGGCTGGGGGACAGGAGTTCATGCTGCCGGTCCTTCAGCCCTTCGAGCTCTGGGAGGAGAGCGGGCGTCATCGTTCCTTTGGCAAGTCACTTTTCACCCTCCTCGACCGCCGTAATCGCAAGCTTTGCCTTGGCCCTACCCATGAGGAAGTGGTGACCTTGCTGGCCAGCCACCTGGTCAGGAGCTATCGCGACCTACCGAAGCTTATCTTCCAGATACAGACCAAGTTCCGCGACGAGCCTCGGCCAAGAGGTGGTCTGCTCCGCGTTCGGGAGTTCGCCATGAAGGACCTCTACAGCCTCGACGCCGACGAGGAGGGACTGGAGCGGAGCTACCGCCTCATGATGCGAGCCTATGAAAACGTCTATCGGCGTTGTGGGCTCAGGATCATACCGGTGGAGGCCGATAGCGGCGCCATCGGGGGGAAGGACTCCCACGAGTTCATGGCCCTCTGCGAGAGGGGGGAGGATGAGGTGATCTACTGCCCCAGCTGCGGCTACTCGGCCAACCAGGAGCGAGCGGTCTTTTCCAAACCAGCCCTGGAAAAGGAGGAGCCGCTACCTCTGGAGGAGGTGGCCACCCCCGGGGTTAAAACCATCGAGGAGCTTTCTCAGTATTTAAGGATTCCCCGGGAGAAAACCCTCAAGGCCGTATTTTACTCCGCCGATGGAGAAGTTGTATTTGTGGTCATTCGTGGGGATCTGGAGGTCAACGAGGTGAAGCTTAAGAATGCCCTGAAGTGCTTTGAGCTTGGGCTGGCCACCAGCGAGGAGGTGGAAAGGGCAGGCCTGGTAGCTGGCTCGGCTTCACCGGTGGGCCTCTCGGGAATAAAGATCGTGGCCGACGACTCCATCCTCCTGGGGAACAACTTCGTGGTCGGGGGGAACAAGCCGGACACCCATCTTCGAAACGCCAACTACCCACGAGATTTTGAGGTTGATTTGTTGGTGGATATTGCCCTGGCTCAAGGGGGCTATCGCTGCTCTCGGTGTGGCGGAGAGCTTTGCTCGGCCCGGGGGATCGAGGTGGGGCATCTGTTCAAGCTGGGCACCATATTCAGCGAGCGCTTCGGAGCCTTTTACCTGGATAGGGAAGGCCAGCAGCGGCCGATCGTCATGGGCTGCTATGGGATAGGCCTGGGGAGGCTGCTGGCGGCGGTGGTGGAACAGAACCACGATGAGAAGGGCATCTGCTGGCCTCCTTCAATAGCCCCCTATCAGATATACCTCTGCCCGCTGAGCTTAAAGGATGCCGAGGTGGCTCAGGAAGCGGAGAACCTCTATCAGAGGCTCCTCAGCGAGGGATTCGAGGTGCTCTACGACGACCGGGAGGAGTCCGCCGGGGTCAAATTCAATGATGCTGATCTACTGGGCCTTCCCCTGAGGCTGGTTCTCAGCCCCCGCACCGTCAGGCAGGGGAGCGCTGAGGTGAAGCTGCGTCGTGAGGATAAGGCCGAGCTTGTGCCCCTTTCGGACGTCCCTCAACGAATCAGAGAGCTTCTTCTTGACCTCTAGCTCAAGCCCCTTGAAGCTACGAGTTCAGAGTCCAGCAATTGGAAGCACTTGGTGGGCTAACCTTTTTTTACCAATCCCCGTTATAAAAATGGAAGGAACCTTTAAAAAGGAGGCGTTAGATGAAAAGGCTGTTAATAGCGGGGATGCTCGTGGCTCTACTCATGATGGTCTTTGCCCCGGTGGCAGGGGCAGAGGTCCAGGAGGAGGTTGATGAGGCCTATCTCAATCTCAAAGGGGCGGGAGTTCTTAAGGCCCAGGGGGATGGAATAGCTCTCCTCAAGGGAAGAGCCTGGATAAAGGTTGAAGGGGATGGCATCCTGTGGGTGAAGGACATCGGGGGAAATGCGAGCATAGAGGTCACCGGCTACGGCAAGAAGAAGGTCTTCCCCGATGGGTGGCAGCAGTATTCGGGCTTCCATGGAAGGGCCATCATCAAGGGGAAGAGGGTGGTGGTGGTGATCTCCGGGATCAATGTGAGGCTCAAAGCTGTGGGGAGGGGAATTGCCCGCCTCTGGGGTCACGGAACCTATGAGGTAAATGGTATCTCGGGGATGTGGGGCACTAAACGAGCAATGAGGATTTACTTTGGGAAAGCGGTGAGGGCCCTAGAAGTCCAACCTCGGTAACTGACTTCAAATCTAAGTTGGCTGTCAAAGCGGGGAGCCACAGGCTCCCCGCTTTTTATGTTGCAATCGCCTGAGGTTTCTGGTATTCTAGTGCTGCAAATAATTGCAACCAGTTCAGGAAGTTTGGTGAACGACGTTCAACGACAGAGGTTAAAGGTGCTGCTGAATTACTGGATTGAACACAACCGTGAGCATGCGGGCGAGCTTGAGGGATGGGCTGAGAAGGCCAAGGTCTTGGGCGAAGACCTCTCAGCCGAGCTACTTCGAGCAGCCCAGCAGATGAAAGAGGCCAGCAAAACCCTCAGCCGAGTCCTGGAAAACTTGGACAAATCCCCGTAAACATGAGAGAAGGAGGTAGCGATGTGCCTGGCTAGGGCTTACCTGGATGATGAGAAGAGACCTCTTTTGGAGGAGGTGGCTGAACTTCGGGTGGAGGGGAACAAACTTCGTTTTCGAACCCTGTTTGGCGAGGAGAGGGAACTACAGGCATGCCTTAGGGAGATCGATTTCCAGAACTCAACCATCCTCCTGGAGAGCTTGACGGAAGGATGAGCTGCTACCAAATACTCAAGGAGAAGGGATATCGTCTCACCTCTCAGCGGCTGGCCATACTGGATGTATTGCATAGCTCTGATAAGCATCTCGCCGCGGAAGATATCTATAACCAGGTGCGGGCGAAGTACCCCCGGATAAATCGCTCCACCGTTTACCGCACGCTGGAGCTCTTAAAGGAGCTGGGCCTAGTTGACGAGACCGACCTCGGCGGTGACCGACTCTATTACCATCACGCCGACAAGGGACATCATCATCACCTCATCTGCCAGAAATGCGGTCGGGTATTCGATGTGGAGGAGGAAATCCTCGAGCCGCTCGAGGAGCTTCTCCTGCGCAAGTATAACTTTCGAGCCGATATAAGACACTTGGCGATCTTTGGCCATTGTTTGAGCTGTGAATAGCTTTTGAAGGTTCTTATTTTTGACGAATTATTGCAATTGATTGCAATATGTATTGGAAGGGGATGAGATGCATATACCCGATGGCTACCTGTCGCCCCTGACCTGTGGGGTGATGTATATTGCGGCCGTACCCCTATGGGCCAGGGCCACGGCGCTGGTGAGGAAGACTTCACCCACCGAGCGGTGCCCGCCTTGGCTTTGCTCTCCGCCTTCTCCTTCCTGGTCATGATGTTCAACGTCCCGGTGTTTGGGGGGACAACGGCTCATGCCGTTGGCGGGACGCTCATGGCCATCCTCCTCGGGCCTTGGGCCGCAGTGTTAGGGGGAGTCATTGGCTCTTATAGTTCAGGCCCTGTTTTTCGGGGATGGGGACTTACTGCTATAGGAGCTAATTGTTTTAACATGGGGTTTGTGCTTCCCTTCGTCGGATACCTCGTTTATCGGCTTATCGGCCGGGGTTCCTCTTTCGATTCGCGTCGGAGATGGCTGGCAGCGGCCATCGGCGGTTATATCGGGATTAACGCCGCTGCGCTCATGGCAGCGATCGAATTTGGCGTTCAGCCCTATTTCTTCCAAACGGCATCCGGAGCGCCTCTTTACTGTCCCTATGACCTCTCAAAGGCGGTTCCGGCCATGCTCATTGCGCACCTCGCCATTGCCGGACCGGTTGAGGCAGCCATCACCGGAGCGGTGGTGGCCTTCCTGGGTAAGTATCATCCGGAGGTTTTCAAACTCAATCCCGATGAAAGGAGCCAAGGTGAAGCGTTATAGGAGGGCCTTGATTCCTTTGGCCGTTTTCTTCATCCTCTGCCCACTGGGTCTCCTCGCCAGTGGGACTGCCTGGGGGGAGTGGGGAGCGGAAGAGCTGGAAGGCCTGTTGGGTTATGTTCCTCAAGGGCTCTCCAAACTCGCCGATGTAAATCCTCTGGCCTTCTTGCCCGACTACTCCGTGGCCCGTAAGGTGGAAATCGAGAACGGTGGGGTTGTGGTGGAGCGGGATGGCTATGAGGTGGTTGAAATGCCCCTGCCCGCTTTGGTCACGGTGAGCAATGAGCTGGGCCAGCTCCGCTACCCCCTCCATGCAGCAACTGGTGGCTGCTCGGAAGAAGCCGGTTACCACTTGGAGGGCGACCGACCTGGGTCTCGAATTTCCCCAGATGAGGCGAGTGCAACTGCGCGACCTCTTCATCTCCCAGAGGGAGATGGGGAGGTGTGAGATGGTAACCGGTGAGAACCTGGAGGAGACGGGGGCCAACCTGGCTTTGAAACTCCGCGAAGCTTACCTACTATAAGCCGTGCCTGAGAACCTACCCCTTTAGCGTATGACTTTCTCGATCTCGAAGGTCAGGTCATAGCCCGGGATTGGCCTTCCAGCAGCATCGAGGACCTTTCCTTCCTCGATCTTCACCCGACCCTCACTCAAGGCCTTCAGGGTGGCCCGTATCAGGGGGAACTCTCTCTTCAGGCCCTCCTGGCGAATGAGTTTGAAGAGCGGGTTTTGCTCTCCCTGCCCAGCCCTCACCCTCTCGAGGCCCTGCTCTTCCAACTCCCTCCAGTGATGGTCAAAGGCCCCGCCCCTGATGGTGAAGGTGCAATAGGTCACCGGCGGGCCCTTATCCAGCTCGGGAGTGACCAGGTGCATCATTACCCCGGTAGTTGAGGCCTTGCTCTCGATAAGCTGCCAGATGACCTCTTGCCAGGTGCCGGCGGGACCACCGGGGGCAGCTGGATGGAGATTGATGAGCTTATATCGCTGGCACATCTCCTCGCCCACGATGAGCATGTAGCCTGCCAGAACGCCGAGGTCGAAAGGAAAGTCTTTTAGCCGGGCCATGACCTCCCGGTCGTAGTCCCGCCTCCAGCCTGGGGGGAATCCCCGCTCTCGCCTGAACCTGCTGGAGGAGAGGCAGATCAGGGGCAAACCGTATGCTCCCACCAGTTCAAAGAATCGGTCGCTTTCCGGGCTTTCCCCCGGCTCACGGTTGCTGAAGACGAAGCTTATCCGAGCCTTGAGCTCGCCATCTTGGATGGCCTGCCAGACTACTTGTAGTAGCTCACGAGCGGCCTCATCCCGGCCGGTGGAGAACCAACCGATTTGGTACATCGGACACTATCATTCTAAACCCTCGGCCGGGGAAAGTCATTCCGACCCCTCCGAGCTACAATTCGGTTAGCCTTACCTTCGATGTCCCGGTTTTGTTATAATCTTCGCTTCATCGTAGATATGTTGCCACTGCTCCAGATAAGGCAAAAAGGCGACCATATCGGTCCAGAAGGGCACGAAGGGGTGATGCCGGAGAACTTTCAAGTCGCCGGTTTCCTTTGGGGTTTTCACGTAGGTGGGGAGTACCCCCCATTGGCAAGACGGCCTTCTCCACCTCAGGAAGTCTACAATTTCGAGCTCTTTTAAGGGTGTCTCCGCAAAGAGCAAACTTACCACGCACCTTCGAATGCTGTGCCAGCCCCAGGGGCCTTTAATCTCCAGGCCAGCTTCCCTTGCGATGCGCTTTAGGTCCCGCTCCAACTGTCGCCTCGTCCTGGGGGCTAGCGGAGTTTTGAAGAAGGGGACGAGCTCTTTCGGGATTGGCTGCCGTCTCGCTTTACTTCGTTTCTCCACGGGGATCTCGACCACAGGCGGATCGGCTTCCAAGTCGAAGCATTCGTTAGTCAGCTTCGAAAGCTCCCCCACTCGACAGGCGTAGATTGTGCTAATGAGCAAGCGGAGCGTCATATCGGGCTTTTCGTTCAACACGGCGGCGTAAATCAGAGCCTCCACCTGTTCCTTGCTTAGCGTCGGTTGATGGAAAGTGTCTGGGTAAGCTGGAATCTTTCGGATGGGCAAGTCCTGCCCCAAGCTTCTGAGGAAGCTTTTGAGCCGGATTAACTGGGTCGTATATGTGGCGGACACTTTCCCGTTGTTCGAGTATCGATCCCTGTCTCTTATACACATCTCCGAGCCCACGAGACTAGGCATGATCTCGTATGCCGTCTTCTGCTTGAAAA
>CBFDTP010000010.1:0-29367 GCA_965612975.1 uncultured Dehalococcoidia bacterium | reverse complement strand
ATGGGTAACTCCTCATGGTAAGTTGAAACCCCTACCAATCATACCATGAGTGTTACCCATGTATCTCAGCCTCCGCACGAGACTAAGTTGCCTTTCTGGGTCCGATTTAGAGTCCTTTTCGAAGTTCTATGGCATTCTTGATCCTCTCCTTGAAGTTGGAGAGCATCTGAGAGGTGAGGTTCTCCCCGGTGCGCAGGCGAACGGTCAGGGTGGAGCTTTGTACCTCGCGGTCCCCGATTATCACCATGTAGGGGACCTTCTGAACCTGGGCCTCCCTAATTTTGAGGTTCATGCGCTCCCGGCGGTCGTCGAGCTCAACCCTTAGCCCCTCGGCCCTGAGCTCGGAAGCCACCTCCTGAGCGTAGGAGAGGTGTCGGTCAGCGATGGGGATGATCACAACCTGAATGGGGGAGAGCCAGACGGGGAAGGCCCCGCCGTAGTGCTCGATGAGGCAGGCCAGGAAGCGCTCCATGCTTCCCAATACTGTACGATGGATCATGACCACCCGGTGCTCCTTCCCATCCTCTCCGATGTAGTTCACGTCAAAGCTTTCGGGAAGGTTAAAATCAACCTGGATGGTGGGCCCCTGCCAGCCCCTCCCGAGGGCATCCCGGAGGAGGATGTCTATCTTGGGACCATAAAAAACGCCCTCCCCGGGATCGATTTCATAGGGCAGATCAAGGCGCTTGAGCGAGTTTTCCAGGGTTGAGGTGGCCCTTTCCCACATCTCCAGAGTCCCGGCGTACCTCTCCGGCCGGGTGGAGAGAAAGACCTCATAGTCCTCGAAGCCGAAGGTCTGAAGCATGAAGCGAGCGAGCTCTATTACCCCCATTACCTCTTCCTCAAGCTGCTCCGGCCGGCAGAAGATGTGGGCATCGTCCTGGGTAAATCCTCGAACGCGAGTGAGCCCGTGAAGCACCCCGGAGCGCTCCCAGCGGTAAACCGTGCCCAGCTCGGCCAATCTCATCGGTAGCTGGCGGTAGCTTCGGAGCTTGGATTTGTAAATCAGGATGTGCCCCGGACAGTTCATCGGCTTGACCAGATAGTCCTGACCTTCAGCTTGCATCGGGGGATACATGCTCTCGCGGTAGAAGTCGAGGTGCCCTGACCTTTCCCAGATGCTCGCCTTGGCCAGGTGGGGGGTGTAAACCAGCTCGTAGCCTCGTTTGAGATGCTCCTGCTTCCAGAAGTCCTCTATTATCTGGCGGATGATGGCCCCCTTAGGATGCCAGAAGATGAGTCCCGCACCGGCCTCTTCGTGGAGGCTGAAGAGGTCCAGTTCTCGTCCCAGTCGTCGGTGGTCTCGCCGGGAGGCCTCTTCCAGCTTTGCAAGGTAATCTTGCAGCTCCTCTGGGGTCTCGAAGGCGGTGCCGTAGATTCGCTGTAGCATGGGTCTTCTCTCGTCGCCTCGCCAGTAAGCCCCGGCTATGCTGAGGAGCTTAAAGGCCTTGACCTCGCCGGTAGAAGCCACATGAGGTCCGCGGCAGAGGTCGACGAAGTTCCCCTGGCGGTAGATGGTGACCTTCTCGTCCGGGATCTCCTCGAGGAGCTCCAGTTTGTAGGGTTGGGAGGCGAAAATTCGACGAGCCTCCTCCTGGCTCACCTCCTCCCGGATGAAGGGATGATCCGCAGCAATGGACTCGCGCATCAGCTCCTCGATTTGGGAGAGGTCGTCCGGGGTGAGCGATCGGGGAAGATCGAAGTCGTAATAAAAGCCCTCAGCAGTTGGCGGGCCAATGCCAAACTTGGCTTCGGGGAAGAGCTTCTGCACCGCCTCGGCTAGGATGTGGGCGGCAGAATGGCGTATTATCTCCAGGCGCTTTTCCTTCTCCACCTACCGAACCTTCGAAGAAATTTTAGCAACAAAGTTCGAAGCTTGCAACCTGATGTGCTGGCCCGCCTCTTGCAAGGTCTTAAAGGTCAGATTATACTTAGCCTTGTGCCAAGACGCCCGATTTTCTACGGGTGGTGGGTGGTGCTGGGATGTGCCATCATCTCCCTTTGGGCTGGAGGTCTTTTCTACGGCTTTACCGCCTTCGTCAATCCCATCGTGGCGGAGTTTGGCTGGACCTATCTCACCGTCTCCTTGGCCGCCTCCCTGCGCAGCGTGGAGATGGGGCTGCTGGGGCCAGTGACGGGCTTCTTCTCGGACAGGCTAGGCCCGAGGAGCGTGGTTGCCCTTTGCGGTTTGGTGAGCGGGGCTGGCCTGCTCCTGCTGAGCCGTACAGGCTCCCTGGCCATGTTTTATGCCGGCTTTGTGGTGCTTTCCATCGGGTTTAGCGGGTTGGGCCAGGTGGTAACCACCACCGCGGTGGCCAACTGGTTTAGGAAGAAAGTGGGCCGGGCCACTGGCTTGGCCATCGCCGGGTACAGAGCCGGTGGCCTCCTCCTCCCGCTAATGGTCTGGCTTATTGCTCAACACGGGTGGCGGATGACTCTGGCCATCTTGGGCTTTGCCACCTGGCTGGTCATCCTTCCGGCCTTGCTCCTCCTACGACATCGGCCGGAACAATACAGATACTTACCCGATGGGGAGTCTCCCGATGTCCGGGAAACGGCGCAGAGCAGAGCCAATGCCTATCTAGCAGAGGTGGAATCCACCGCCTCACAGGCCTTAAAAACCAGGGCCTTCTGGTTTCTGGTGCTCGCCTTTGCCATTCAGTTCATGGTTCTGAACGCGGTGACCCTCCATGTGATGCCCTACTTCGCCGACCTGGGCTTCTCGGAGGAACTAGCTGCCTTGGTGGCCATGTTCATTCCTCTCGCCAGCGTCGCCGGCCGGCTGTCCCTTGGCTGGCTGGGTGACGTCTTCGACAAGCGTTTTGTTATGGCCACCACTTTCTTCCTCCAGGCCCTTGGCCTGACCTTCTTCTGCTACGACGGGCGTGCCCTGTGGCAGTTTGTCATCTTCCTGGCCTTCTTCAGCCCGGCGTTTGGAGGCGCACTTGCCCTGAGGTCCGCCATGCTGAGAGAATATTTCGGCCGCCGAGCCTTCGGCTCGATTCAGGGCCTGATGATAGTAGTGGTAACCCTTGGAGGGATAATCGGGCCAGCCTTCGCTGGCTGGGTATTCGATGTCAGGGGAAGTTATCAATTGGCCTGGCTGAGCTTTGCGGCCATCACCCTGGCCGTCGTGCCGCTAATGTTGGCAATAGGAAAGGGTGGCCGGGGTCAGGAGTGAGCCAGTCTCCGGCAGCGCCCACTATCGTATATCGTATGTCTCAGTTCGGCGATGAGCCTGCCGGTGTCGATGGAAAGAGGACAAACCTCAGTGCAACGCCCACATCGAAGGCAGGTATAGGCCAGAGGAGCGGCTTCCGCCAGACTGCCGGTGACATAGGCCGCCCAGATGGCCCCGATACCCCCCAGATGCCCGTGATCGCCGTAATACCCCGCGGCCAGTTGAAAAACCGGGCATTCGAGCAAGCAGTTTCCACACCTGAGGCAGTAGAGCGCCTCCTTTAGGAGGGGATCCTGGGCTAGGGTGCGGCGCCCGCCGTCCAGGAAAACGACGTGGAGTTCTAACGGACCGCTGGCGCCCCGAACCAGGTTAAACTCGATATCTGAAGTGGCACTGGGAGCACTAATGATGTCTAGGTAAGCTGGTGCAGTGAATCCGCAGTATCGCCACGTTACCTCTGCTACCTTGAAGGCATCATGAAGGGTGGGGACGACCTTCTCGATGCCGACCAGGAGAATGTGAAGCGGCGCATTGGTTACCGCGCGGATATTGCCCTCGTTTTCAATGAGTATCGCCGAGCCGGTATCCGCTGCTAGGACATTGCACCCGCTTATGCCGACATCGGCTTTGGAATACTTGCTCCGGAGGAATTCCCTTATCGCTCTCACCTCGGCCGATGCCTCAGGGAGAATTTCCCGGCCGAAGGAACCGGTTAGAACCTTGGCGACCTCCTCTCGGGTTACATGAAGCGAGGGGAGGCCATAGTGCATGGGTTTCTCCCGGCGCAGTTGCTGGATGAATTCGCCCATATCGGTTTCCCAGAACTCATTCCCGAGGCTTTCTATGTAGGGCCTCAATCCCACCTCCTCGGCGGTGATGCTTTTGGCCGCCACGACCACCTTGTCGGTGCCGATCAGCTGGCCGATGATTTCTCGCGCCTCGTCCGCTGAGGCAGCATGATGTACCTTTGCTCCGTTCTCCTCCAGGGTTCTTGAGGCCTGTTGAACCAGTTCGTCGAGCCTCTCCAGCGAGTTCTCCTTGAGACGTCTGACCTCCTTGGCCAACTCAACCGTGTCGGGAAATCTGGCCAGGGCCTTGGCCTTTCTCTCCCTCCAGTTAGCCACCGACTTGGAGATGGCCAGGGAGATGCTTTCATTCCGGGCAGCCTGCAAGAGTCGCTCAGCGTACTTTCGAAACAGCAGCTTAGCCTCGGACATCGCTGCCTCCCAACGCCTGATAGAGGACCTCGATGAAGTCCATCACTCTAACCTTTGTTCCCGATAACCTGGCACCCTGGCTTAAGCTGGCGTAACAGAAAGGACACAGAGTAATGATCGCTTCGGCTCCGGTGTCCGCTAGTTCCTTAGCCCTTCGGGAAGCCAGGAGCTCAGACAGCTCCGGATATATTAGTTCGCCGGGCGCCCCGCAACACACGGTCAGCTCCCTATTTGAGGCGACCTCCTTAAGCTCCAGGTTCTTGATGGCCCGGAGCACCTTCCGGGGTTCCTCCGTCAGATTCAGAGAGCGGGCCAGGTGGCAGGGGTCATGAAGGGTCGCGCTCAGGAGTTGGGGCAAGGAAAGCCTCCTTTCGGACCTTGCCAGGGCATCGGCCACCACGGACACGTAGGTGGTGACCTCAAAGTCGAAATTGCTCAAAAACCTCGGATAAACCTGCTGGAGGGTCTCAGCCGCATGGGGGGTGAGGGCGATGATCCTCGTTGCCCCGGCTTTTCTGAACTGCTCTGCCACCCTATAGGCTTGCCTCTCAAATTCCTCAAAGAGTCCGTGCTCGTAAAGCAAAGCCCCGGCATAAAGCTCCTCCTTGAGGTAGGCGAAATCAACCCCGAGCTTGCTTAAGGTTAGGGCAGCCATCCGCAGAAGGTGGTCGAAGGTCTCGCGTTCCTTCTTGCTTACCTGGGCGAAGATTTTGGTTAAATCTAATCCGATGATCTTGGTGATCCTTTGGATGATCGAGGTGGTGGATAAAAGGGTGTCTTGGAATTTAACCCTCTTAAGAACATCCCGTAGAAGTTGAACGTAAGGGGTTAGCTGATATTCGCAGCCGGTGTGGAGGACTATGCTGCCCTTGGTCGGGATTTGAAGGTCATCTGCCCAGGAGGTGCAGTCCTGTTTCCGCAGACCGAGGGGATTGCCCCATTTAGCTATGTTGGCGCTGATCAGGTGCAGAACGGGTGGCACATAGGGCCGAGCATGCTCTATTGACATAAACCTCCTAAATTGTAGCAGTAAGGCCTGAGGGGCTGCAACCTAATCGATCCGGGGTAAATAGCTTAACCACACCCGAAAAGCTCGAGCAGACCTTGACATGGTGCCGCTTGAGGCCTAAGCTTTGGAGTAGAAATTGGCGGCCTTATGGAGCTCGGGGAAGGTAACCGACGGGAGCTTTTCAATGTCGTTCTTGAGCCTGGCGATCTGGGAAGAAAGTCGTTCCCTTTCTCTCACCGTTTTGGCTTTCCTGAGGGAGAGCTTCATAAAGTTAGAAATAAGCAGGGGATTGATAACGACGGTGTGGTCCCTCTTGAGTCCGGGCGCAGCGGAGTTCTCCTGTCCTACCATTCTCGACCTCAACGGGCAGAGCCCGTTCCCATAAACCACATAAAACTTGGTAGGAGGTGCATTGATGAATGGGAGCGATAAGAAGGGGGCATTTGAGATCGTAACCGAGCAGATCGATGCTGCCTGCGAGCGGACGAGGGTTGATGAAGCCTGTCGGGTCAGGCTCAGCGAATGTGAGCGAGAGCTAATCGTTCACTTTCCGGTAAAAATGGACGATGGGGCGGTAAGGGTCTTTACCGGCTTCCGGGTGGTGCACAATCATTCCCGAGGGCCGGCCAAGGGGGGAGTTCGTTACCACCCGGAAGTCACCTTGGATGAGGTGAGGGCCTTGGCGGCCAGGATGACCTTGAAGACCGCGGTGGTCAATATACCCTTCGGGGGCGCCAAGGGGGCCGTCATCTGTGACCCGAAGACCTTATCCTCTAGCGAGCTAGAGAGGTTAACCCGCCGCTATGCCAGTGAAATCACGATACTGATAGGCCCGGAGAGCGATATCCCGGCACCTGATGTGGGCACCAATCCTCAGATCATGGCCTGGATCATGGACACCTATAGCATGGGGAAGGGCTATTCCGTGCCGGCGGTTACCACCGGCAAACCCCTTGAGATAGGCGGCAGCAAGGGTAGATTCGAGGCTACCGGACGCGGCTGCATGATCGCTGCCCGGCTGGCGACCAGGCATTTGAATCTGGATCTCAAGGGAGCCACGGTAGCGGTGCAGGGCTTCGGTAACGTGGGGTCTGCCGCAGCTAAGCTCCTGGCCAAGGAGGGCTGTCGAATAATTGCCATAAGTGACTCTAAGGGTGGCGTTCACAACCCCGCGGGCCTCGATGTCGAGGGGCTACTCCGCCATAAGGCGGAAACTGGCTCGGTGATCGACTACAAGGGCGCTGAGACCATAACCAATGACGAGCTCCTGGGGCTCAAGTGCGATATCCTGGTGCCCGCTGCCATTGAAAATCAGATCACCGAAGCCAATGCTGCATCGGTGAGGGCCAAGATAATCATTGAAGGCGCAAACGGTCCCACCACCCCGGAGGCAGATAAAATCCTGTATGATAACGGTGTATTCGTTGTCCCTGACATACTGGCCAATACCGGGGGAGTTATAATATCGTACCTCGAGTGGGTGCAAAGCCTGCAATCCTTCTTCTGGGATGAAGCTCAGGTAAACGACCACCTCCAGAAGATCATGACGGTCGCCTTTGAGGAGGTGTTTGAGATCAGTCAGAAGGAAAGGGTGGACATGAGGACGGCGGCCTGCATGGTTGCGGTACGCCGCCTGGCCGCTGCCATGACTTTGAGAGGTATATTTCCATAGTTCTAAAAACCGGCTCCTGAGCGGATGTCGTGAAGGAGGGAGATCATCCGGGATATACCGAAGGGGAAGGCAATATATTGGTTTGAGAAGGGAGATTATACTATAGATTGAGGCTATAGGGGCAGTTAGTTCAGGAGGTGAATGTTGGCGCAAAGAAATGCTTGCCTAATTGCCGGTGGGATGAGCAAGTGGGGGGTGAGGGAAGCAAGTTATCTAGACATGGCCCAGGAGGCAGCTAAGGAATGTCTGGCCGATATTCCCGGCCTTCGACCAAAGGACATCGATGGCTTGCTTTTTGCCTCGACCTTTGTCGGGAGACGTTCCTGCCAGGCCAATACTGCTCCAGTGGTGGCCGAGCGAATTGGCCTAAGGCCGACCTCCATCTGTGCGCGGGTGGACGTCCTCTGTGCCGGAGGGAGCACCGGGATCCTGCTGGCAAAGGGACTGGTGGAAAGTGGAATGGCGGAGGTAGTGATGGTAATGGGCTGTGAGAAGCTCTACACCCCGGAAAGATGGCAGGTGCAATATGATGAGATTGCCGCGGTCGACCATGACTGGGATGCGCCGCAAGGGGTGGGGCCTCCACCCTTATGGTTTGCCATGATGGCCAAGGAGCACATGAGGCATTATGGGACCAAAAGGGAAGAGTTGGCCGCTGTATCGGTAGTAAATTATGAGTACGGCCTGACGAACCCAAAGGGTCATTTTCAAAAGAAGCTGACCTTGGAGGAGGTGCTCGGCGCCAGGGAGATAGCCCCGCCCCTGGGACTATATGACTGCTGTCCTTTGTCCGACGGTGCAGCGGCGGTAATCATCACCTCTGAAGAGCGGGCCAAGGAGCTTACGGAAAGGCCACTGGTTTACATTCGGGGAGGAGCCCAGGTCTCACTGCACAGCGTGACAGCTAACTGGCCCGGGGAACATCTGGGGGACTGGCCACATTTGCGGCTGGCGGCTCAGCGGGCCTATAGGAGTGCGAGGGTAAGCCCTGATGAGATTGACGTGGCCCAGGTACATGATTGCTTCAGCATCTCTGAGGTAATCGAGGTGGAAGAGCTGGGATTTTGCCGAAAGGGGGAAGGTGGCTCTTTCGTAGCCTCAGGGCAAACGAAGCTCGGGGGCAGGATCCCCATCAATACCGATGGGGGACTCCTTTCCTGTGGGCATCCCTTCGGGGCCACCGGAGTTCGTCAGGCCGTGGAGGTCTTAAAACAGCTTCAGGGGAGAGCGATAAATCAGGTTAAAGGGGCGGCGATCGGCCTGACACACAACTTAAGCGGGGCCAATGTGGAACACACGGTGGTCATCTATGGCCGAGAGCCAGCAAAATAAGGGGGAGAAATGTCAGTGACGGGGATACCTTTCTTGGAGGGCAGATATTCTCCTACGCTAGATATCTGGCCGATAGAGGCTAAGGAGTTCAACCGGCTTTACCGGTTTTATGAAAACCTTAGAGAGGGCCGGTTTACCACAACGAGGTGCCGGGAGTGTAGGCAGGTGGCCTATCCACCTCGGGTGATATGCCCGGAGTGTTATTCGGAGGAGCTGGAGTGGATAGAGTTGCCGAAGAGGGGGAAAGTGCTGGTGGTGGTGGAGAAGTGGGGAGGCGTTCCCCTCTGCTTTGAGCCGCCCCTGATCGATGCCTGGATTGACCTTGGCGAGGAAAGTCCAGTGAGGCACCTGCTGAGTCGGGTGATAAACTGTTCTCCGGGGGAGCTCAAGGAAGGTGATGAGGTGCAGCTCGTGGTTTTCGATGTGCCGGCTCATCCAATAGAGGTCGGTCGAGAGAGGTGGCTGGCTGAGAGGGTATTCTTCGCCTTTGAGCCAGTCAGAAAGTTGGGATGAAAGACCTAGCTAGATTGGCTGTATTTCCTGGGCCTTCCCCGACGATGACTTGAGGGCCTCTTCTTTCTTCCTTGAAGGAGTCGGGTGGCTGATTTGCAGTGGTAGCCGGTGACCTAGACAAATTCATTCAGGAGTCGACCTCCCCACGATTGGCGTTCAAGTACCGGCAGCGCATCACCTCGGCATATTCCCTAATGCTACTCTGCATCATCCTATCCCTGGTAACCCTATTTTTGATTCGATAATACCATCTTCAGTAACAAAAATTATGACGCAAATCGGCCACTTGCAAACGGTTGGGGCAAACGATAAAATCGGTAAAGAGGTTTGAAATGGCAATTCGGGCATTGAAGAGGCTTTTCACCGTGGAGGAATACCACCGCATGGCTCAGGCTGGGATTCTCGGTGAGGATGACCGGGTGGAACTCATCGAAGGGGAGATTGTAAATATGGCACCTATTGGAAGCAGGCATGCTGCAGTTGTAGACCGACTTAATCGGATTTTGTCAAGGCGAATAGGTGAGCGAGCCATTGTCCGGGTTCAAAACCCCATCCGTCTGGGGGAGCATTCCGAGCCTCAGCCCGATGTGACACTGCTCCGTCCCCGGGAGGATTTCTACGCCTCGGCCCACCCCGGCCCCGAGGACGTGCTTCTTCTCATCGAGGTCGCCGAGACTTCGGCGGAATACGACCGGGAGATAAAGATCCCCCTCTATGCCCGCTTCGGAATCGGCGAGGCCTGGTTGGTAGACCTGGAAGGTAAGGCGATAGAAGTCTATCGAAACCCTTCCCCTGAAGGCTATCGTGAAGTGCAAACCCTAGGCCATGGTGCTCACCTTTTCCCGAATTCCTTCCCCCACCTAGAACTCCCCGCCGAGGAAATCCTGGGCTAAACTTTCACGAGGTCAGGAAGAGATCGCCATTTAGTTCCACCTTCACCGCTTTGACTTCCTGCACTGCCTCCATCACCTCCCTCAGGCTTTCCTGACACCCTCAAGCCCCAGCCTTCTCCCACCCAAGGAGGGTGAGCAGCCCCTATCTGCTGAGCGGCTTTGCCCGCTGTGGGATATGCGGCCGAGCCATGGTGGCCCAGGAAGCCAAGAGCGGGAAGTTCGCCTACTACGTGTGTGGCACGCTGCTTAAGAGGGGTGCCGGGACCTGTCGGGCCCTTTACCTAAACGCCGGGAAGTTCGAAGCCCTGGTGCGCCTAATCAGAGCCCTCTCACGGAAAGGAAGGCCTTCATCAGGAGCTTTGTCAAGGAGGTCCTGGTTAACGAGAAGGATGTAGTGCTGACCTACACTATACCTCTACCACCAGATGGGGCAGTCAAGGAAAGTGCCGAGGTTCTGTCTTTTGTACGGTATGGTGGGCCGCGCAGGACTCGAACCCGCAACCTACTGATTAAGAGTCAGTTGCTCTACCAGTTGAGCTAGCGGCCCACCGGGAATAATTATAACATCGGCTCGGAAGGGGTTGCAAACCTGTAACAACGCTAACTCAAGCTGCGGATGAGCTCGTCGAGCCAGTCGACTGCCTGGCGAACGAACTCAGGGTCGCTGATGTGCCGGTTGACCTTTTTGAGGGGGACTTCTGAGGGAAGCAAATGCTCCAGAGCCTCGATGAAGAACTCATCGGCCAGGGGATCGAAGAGAGGCTCTCCTTCCTTGTCCGCCTCGGACCACCCCTTTAGGGGAATGAGCACCCCCACTGGGCCCTTGGCTCCGGCCAACCTCTCAGCCATGGTCCTGGCGATTAGCTCCAGCTCCTCGCGGGCGGTGCGTACGGCCACGCGAACGTCATGATGGTAAAGCCGACGCCCCTTTAACTTTTCGGGAACGTCCTCAGCGGAATTGAAAACTATACAATCAAGTCCCCCCGGAACCACAATGAGGGGCACCCCTTTCCTGACTCCTGTGGACAGCCTCTCCGGGCCTATGCCGGAGCAGTAGCCACCATATAGTTGGTCAGCAAACTCGTGGGTCACGAAGTCCAGTATGCCGGCGAATAATCCCTGCTCCGCCAGTTCCTCCAGAGCCCTTCCGCCTACCCCGTTGGCGTGAAAGGTCACCATCTCATACCCCTTCTCGGCCAGCAAGGAGCCAGCCCTTTCAGCGCTCAGAGGGCAGATCCCGAAGGAGGTAACCGCCACCAGCGGACGCTCCGGCCTTATTTCTGAAGCTGCCTCGGCCATGCCGGTCACGGCTCCCGCTGCTCGCTCGAGGATGGCCTTGGCGAGCGAGTTGAGCCCGGCCAGATCTACCACCGAATGGTACATCAGGATGTCGCTGGTTCCGACGTAGTCCCGAACATCGCGCGAGGCCACCGTGGAAATCATTACCTTTGGTACGCCAAAGGGGAGACTCCGCATCACCGCCGTGCCGATGGCGGTGCCGGTTCCTCCGCCGACGGCCATCACCCCGCCCAATCTTCCCCGGGAATAGAGTTCGAGGACCTTCCGGATCGCTCCCTGGGTCATCACCTCCACCGAATGACTTCGGTCATGCCGGGCTTTCATATGAGAGAAGTCCTCACCCCCGGCTTGAGCCACTTCCTCCTGGGTGATATCGGCCGGACAGAGGGCTGGCCCCAGGAGGCCCACATCAACCACCAGGGTCTTCCAGCCCCTTTCCTCGATCTTCTGCTTCAGATATCCTACTTCCGGCCCCTTGGAGTCCAGCGTGCCGAGGAGCAAAATTTCCTTGCTCACCTTGGACCACCTGCGCTGGCCGACATCACTTCCTCGAAGGCCGCGACCACCGCTTGGGCAAACTCGGGCGTCTCCAGATCAGCGTCAACCTCCCTAACCTCGATGTCTTTCCTCAGGTTTTTCTTTAGTTCGTCAACGAAGACCTTATCAGCCTCCCCGTCGTAGAAGTAGGTGCCCCTCTTGTCCACGGAGGACCAGCCGCCCAGGGGAATGACCACCTTTACGGGCCCCCGGGATTGATTCAGCTTGCGCGCTATCTCCTGGGCCACCATCGTGAGTTCGTCCGGCGATAGGCGGATGAAGGTGCGCAGGGCATCATACTCATACTTCTTTCGGCCTTCGTATTCCGGCTTATAATCCCTCTTCCGGGGACTGCCAAAGTTGACGCCGCAGGTGCTGACTACCTGAGGCAATCCTTTCCTGCCGGCAGCTTCAAGCCGGTGGGGACCGGCAGCTCGAGCAAAGCCCAACAGCTCCTCACCCACCCCGCCTGGGGCGAGGTCTACCACTCCCTGAAAGACACCCAGCTGCTCTATCATCTCCTCCATGGCCCGGTCACCGGTGCCAGCGGCGGAAAACCCGACCACCTGGTAGCCCCTCTCCTCCAGAAGCCTTCGCACGGTCATGGCACAGAGCTCACAGGGTCCGAAGTGGGTCATGGCCACCAGGGGCCTTCTACCCTCCCCGATGAGGGAGACCGGCGCCTGAGCTGAGGCCTCGACCATCCCACAGATGCCGCCCGCTGCCCGGCTGAGGGCATTCCTCATAAGGTCATCAAGTCCGCCAAACTCGACCACGGTGTGCATCAGGGTTATATCGGCTGTCCCGATGTACCTCTCAGCCAGCCCCCTTACCGAGGCCGTGCTGGAGAGGGCAAACTTGGGCACCCCAAAGGGGAGGGATTTCATGATGCTGGTGCCCATTTGGGTTCCGGTAGCCCCACCCAGGCTTATCACCCCGGCCAGTTTGCCCTGTGAATAGAGCTCTTGGAGCTTTCGCCTGCCCCCCTCCACCATGACCGGCATTCGCTTTCCCCGGTCGGTTATGCGAGCTACTTCCTCGGGATCTCTCCCGCTAACCCGGATGAGTTCCTCCCGGGGGATGTCGCAGGGACCCTGTGGCTCTCCTATTAAGCCCATGTCCACCATCAGCGCCTTGAACCCTCGGGACTCCATTTCTCGACGCAGGAAGTCAGCCTCCCGCCACTTCTCTTCTGCCATTACTAGTATGGCTATTTGCTTCTCCATCTCGTCCTCCGCCGTTGGCTTAAGACAAACCTGAGGAGCACGGCATGGTTAAGATAAACCTAAAGAGGCCAGCCAAGTTAATGGGAACCCCGTTCCTTGCTGGCTTTGGCCAGGTAGCTTGAGGATCTACTTTATCTTTCCCTCGGCCTTGAGCTTCTCGGTTATCATCCGGGTGAGCGCCTTCTTATCGATCTTGGCCGCTCCGGCCAGGGGCATGGCTTCCAGCACCTCCAGCCTCTCGGGGATCTTGAACATGGCGATTTTCTTGCTCTTCAGGTACTCCACCATCTCCTCGAAGGTGAATTGCTCCCCTTTCTTCAGGGTAACGAAGGCACAGGCCCTCTCGCCCATCACTGGATCAGGCATGGGCACCACGGCAGCCTCGATGATCTTTGGATGGGCGATGAGGTAATCCTCGATCTCCCGAGGGTAAATGTTTTGCCCGCCACGGATGATGATGTCCTTCTTGCGGCCCACGATCTTCAGCCAGCCGTCCTCGGTGAGCGTCACCAGATCTCCGGTGGTGGCCCAGCCTTCCTTATCATAGGCCTCGGTGAGGGTCTTCTCCAGATCCCGGTAATAGCCGATGGAGTTGCCCGGTCCTCGGAAGTAGAGCGTGCCCACCTCCCCCGGCTTTACCTCGCGACCCTGCTCATCCACCACTTTTACCTCGACCCCCGGATGTATTCTCCCCACGGTGGTGTATCTTTCTTCCTTAGAGGCGGAGAGGGGAACGCCGGAGACCGAGCCGGTGTCCTGACTGCCAAAGGTCCCCAAGATGGGGCAGCCGAATTTTTCCTCGGCCTCCTGAGCCAGGGAAGGTGGCAGGTAGCCACCAGCGGTCTTCAGGATGCGCAGGGAGGAGAGGTCATACTTTTCCAGCGGAAGCTGCACCAGCCTGGCTAGCTGGGTGGGCACCAGGGCCAGAACGGTGACCCGCTCCTTCTCAATCAGTTGAAGGACTTCCTCGCCCTTATATTCATGCTCCAGGGCGATCTTGGCTCCGGCCACCGGGGCGGTGACATAGGCTGGGGTGCCCCCGGCCGCCCCGGCGATCGGGGCGAAGGCGAGGACGACATCGCTTGGCCCCAGCTCCCAGTTCCTGATGTGGGCCTTGGCGGTCCAGATCTCTCGGGCAGCGATGCGATGCTCGATGATCTTCGGCGTGCCCGTGGTTCCGGTAGTGGTGAGCAGAAAGCCGACCTCGTGGATCGGGTCCAGCCTTCTGCTCTCAAGTTCCCTCAGGTCGTATTCCTCCTCATAAGGGTGCTCCATCAGCTCCTTAAGGGAGAGACATCCCTCAGGAACCTCATCGCCGGCAATGATGATGTGCTTCAGGTGAGGGAGCTCCGATTGAAGCTCCCGGGCCATCTGGTAATAATCGAAGTTTCGATAAACTCGCGGAATCACCAGCCCCACGGCCTGGGTCTGATCACCGATCCACTTGAGCTCGGTCTGGCGGAAGGTGGGCATCTCGGGGATGGAAAGGATGCCGGCCTTCTCACAGGCCAGGCGAACCAGGACGTGCTCGGCGATGTTGGGGAGCTGAATCATCAGCCGGTCATCCCGATTTAGCTTTAGCTCCTTGACCAGCGCCAGGGCAATGCGGTTAACTCGCTGCACCGCTTGAGCCCAGGTCAGCCTGGTTCCCTCGGAATCGATCAGCGCTTCCCGGTCGGGCCACCTCCTGGCATTCCACTCCCAGTAATCGGGAAGAATGGTGTTCTCCCAGTGACCCTCCCCCATATATTTTTTAATCTCGGCCTCATCATATCTTATCGGCCTCATATTCCTCCTTTAATAAGGATTTTCAAAGCCATACTCCTGCCAGCGGCTTATAACTTTCCTCTCCATTTCCTCATCAAGCCTGACTTCCTGAGGCTTTTCCTTCCACTCGAAGGGCATGGTGGCGTCTATCAGAATGCGGGAGACTATTTCCCGCTCGTCTATGGGCAGGGAGGGGTCCAGCGGCGTTGACCTCCCTCGCTTGATGATCTCCGTGTCCCTGACCGGGTTATAGCGGACGCTCAGTGCCCACCAGACAGCCGCCATATCGTCGGCGGAAATATCAGCATCCACCACGATTACTCCCTTGAGGCCATAATGCCCGGTGGTGGTAGCGATAACCGCGTTGGCCACATGATTGGCGTGGCCGGGGTACATCGTCTTCACCGAGACGATGGCCCAAAATCTGCCTGTCGTTTCCGGGGGAATGTAGACCGATTGAATCCCCGGCACTCGCATGGTCTCCAGGTCGCTCCAGAGAGCAGCGGTTCGGTTGAGGGATTGAATCATGTGCTGGTCGGTGAGTGGCTTGCCCACCGTGGTCATCTGAAAGATGGGGTTCTTCTGACGCAGGATGCGCTTCACCTTAAGCCATGGCTTGGGGAGCTCCTCCTTCGCCTTGCCCGAGTAGTAGCCGGTGTACTCGCCGAAGGGACCTTCCGGCCTGAAGCTGGCCGGGTCGGGATCGATTTCGCCCTCCAGGATTATCCCCGCATGGGCGGGAAGCTTAAGCCCGGTAAGGTCACTCTTTATCACCTCCACGGGCTCGCCGAATAGAGCCCCGATCACGTCGTATTCGTCGGTTTCGGCGGGGATCATGGTGCTGGCGACGAGGAAGAAGAGGGGGTGACAGCCAATGACCGCTGCCGCCGGCATCTTCCGGCCCATCTTCTTGTATTTCTCCAGATGGAAGTCCGCATGCTTGCCCCTGATGATCTGGACCCCGGTGCTCTTCTCATCGAGTATCTGCATCCGATACGTTCCCAGGTTCGTCCAGCCCGTCTCCGGATCCTGGGTAACCAGGAAGGCCGAGGTGCCAATGTACCTCCCCCCGTCCTGCGGGTAGAGCCAGGGGGCGGGGAAGTCAAAGAGGTTAACCTGCTCATCCTCTATCACCTGCTCCATTACTGGGCCATCCTTGACCTCTATCGGCTTTACCAGCCCCTTGGTGGTTCGCCTCATCCACTCCCGGGCCAGTTCACACATGGAGTAGTTGGTTGGCATGCCCAGGGTGATGGCTAGCTTCTTGGGGGTGGTGAAGGCGCTGGTCAGAACCGGGATATCATATCCCTTGACATTCTCAAACAGAAGAGCTGGCCCCTTCCTTCGCTCGTTCAGCGTAGCTATATGGGAGAGCTCCAGATTCCAGTCCACCTCTGTCTTTACCCTCTTCAGCTCCCCTTCAGCCTCACAGGCCTTGACCCAGTCCTTGATATCCTTCATTTACAACCTCCTTTCCGTCCAGATTAACATAACTTAACTTAAGGCGGCCAGGAGATCTCTTTGGTTGGCCTTTGCCTTTTGGCCTAAAAGTTGATCTTCAAAGGCGTAAGGGCTCTTTCCATGAGGAGTTCATAGCCGCTTTTTCTTCCCAGGACGGATTCCCTCCGACGTTGACTCCACACCGTCTCCGGGCGGCTTTGCACGATGAAGACGTTGTCCGGGAAGGGGAGATCTCGATCGATGGCCCATTCAATATCCTGAGGTAGGCCATAATGCCCCTCGATTAGCTTGGCCACCCGGGTTAGTTCCATCACCTCCTCCCGCTCCAGACAGCAGAGATCAGAGCGATCGGGAGCCACCTCGCTATGGACCACCTCCCCCCTATCGGGGTCGTAAACGCATTCGATCCCCTTGTGGGAAATCACTCTTTCATTTATTTCAAGGGTAACCTTGTCCACCACAAACCTGTCCGGGGTCACCGATCCCGAGACCACGGTTTCCCCCAGTCCCCAGCTTCCTTCGATCACTACCTTTGAGGGGTCTCCATTCACCGGATCGAGAGTGAACATCACCCCGGCTACCTTGGAGTTGACCATCTTCTGGACCCCGACGCTTATCAAGACCTTCTCGTGGGGAAACTTGTTTTTTATGCGGTAGCTTATGGAACGGGGGGTGAAGAGGCTGGCCCAGCACTGGCGGACTCGCTGCACCACTTGATCAGGTCCCTTGATCCAGAGGTAGGTATCCTGCTGCCCGGCGAAGCTGGCTGTGGGCAGGTCTTCGGCAGTGGCGCTCGAGCGCACGGCCACCGGCACCTCCCTTGCTCCGCACCTATCACAAAGTGAGACATAGCTTTCCTTGATCATCTCTTCAACTTCGGGAGGGATGGGGGCGCTCTCGATTAGCCGACGGATTCGAGCGCCGATATCCTCCACCGAGGCCACCTCGGCGGGATCGACCCGGTTCAGGAGCTCAAGGATCTCCTCGGCGAGCCCTGCCTTCCGCAGGAAGTCGAGGTAGCTATCTGTGGTAACTGCAAACCCCGGGGGCACTCTTATCCCGGCCTTGAGCATCTCCCCCAGGTTAGCGTTCTTGCCCCCACTCTGGGAAGTGAGGTCCGGTCAAGTCGGTCAAAATCAATCACATATTCCCTCATCGGTCGCCCCCGGCTCGAGATTAGGGCCCTCCCAGGGCTCCCGGAGCCCGGGAGGGCCTGGTTAGCTACTCAGCTCGCTTGAGAATGGTGACTATTCCTCTATCCCCGTCAACTCGGATGAGGTCGCCGGTCTTGATCACCTGGGTGGCTACGCCGGTGCCAGTCACCGAGGGCAGCCCGTACTCCCGCGACACGATAGCGGCGTGGTAGGTGAGCCCACCGATATCGGTAACCGCGGCCTTAATCTTGGTGAACACCGGTGCCCAGGCGGGGTTGGTGCAGGGACAGACCATGATCTCCCCCGGCTGGAGGGTAACGATCTCCTCCAGGAGCTTGAGCACCCGGGCAGTTCCCTCAACGACCCCGGCCGAGGAGGCAAAGCCCTTGATCTCGGTAACCTCTTCAGGCACCACCGCCACCCCCTTCAGCCACTCGGCGACCTTCTCGCTGGTGATGCCCCAGAGCATGACGGTGAACGGCTCGGCGACCTCCTTCGGAGGGATTCCCAAAGCAGGTATGGGGGTCCACTTCCTGGCCGCCTCCAGGATCTGCCGGCGCTTCTCCGCCTTGTCCAGGTAGTATTTGCTCCTCAGCGGAACGCCCTCGCCCAGGGCCCAGGCGGTGGCCAGCTCTTCTATCATCTGAGGGATCTCAAATCGGTTGAACAGGAATATATCATCCACCTCCTTCAACATGCCATGTTTGACGAACAATTTCCCGAACTCCCTGATCTTGTCAAACCAGATGGTGTGGAACCAGTGCTCCACCCAGAAGAGGTGATCCTCGGCATACCGATAAATGGTCCGGACAGTCTTGTAGGCATCCTCAAAGGATTTTCGATCCTCATCGGTCTTTATCAGCTTGGAATACTCGTCCACCAGCTTCTCTCGGGCCTGGTCTATCTCCTCGAGGGACCTTTCTATCTTCTCCCCCTTCTCCAGCCTCTCCACATAGCTCTTCATGTAGCTGAAGGGGATGTCCAGCTTATTAACCCAGCTTCCCTCATAGTGGAACCACCCGCTGCCGCAGGAGACATAAAACCAGGGGTCTTTGGCCTTCTCCAGCTCCTCCAGCCACTTCCGGCCCTCCTCCGTCTTCTTGAGCTCCGCTATCTTCTGCTCCGCCGGCACATCGCGTTTGATTATCTCCGCCACGCCAGGCATGGTGCCGGCCAGGCGGGATAAGCGGCAGAGTTCCTCCTCGGGGCGAAACATCGCTACATAGGCCCCGGCCACCATCTTGCCAATGGCGCTTTCGCTTATCCCGGGGAAGAGCTTGCGGCAGACATCGGCAAACATGAGATAGGCCAGATAGGTCAGGTTGAGCATCTCGAAGTGATACTGCCAGCCCTTGTACATCTGGCTAACCAGGGTGTTGAAGGCCTCGATGAGCTCGTAGGAGGCGTAATAACCTCGCGGGGCGGGCAGCACCTGGTCTTCGGGCACATATTTGGGAAGCTCGGGTATCTTTACGGCGGCCATCTCCCGGCCGAGGGCCTGGAATTTGTTCAGCCATTTCTCCCAGAGCTCATCGTAATGCTCGAAGACGTAGAAGACCCGCTTCTGGAAGAGCTCGGCCTTTTCCTTTATCACCTCCTCCGGTGGCGGCTCTACGGCGCAGATGTACATGTAACAGCCAACCATCCGCTGGGCTACCCCCTGGGCTGGGGGGATGCAGAATACTCGAGTGGTGTACTGGGAGAGGGAAATTTGCCAGGCCTCATGGAATATCAGGTCCAGGGGCGGCATGGGCTCCGGGTCATGTATCTTATCCTGATACCAGAACTGCCTGTCTTCCCACTCCTCCCTATCCTTGCTGAAGAGGTAGGATGAGGGATACATTTCCTCCCAGCCATCAAGCTCTGGAGGCGTTTTAAATTCATGGGGGTCGGGAAATCGAGGTGCCTTTTCCTCTGCCATCAGTTCCTCCTTACCTAAAGACTGGCTTACCTAGGGGCAGCATTGGCCGGCCAAAGTGCTCGGCCCAGAGTATGGCGGTTGCCGAGTAGATGCAGAAGGCGGCGAATATTATCAGCAGATAGCCGCCCACTAAGGCTGCTCCATGTTCGACATACCCCGCGGCTCCAACCGGCGAGCCGGCCAGAGCATATATTCCCAGGAAAAGAAAGCTGACCCCAACCTCAGCTACACCACCCATGAGAAACCAGCTTGCCCGTCCAAAGCCGACCGCAAACACCTCGGTGATCACGAAGAGCGTGATCCAGAAAAAGCCCATCACCTCAGAGGTGAAAGCCCCCGGCTCCGGTGCCCAACGTACCTGAATGGCTATGGTAAAGGCAGCACCCAGGGTTATCACCGTCCCAAAGAGCCCGGCTATCGAAGCGAGCAGGATCTCACCTCTTCGGAAGAGGATGATGGCCCCGATGAGCTGCGGCAGGGAGCAGGCCAGAAGGATCCCGACAAGCAAGGGAGCCGAGCTGGCCGGCACCAATCCTCCAAACCAACCACCGGCACAGGCAGTGAGCACCGCCACGGCGAAGAAAAGCCATGGTCCGGTGTTGGCCCACCCTTGCTCTTGTTGTTCTGCCATCTCGATCTACCTCCTCTCGTTTTTGATTCTCATGGTTGCCTCACTTGAGCTTCTCCGATATCTCACCTCCCCTTCTCGTACTCGCGGGGTATCACGGGGGAGCAGCCTGCTTGGCCAAAGCTCCAGGCCATCTGGCGAAGAGGTCATGCTCTATTCCAAAGAGGTCGAGCACCTTGCCTATGGTATAGTCAACGATGTCCTGAATGGTGCGGGGATGATGATAGAAGGCCGGGACCGGTGGCAGAATAACGGCTCCCATCTCGGCCAGCTGCTCCATATTCCGGAGGTGGGCCAGATTTAAGGGGGTCTCCCTCACCAGCAGCACCAGCTTCCTCCGCTCCTTGAGCGTCACATCCGCGGCCCGAAGTAGCAGGTTCTCGGCATAGGAGTTGGCCAGGGCAGCTAGGGTTTTCATGGAGCAGGGGGCCACTATCATGCCATCTACCGGAAATGAACCGCTGCTCACGGGTGCCCCGAGGTTGCGAACATCGTGGGAGAAATCGGCCAGAGCCCTGACCTGGGCCACTTCCCAGTCGGTCTCGTACTTTATGTTCAGCTCGCTGGCCTCGGTGATGATAAGATGGGTCTCCACTCCCTCTACCCCTGAGAGGACCTCGAGCAGTCTGATTCCGTAGATGACGCCTGATGCCCCGGTGATCCCCACTATCAGCTTCATTGGCCTGTCGCTCTAACTCCGCCGAAGAATGCCTCTGCTCAGGTGGTAAAGAGCTAGTTACTGTTCTGGCGAGCTATTGTGGTATAATGAGATAACAAAAATTAAGTTTTTTCTCTTTATAAGGCCTGAGACGAAAAGTTTCAATACAAGATTTCTTATGATGTCATAAATCTCGTAAGGGGGAAGGGAGCGAGGCGGGTGCTTTCATTTCTCCCCGATGGTTTTTTCGCTTCGTCCCGGTTCCCGAACATCTAAATCTGTCCCGTTGCTCAGCGATTATGAGGCCACCGAAGTTAAATTTATATCAGCTGATCACCTTTTACTTCGTGGCCAGCGAGAAGAGCTTTAGTGCCGCTTCAGAGAAGCTATTTCTGAGCCAGCCAGCAGTAACCCTTCATGTGAAAGCCCTGGAAAGGAGCGCCGGGGTAAAGCTCCTCGATGTGCGAAGGAAAAGGGTTTATCTTACCCGGGCTGGAGAGACCCTTTTTCGATATGCAGAGGAAATCTACGAGCGAGTGAGGGCGGCGGAGAGGTTTTTGGAGAACCTCAAGGAGAGCGGCCTCCGCATTGGCGCTGCCATCACGTTCTCCGCCGTCGTCAGCTCGGTGGCCAGCGTATTTGAGGAACTCTACCCCAACGTGAAGTTAAGGATAAGGAATGCCCCCTCTTACCAGATCGCCGAGGAGCTCGCCGATCTGCAGCATGACATCGCCGTCGTGGTGAGCCGAAACTACCGCTCTCGCAAGCTACGAGCCCTCCGGGTCTCCCGGGAGGAGAAACTGGTGCTGGTGGCCTCGCCCTCCAGCCCGGTCTTCGCGAGGGGAGAGCTGAAGTTAGCCGACCTCTGCGGCTACCCGCTGCTTTTGCCGCCGGAGAAATCGGCCACCCGAGAGATCCTCCTCGGGAGGTTTGAGGCCGAGGGCTCAGAGGCCCGACCTTCCATACTGGTGGAGACAGATTACCTGGAGTGTGCCAAAAGGCTGGCTGAAGAGGGGAAGGGCATCGCCTTGATGCACATCACCAACGTTGAGGATGAGGTAGCCCGGGGGAAGCTAAAGATACTCCCTCTGGCAGATGATCTGACGATCGGGGCGGATGTGCTGATACATCGAGATGTCCCTCTCCCTTCGATCGGGAGTAAATTCATTTCACTGGTTCGAGAGGCCTTTCACGCCCGCTCTCAAGCATTCCCCAGTGGGGCTAGGTCGTGATGGGGAATGCTGGTCTTCTGCCCCCAGGTGCTTCAGCGGTAGAAGTGCTCGATGAGCAGATCAACGATGTGTTCGGCGTCATCCTTGTCAGCGGGCTTGCTAATCCTGTCCTTTGCTGGTCGGAGGACTGCCGGGCGGGTTTGAATTAGAAAGATGTTCCCCGGAGAGGGAAGGCTGGCGTCACTGGCCCATTCAATGTCCTGGGGCACTCCCCCAAAATGTTCTTCCACCGACCGGGCCAATTCGGCCAGCTCGACCAGTTCCTCCTCGCTGAGGCAGGGGATAGTTTGTCTCTCCGAAGGCACTTCCCGGACGAGGGTTCCTTGCTCGCTGGCTACCACCTCACAGGTCTTCGGCGCTATATTTCTTTGCTTGATCTTCAGGGTCTGCTTGTCCAGGACATACCGATCAGGATTGGTCCTGGCCTGAGCAATTCCCTCACCCAGTCCCCAGCTGGCCTCGATCACGATCACCGAAGGGTCCCCAGTAACCGGATCAGCGGTAAAGAGGACGCCGGCGGAGCGGGCCTGGATCATCGCCTGCACGCCGACCGCTATTAGCTCAACCTGGTCAGGACGACCCTCCTGCGCCCGCGTGGCTATCGCTCGAGGGCTGAACGCGCTGGCCCAGCAGCTTTTTATCCGGCGCATCAATTCCGGGAGGCCCCGGACGTTCAGGTAGGTATCGAAGAGCCCTGGGCGGCTTACCGGACCGCTTGATCTAATCGAGAGAGGTAGCTCCCCGACTCCCCGCCGTTTGGATAGCTCCCGGTAGCTCACCTCTACCTCTTGGCGAATTTGCCCCGGGATTTCCTCGGCCATAAATAGCTCGCCGATGTGCCTGCTGGCCTCCTCCGCCAGTTGGAGATCCTTGAGCCCCTCACCGAGTTGGCGCAGATAGTCGGCTATTTTCTCCCCGGCACCGGTCTCGGACAGGAATTTCTGCAAGGCGGGTATGGAGAGGACGAAGCCTGGGGGCACCGGCAGGCCGACCTGAAGCATCTCGCCCAGGAGGGCACACTTTTGCCCCACCTGCGGGGCATCCTTTCGGCTGAGCTCCTCAAGCCAGAACGTCAACCTTTCAGCCATGGCGGTGATTCATTCCTCAGGCAAAATCCAGACGGCTCCCTTCGTGCCATTTACCCTGACCCTCTGTCCGTTGCGCAACTTGCGAGTCGCCTCCCCGGTCTGCACCACTACGGGGATGTTGTATTCTCGGCCAACTATGGCGGCGTGGGAGAGGCTGGCGCCGCGGTCGAGCACGATCCCGCTGAGGAGCGGGAAGACCGGGGTCCAACTGGAGTAGGTGGTGGTGGCCACCAGGATCTCTCCGGGCTTTACCTGGGTGATATCAGCCTCTGATAGCACCAGCCTGACCGGCCCGGTGGCTACCCCGGGGGCTGCCGGATGGCCATAGAGATCAGCCCCAAGTTCGGGACGCACTTCGACCGCCCGACCGAAGCTTATCTTCATCATTACTTTATCTCCCGAGGCCAGCATGTATCTCATGGCGGCCTGGGGATCGTTGGCCAGCTGACCGATGAGCTGTGGCCGCGGCAACCTTTGGGAATACTCCTGGTAGTACTCCTTCCGCTCGGCTACCAGAGGTCGGTAATCAAGGCAGAGGGGGATGATGTTCTTCTTGATCTCGTCCGGCAGGAGGTAGACGAAGTCCTCCGGGTCCTCTAGCAGGCCCTTGGCGGCCATTCGCCTCCCACAGGCCAGGGCGGCGCGGCGCATGAGCGAGTGGGAGGTCTGCTCGAAGTAATAGGTGTGTTCCTCGCTGAACGAACCGGCTCGCTGAGCCGCCCTCATCAATAGGGTGACCCAACCTCGCTCAGAGTCGGGGAACCTGGAGAGAACCTCTCGCTCCGCTTCCTCTCTTTCCTGCACCAGCTGCTTTTTCCGGCTATCCAGCTCAAAATCTCCACCCTTTGCCAGATATTGTTTGATGAAGGAAATGGCCGGAGAGGGGTCCTCGATCCAGCTTTTGCAGTTGAGCTCCATCATTCGGGGAAGCCTCCAGCCATGCTCCTGGAGAAACTCCCGAAAGCCGCCCTTCTCGTTAAGCCATTCCCTTCCCTTTTCCGTCTCCTCCAGGGCAGCCAGCACTTGCTCCTCGGGATGATGGGCCAGGATCGAGTCAAGTCCGAGCTCCACCGCCCGCTCATAGAGGTGCCACAGCCAGCGGTCAGCCTCGAATAGCTTGTTGTCAAAACCCCGCATCAGTCGGTGCCACAGCGGGCTGGTATCATCGATGCCGAGGTGTTCGCGGCAGAGGTCTTCAAAAAAGGCATAGAGCTCGTATATTGAGTACATCATCCAGGAGTGCAAGGCCCAGACCCGGAGGTTGAACTGGAAAACCTGCTCGAAGTGGTCATAGAGCTTGAAATTGGGGGAGCGGTCAACGTCGAAGGCCTTAAACTTGCTGTAGTGGGTGGTGAGCTCCTCTACCACCCCTTTCCAGATGCGGTCGTAATCCTGGATGAAGACTTTAAGGTGCTCCTTAAACCGTAGTTCGCGCTCCTTTACCTCGCGCTCATCGGTTACCAGGATCGGACACATATAGGCGCAGCCATCTATCTCCCTCCAGTCCGTTCCTCGGCAGCGAGGGAGCCTAATGGACTCGGCCGCCCATAGGTCACCGTAGCGGTTTCCTTGAACCCAGCTCCAGGCGAAGAGGGGAGTCCAGGGGGGGATGGAGTGGGCCTCATCCAGGTACCAGCAGGGATAGGCCTCCAGATCCTGCTCGCTCATCACCAGCGGGTGGTTCGCCTGTCTGGGTCGCCACTCCTCCCGCCATTCCATGGCCCCTTAATTCCTTTCAAAGAACCGGTTAATCCAGGCGAAAGACTAGCCCTTCATCCGCCTTTATCCTAATTCGATCGCCGTCCTTTAACACCTGAGTGGCTGTCCCGGTGGTGGTCACTACAGGAATATCATATTCCCGACCCATAACGCAAGTATGATGAGCGATCCCGGCACCGTCGGCCACTATCCCCTTGATCAGGGGGAAGATGGTGCTCCAGCTAGCGTAGGTGGCCGGACAGACCAGTATATCCCCCGGCATTACCTTGCCTACATCTCCCTCGCTCACCAGCACCCGAGCAGTTCCCTCGGCCTCACCGGTATTGCCACAGTTGCCGAAGAGGATGGCCCCGGTTTCCGGGCGAGGCTTGACCAGGGTTCCGATGCTGGCCAAGGCCACCACGGGGTCCTTGGCCTCTATGACGTACTTGGCTGTCTCCTCAGGCTTCAGCGGTTCCCGGGAGAAATAGGAGGGACGGCTGAGGTATTCCTTCTGTGCCTGCCAGGTCTGCCTTCTTTCCTCGGCAATATCGCCCACCTCATAATTCTCGGGCAGGGCGATGAAGGCCTCCAGCTCCTCGGGGATGAAGAAGAAGAGGTCATCCGGGCGGGAGATGGTGCCGAACTTTACCAGTCTCTCCCCGATCTTCATCAGGCAGTAGCGGAAGGAGGTAAAACACTGACACTCGCAGATCCAGTCGTGGCTCTCGCTGAAGGAGCTGGTCTGCTGGGCCAGTTTCATCACGCTCCGGAACCACTCCATATCGGTATAACCCGAGGCCTTGATCCTCCGGATAACCTCCTCCTCCGCCGCCTTTCTCTCCCCTTCCAGCCGAGGCCGGATGTTCTCCAGCGGGAAGACCGCCTCAGGCCCGCCGGGCAACAGGAGATACTTCTGTACGAAGAGGATGACCGGGGTGGGGTCTTCCCACCAGGCCGGATTGATGAACTCCATCATCCGAGGCTGTCGCCAGCCGTAGCCCTTTACCAGGAGGAAATCATGCAGATCCTTCTCCACCCACTCGCGACCTTTCTCGGTCTCCTTTAGAGCCGGGATGACCTCGGAGGGTGGGTGTTCGCGGAACACGTTGTCTATCCCCAGCTCCAGGGCACGGTTGCGCAGGCCCCAGATGGCTCGGTCCATGAGGAACAGGTCGTTATCATACCCCCGCACCAGCTTGTGGGCCAGCGGGTCATTCTCGCCGATATCGGCGTATTTCTTGAGCAGGTCGATGAATTCCCAATAGGCTCCAAAGACGGCATACATCAGGTAGAAGTGAATCTCCCACATGCGTTCCACCACCCACATGGCGTACTTGAACTGTTTGTAGAGCTCCCAGACAGAGGCTTTCTCATAATCGAAAGTCCTCAACTTCTGATAGTAGCCCTCCAGCTCCTGCCTGGCACTGGCCCAGATCTCCTCCCATTTGGGGGCAAACTCCTTTAGGATGAGCTGGCGAAATCTCTCCCTTCTTTGCTCCACTTCTTTCTCATCGGGGATCCTTATCCCCCCTTCCAGGCTACAGCCATCGATGTCCAGCATGGAGTGCCCTCGGGTGGTGGGGATGGAGACCTCGTTGACCCCGTACCAGACTCCTCTGGTCTCGCTGAAGCACCAGGTCCACATGAATAGCGGCGTCCAGGCCGGAACGCTATGGGCGCGGTTGAGAAACCACACCGGGTGCCGCTTGAGGTCCCTCTCGGGCCAGAATTCTCGGGTGTGCAGTCTCCAGGTCCAAGGCATTTTTACCTCCTTGCTTTGAGATTTACTTTTTGGCTTAAATTACACCAGCTCATTGGGCTACCAGATGCAGCGCATCGCTGAGGCAAGCCTTGAGGCACTGAGGGTCGTCTCCACAGCGGTCGCAGTTGATGACCTCAAGGTCTGATTTGCTGAAGAAGGCTCCGATTCGCGACCTCTTGGGATTAACGGCGTTCGGATTATATTGGAGGGAGCAGATCACCTCGCAGAGGAAGCATTCACAGCATTTTTGGCGGTCTATCCTTATCCGGGCCACTATCTGCCTCCTTCCCGGGTTAATCCCAGCTCGGCCAACTTCTCCGGGGTGGGGACACCGTTTTCGTCCCATCCCCTGACTCGATAGTACTCGGGCAGCATCTCGCCCAGCCTGACGACCTGCCCTTTGCTCGGTCCGGCCGGCAGGGGTTCCTTCAATATCCTTGGCGGCAGGGAATCGTCCTTGGCGGTGAGCCCCGCCTTCAGGTTGAACAGCCGCTCGATGTTCCAGACCCTTTCCCCGGCCAGCATGAGGTTCTCCTTGTTATAGCCAGCCCCAGTTACGGCCTCCAGTAGCAGCGGCACCTCCTCCCTCCAGGGCAGGAAGTCGCGAACGTAGATAGCGTGGCAGAGTCCACAGGAATCCACTACGGCGATGTAATCCTGATCCTCCTTCGCCAGCGCCGCCTGCCCGGCCGTCTCAAAGCGGGTATCATCGTAGTAGGCGATGTTCTTGAGGTGGCAGGCCCCCCGGTTGCTGGTAGCATAGCCCAAGGCCAGTATCTGAAATCCCTGAGGGTGAAAGCCGGGGAACTCCTGCCTCTTGGCCCCCATGAAGAGCTCCGGGTGCCCATATCTCTCGGCTAGGCGATAGCCCCCCTCGGCCAGCACGTCTCCGAAGCCCTGACGCAGTCCCATTTTCTGAACTAGGTCAACTAAGGCCTTGGCATCGCCAAAATGGAGGGGGTAGCCTACGTCCTTCTCGGGCAGGAATCCCTTCTCGTAGAGTTCCATGGCGCAGGCGATGGTACCCCCCGCCGAGATGGTGTCCACTCCCAGTTCATTACAGAGGTGGCTGGCTTTCACGATGGCGGCGAAGTTGGAAATGCCACAGTCAGGCCCCAGCAAGCCAAAGCTCTCCCATTCCGGCCCATCCCCCTCGCTCTGGAATTCCGGGTCGGTTACCCGGGTGGTTTTGAATTCCTGGAAGGGACAGCCAAAGCAGGTGTGGGACCTCACGAAGAACCTCTCTCGCAGCACCTTCTCAGCGCCATCCACCCCCTCAAGCTGACCTTCTTGGAAGTTCCTGGTGGCGAGCACCCCAAACCGGTAGGCCCTCGATATCCCCGTCCAGGTGCCATAGAGAGGTCTTCGCTGGAGGAAGGGGGATGTTCTGATTCTCTCGGAGAAGGTGACGAAAAGCTTCCTGAAGCCGCTAACATCGGCAAGGCTGACCCCGCCGGTTCCCCGGACCACCACCGCCTTCAGGTTTTTTGAGCCCATCACTGCGCCTACGCCGCAGCGGCCCGCAGCGTGGCCGGAATGCATGATGCAGGCTATCCGCGCCAGCCTCTCGCCAGCGGGGCCAATGCAGCATATCTGGATCTCCTTGGACTTCCGGGCATCTTTGAACTCGGACCTGATTATCCTCTCGGTCTCGACGGTGGTCTTCCCCCACAGGTGCTGAGCTCGCTTGAGCATTATGGCATCGTCTTCGATCAGGAGGTAAACTGGCTCAGGAGCTTTACCCTCGAAAATGATGAGGTCGTAGCCAGCAAACTTCAGCTCCGGGCCGAAGTAGCCGCCGGCGTTGGCGCAGCCCACGCCACCGGTCAAGGGGGATTTGGTGACCACCATAAATCTACTGCCGCCTATAGTCCCGCTTCCGGTGAGCGGCCCGGTGGCGAAAATCAGCTTGTTCTCCGGGTCAAAGGCGTCAGCTTGGGGGTCGATCTCATCGAAAAGAAGCTTGGTGGCCAAACCCCGTCCTCCGATGAAATCTTTGGCCAGGCGGGGATCTAAGGCCTCTACCCGATGACTGCCCTGAGAGAGGTCAACCCTTAAAAGCCTGCCTACCCAGCCATGCATTGGATTTCCACCTCCTTTTCATCTGCTCGCCATCAGAGTTCGGCCATGACGGCCTTCAGGATGTCCACTATCGTATCCACGTCGGTCTCGGTGGTTATCAGCGGTGGGGCTACTTGTATGGCGGTGCCAGCAACTCGGACGATCAGGCCCCGCTCTCTGGCTTTGGCTACCACCTTCTTTGCCAAATTCACGTCAGGAACCCTGGTTTTCTTATCCTCCACTATCTCAAAGGCGGTGAACAGGCCCAGGCCGCGAACTTCACCCACGGGGGGAAATTCCTCAAGCTCCCTCAGGCGGCCCAGCAGGTACTGACCCACCCGGGCCGAGTTCTCCACCAAATTCTCACGTTGCATGATCTCCAGGGTCTTCAAGGCCACCGCGGAGCAAACCGGGTGTCCGCCGCAGGTATAAAGGTGATAGAAGGCCTTGGGCCCCTTCATTCCCTCAAACACCTTTTCCGTCAGGGCCACGGCGGAAAACGGCAAAGCGGCATTTATTATCCCCTTGGACATCAACATTAGATCAGGGATGATGCCCCAATGTTCGCAGGCAAAGAACTTGCCGGTTCGGCCGAAGCCAGTCATCACCTCGTCGAGGATGAGCAGAACCTCATACTGCTCGCATATCTGCTTCACCCGAGGCCAGTATTCCGGCGGCGGTATGATGACTCCCGAGGTGCCGTGAATTGGCTCGGCCACGAAGGCGGCCACCGTATCCACCCCCTCACGCTCAATCGTCTGGGCCAGCGCTTCGGCGCACTCAAGCTCGCAGTTGGGATATTCCTTTCCGAAATAACAGCGGTAGCAATAGGCCGTGGGTATCAGGATAAACCCGGGGACTAGGGGGCCCATTCTCTCGCGGAACCTCTCCATGCCCGTGGCCGACATGGAGGCGAGGTTTAGCCCGTGGTAGGAATGTTGCCGACTGATGATCTTGATCCGGTTTTCCTTCCCTTGGTTTATCCAGTAGTAGCGGGCGATCTTATAGGCGGACTCGTTGGCCTCCGAGCCGCTGTTGGCGAAGAAAAAGCGGTC
>CBFDTP010000009.1:0-30541 GCA_965612975.1 uncultured Dehalococcoidia bacterium | reverse complement strand
GATCGTGGGGGGTGGTTATCACGGTAAGTCTACCCTCCTGCGCTCTCTGGCCCTGGGGGTTTATCTTCACATCCCGGGCGATGGGCGGGAACTGGTCTTGGCCCACCCGGCCACGGTCTTCATCCGCGCTGAGGATGGCCGGGCGGTGGAGAAAACGGACATCTCCCCCTTTATCTCCAACCTTCCCGACGGTACCGATACCCGGGCCTTCTCCACCCAAAATGCTTCAGGAAGCACTTCTCAGGCGGCCAACATCGTCGAGGCACTGGAGGTCGGGGCCAAGGTGCTGCTCTTCGATGAGGACACCTCGGCCACCAATTTCCTCATCCGGGATCGCCGAATGCAGGCCCTGGTACAGAAGGACCGGGAGCCCATAACCCCACTGGTGGATCAGGTTCAGAGGCTCTTTCGTGAAAGGGGGGTTTCCTCCATCCTCGTCATGGGTGGCTCAGGAGATTACCTTGACATAGCCGATACGGTCATAGCCATGGATCACTACCGCCCTTATGAGGTTACGGCGAAGGCCCGGGAGGTGGTGGCCAGCTTTCCCAATCTTCGCCTTTCGGAGGCCTCAGGGTCTCTTTCCCTATCCACCTCCCGCATTCCCCTCCCCGAAAGCGTGAGGCCCCGGGGAAAGCCCAGGATCAAGGCCGAGAGGGACTGGCTCGTTTATGGAGATGAGGAAATTGACCTCACCCGAATCCATCAGATCGCTGAGGTTGGGCAGGTACGAGCAATAGGAGCTTTGCTCCGCCACCTGGCAGAGCGCTTCCTCGATGGCCGACGCTGCCTGGCCGGTGCCTTGGATGATCTGGAGAGGCTAATGGATAAAGAGGGCCTTGAGGCTGGGGTGCGCTCCCTCGGCGGGGACTTCAGCCGACCGAGAAGGTTTGAGCTCGCCGCAGCCCTTAATCGGCTGAGAACCCTAAGGTGCCGCCGAGATGGGGACTGAGCGAATATACCGCACCGAGGGAATCGTCTTGAAGCACCGGGACTCGGGAGAGGCCGACAGGCTTCTCACCCTGCTTACCCCGGATTATGGTAAGGTTCGGGCAATTGCTCGGGGGGTCCGCCGACCTTGCAGCAAGCTTGGAGGACACCTGGAGCCGCTTGGACGCTGCCAGCTTGTGCTGGCCCGAGGAAAAACCTTCGACCGGGTTACTCAGGCTCAGTTGCTCGAGACCCTCTCCCCCAGGGATCTCCGGCGAATGGCTTACGCCATTTATCTCCTGGAGCTAGTTGATGCTTTCGCCGTGGAGGAGGGTAACCGGACTCTTTATAATCTGCTCCTGCTGACCCTCCGGGAACTGAGTCGCACCCAGCGGACGGAGCTGGTTTGTCGCTACTTTGAGCTGCAGCTACTCGGTCAGGTGGGATATCGTCCGGAATTCGAGCGCTGCCTGACCTGTCACTCCCCTCTCAAGCCGGAGGTGAACTTCTTCAGCCCCAGCGGTGGGGGGGTCCTTTGCCCTCAGTGCCGGGCCACCGAGCCGGTGGTCCAGCCACTCTCGGTCGACTCTCTGAAGGTATTAAGGTTTTTGCAAAGAAGCGATTTGCCCACTGCCTCTCGCCTTCGGTTAAGCGAGGAACTCCTCCAGGAGCTGGAGAAGTTGCTTCGGGACTACCTCCGCTACCTGCTGGAGCGGGAGCTCAAGTCAGCCGATTTCCTGGATCGACTCAAGGCTGACCTCTGATGTTTTGGTATAATTTTATCTGAGGTCGGAGAATGTCGGGGTGGGATCTCTTGGGTCGGAGCCTCCTCCTCTTTGGGGGGATCATGGTCCTCCTGGGGTTGGTCTTCCTCTTCGCCCCCCGTTTTCCCTTCCTCGGCAAGTTGCCGGGGGACATCTTTATCCAGAAGGGGAACTTTTCCTTCTTCTTTCCCCTGGCTACCTGCCTCCTCGCCAGCCTGGGCCTGACCCTCCTGGTGAACCTGATCCTCTTTCTTCTGCGCCGATGAAAACGAGCGATTTCGACTACTATCTTCCCAGGGAGCTCATCGCTCAGACCCCCTGTGAGCCCCGGGATCACTCGCGGCTGATGGTGGTGCATCGCCGTACTGGTGCCCTAGAACATCGTCGCTTCTTTGAGCTTGATGAATACCTTAAGAGCGGCGACCTCCTGATCCTAAATAACAGTCGGGTTATCCCGGCAAAGCTCGTCGGCCGAAAGATTGACGGTGGAGGTCGGGTAGACCTCCTCCTGCTTTGGCGGGTGGAGCCCGGCGTCTGGGAGGCCCTGGCCCGACCGCTCAGGAGGCTCAGGCCCGGGATGAGGGTGCAGTTTCGAGACAAGGAAGGACTGCTGGCTGAGGTGCTTGATCGGACGGGGAGAGGTACCCTCCTGATTCGTCTGGGGGATGAGGCGCTGTTGGGAAAGGTGGGGCAGATTCCCCTACCTCCTTATATTCGCACCCCCCTGCAGGATCCGGAGCGCTACCAGACGGTCTATGGCCAGGTGGAGGGGAGCGTAGCGGCGCCCACTGCTGGACTGCACTTCACCCCAGAGCTGATGGCTCGCCTTTGCGAGAAGGGGGTGGAGTTTGCCTTCGTCACCCTCCACGTGGGCCTGGGCTCCTTTCGTCCGGTAAAGGTGGATAATCCGGAGAAACATGAGCTTTCTCCGGAATATTGCGAGGTAGGCCCTGAGACCGCCCAGAAAGTGAATTCTGCCCGTGAAGAAGGCCGAAGGGTGGTCTGCATCGGTACTACCACGGTGAGGGCCCTGGAAGGAGCAATAAATGCAAGTGGCCAGGTGAGGTCGTTTCAGGGCTGGAACGATCTCTATATCCTCCCGGGCTACCGCTTCCGGGTGGTGGATGCCCTGCTCACCAACTTCCACCTTCCTCGCTCCACCCTCCTCATGCTCGTCTGCGCCTTTGCCGGCCGTGAGCTGGTGTTCCGCGCCTATGAGGAGGCCATCCGTCGGGGCTACCGCTTTTACAGCTTCGGTGACGCCATGCTGATCCTCTGATCCCCACTTCGGCTGGCTCGGGTCAGCAGCGAAATCCCGCCCTTGGCGGACTTTTCAGGTTGACCCGGACAGGATTGGAAGATATAGTTAGATGAGGCTAACCCCGGCCAGCTCGTGCCGGCGACAAACTGCGAGATTAAAGTTTTTAAAAGGCAGTCAGGGAAAAGGAGGGCCTTATGTCACAGGAGGTAACGAGGGAGGAACTCCTGGCCAGGGCGAGGAAGCCGGCAGAAGATGCCTTGAGGTTGCATGCCTTTTACCGTGGCAAGATGCAAACCGTGCCCAAGTGTCAGGTTCGAAACATTGATGATTTTGCCATTTACTATACCCCCGGTGTAGCTGAGATCTGCCGGCAAATAAAAGCTGATGAATCGAAGTTAAGTCAGCTCACCAATCGTTGGAATACCATTGCCGTGGTTTCCGACTGCACCCGAGTTCTTGGCCTGGGCGATATCGGTCCCAAGGCTGGCTACCCGGTAATGGAGGGAAAATGTCTGCTGTTCAAATACCTCGGCGGGGTGGATGCCGTACCCATTTGCCTTGATACCAAAGATCCGGAGAAGATCATCCAGGCGGTCAAATGGCTGCAGCCCTCCTTCGCCGGAGTTAACCTGGAGGACATTGCCCACCCGAAGTGCTTCTATATCCTCGACCGGCTGAGGAAAGAGGCGGAAATCCCGGTGTGGCATGATGACCAGCAGGGAACGGCTACAGTAATGCTGGCTGGCCTCATAAATGCCATGAAGATCGTGGGAAAGCGAATAGAGGAGGTCCGTATCGTCCTAAATGGTGCCGGTGCGGCCAACGTGGCCTGTGCTCGGCTGCTCTTTGCCTATGGGGCCAGGCCGGAGAACTGCCTTATGCTAGACAGCAAGGGCCTTTTGCACCTAGGGCGCAAGGACATCGAGGAGAGAAAGGACGAGTTCGCCTATAAGTGGCAGCTTTGCCAGATCACCAACCGGGAGGGTAGAACAGGAGGGCTGAGTGAGGCCCTAAGTGGAGCGGACGTCCTCATCTCCTACTCGAAGCCGGGGCCCGGGGTTATAACCGCGGAGCAGATAAGGCTCATGGCCAAGGACGCGATATGCTTTGTCTGTGCCAATCCCATCCCCGAGATCTGGCCCTGGGAGGCCAAGGAAGCCGGTGCCCGAATTGTAGCCACGGGTCGGTCCGATTTTCCCAATCAGGTGAACAACTCCATTGGCTTCCCGGCGATCTTTCGCGGCGTTTTGGACGTGCAGGCCCACACGATCACCGATGAGATGTGCATCGCCGCCGCTGAGGAATTGGCCCGCTTTGCTGAGGAGCAGGGGATAAATGAGGATTACATCGCCCCGACCATGGAGCAACCAGAGGCTTTCGTTCGGGAGGCGGTGGCGGTGGGCTTGAAAGCCCAGGAACAGGGGGTGGCCCGCCTGAAGCTCGGGCCGGAAGAACTTCGTCGGAGAGTGGAGTCCGCCATCATGGGGGCTCGCCGAGCCCATGACTCCTTGGTGGAGTCAGGCTGCATCCCTCCTGCTGAAGGTAGGCTCAGTGGGTCTCAGAAACCTTGACTTTCCTTTGTTTCGAGTTTATACTATTAGCTCGAAGGCCTGTGATTTGTCAATATAAGCCCGAGTGGCGCAACGGTAGCGCAGCCGACTTGTAATCGGCAGGTTAGCGGGTTCGAATCCCCTCTCGGGCTTAGCTAATGGCGGGGTGGGTGAGTGGTTAAAACCAGCAGACTGTAAATCTGCCGCCCGTTCGGGCTTCGTAGGTTCGAATCCTACCCCCGCCAGAAGGGGCCCACATAGCTCAGTGGTAGAGCACGTTCTTGGTAAGAACGGGGTCGCCAGTTCGAATCTGGCTGTGGGCTCTTTTCCCTGACATATAATGGCGGAAATAAGTTCCCTGAGGACGGTTGCCTTTGGGGACGGAGTTAAAGGGGGAGAAATGGCTAAGAAGGTTTTCGAGCGGACCAAGCCCCATGTGAACGTGGGAACAATTGGCCACGTTGATCATGGGAAGACCACCTTGACTTCGGCTATAACCAAGATACTATCCAAGGTGGGTCCAACGCAGTATCGACCTTTTGAATCCATCGACAATGCTCCGGAGGAGAAGGCCAGAGGGCTGACCATTGCCATTGCCCACATCGAGTACGAGACGGATAAGAGGCATTATGCCCACGTGGACTGCCCCGGCCATGCGGACTACATTAAGAATATGATCACTGGGGCAGCCCAGATGGATGGAGCCATCTTGGTGGTGGATGCCAATGAGGGCCCCATGCCTCAAACGAGGGAGCACATCCTCCTGGCTCGCCAGGTAAACGTTCCCTACATAGTCTGTTTCCTCAATAAGATAGATATGGCAGAGGATGAGGAGTTGATAGACCTGGTGGAGACGGAGCTGCGGGATTTGCTGAGCAAATATAACTTTCCCGGGGATGAAATTCCCATCATTCGGGGGAGTGCTTTAAAGGCTGGCGAGTGTGGCTGTGCCAAGCGAGAGTGTCAGTGGTGCGGGGCGATTTGGAAGCTGCTCGATACCATTGATGAGTATATCCCTGTCCCTGACCGACCAGCGGACCTTCCCTTCCTCATGCCCATCGAGGACGTGTTCAGCATTAAGGGCCGAGGAACGGTGGTTACCGGCCGCGTGGAGCGAGGTACCCTCAAGGTAGGCGAAGAGGTGGAGATCGTCGGGATAGAGGAGACCAGAAGGACCGTGGTCACCGGACTGGAGATGTTCCATAAGACCCTCTCCGAGGCCCTGCCGGGTGACGCCGTCGGCTGTCTCCTTCGCGGGATAGAGCGTGACGAGGTGGAGCGGGGGATGGTGCTGGCCAAGCCTGGCTCCATAAAGCCTCATACTCGCTTCGAGAGCGAGGTGTACGTTTTGACCAAGGAGGAAGGAGGCCGTCACACCCCGTTCTTTACCGGCTATAAACCCCAGTTTTACATCCGAACCTTGGACATAACTGGAACCATTAAGCTCCCCAGCGGAGTGGAGATGGCCCTCCCGGGTGACAACGTTCGGATGACGGTGGAGTTGATCTATCCGGTAGCACTTGAGGAGGGGTTGCGCTTTGCCATCAGAGAGGGAGGGAGAACAGTAGGAGCTGGGGTGATCTCCAAGATCCTGGATTAGATTCCCCACTCACTTAAGCCATGGCCAAGAAGAAGGGGGAAGCGCGCATCGTCATTCACCTCGCCTGTACCCAATGTCGGGAGCGCAACTACACCACCAGCAAGAATAAGCGGAACGACCCTGGCCGATTGGAGCTAAGGAAGTTCTGTCCCCGCTGCCGCACTCATACATTACATCGTGAGGTGAAGTAGTGGCGAGGATCGTTGAACGCTGGCCTTTCAAATTCTTCAGCGAGGTTATCGCCGAGTTGCGGAAGGTCTCCTGGCTCTCGAGGCAGGAGCTTATTCGCTTAGGGCTCATGGTAATCGTGGTGACTGTGGCCGCGGGAATTGTGCTCGGCTTGGTTGATTATGGCTTCTCCAAGTTGATCGAGGTGGTTCTTCTGAGGTGAGCAGCATGGGCGAGGACGAGAAGAAATGGTACGTGATCCACACCTATGCTGGCTATGAGGAGCGCACCAAGGCCAACCTGGAGCATCGCATAGAGTCTATGGACATGGGGCACAAGATCTTTCAGGTGATCGTGCCCACGGAGGAGGAAGTCGAGATCAAAGGAGGACAGAAGCGCACCGTCCCCAAGCGCATGTTACCGGGATATATCTTGGTGCAGATGAAGCTGGATGACGAGAGTTGGTATGTGGTGCGCAACACCCCCGGGGTGACTGGCTTCGTCTCCTCCGGTGGCGTGCCGATCCCCCTATCCGAGGAGGAAGTCCAGGCGATCCTGAAGCGAATGGAGAGCAAGACGCCCCGAGTGAGGATAGGCTTCTCTAAGGGGGAGAACGTGCGCATTATCGAGGGACCCTTCACCGATTTCATCGGCACGGTGGACGAAATCGACCTGGAGAAGGGGAGAGTAAGGCTGATGGTCTCGTTCTTTGGGCGGGAAACCCCCATTGAACTCGATTTTTCCCAGGTGCAGAGGATTTAGGATGGCGAAGAAGGTAAAGGCGGTCATAAAGCTACAACTACCGGCTGGAGGGGCAACCCCAGCGCCGCCGGTGGGCCCGGCCCTGGGGCAGCATGGAGTTAACATAATGGCTTTCTGCAAGGAGTACAATGAGCGAACTGCCTCACAGGCGGGCTCCGTAATCCCGGTGGAGATTACCATCTATGAGGACCGCTCCTTTAGCTTCGTTACCAAGACCCCCCCGGTGAGCGATCTGTTGAAGAAGGCCCTTGGTCTGGAGAAGGGCAGCGGAACGCCCAAGCTTAACGTGGTGGGCAAGATCTCGAAGGAGAAATTGCGGGAGATCGCTGAGATCAAATTGAAGGATTTAAACGTTCAGGACGTGGAAAAGGCTATGAAGATAGTTGCTGGCACAGCCAGGAGCATGGGCATTGAGGTTGAGGAGTAAATGAAGCGGGGCAAGAAGTATCAGGAGGCTGCCAAGCTGATAGAGAAGGGGAAGGCCTATCCTCCACAGGAGGCCATTGCGCTGGCCAAGAAGGCCTCTTTTGCCAAGTTTGATGAGACGGTCGAACTTCACTTTCGGCTGGGGGTTGATCCCCGCCATGCTGATCAACAGGTTCGAGGAGTGGTCCATCTCCCTCATGGTTTGGGGAAGAAAGTGAAGGTGCTGGTGTTCGCCCAGGGCGAAGGGGAGCGCATTGCTCGCGAGGCTGAGGCAGATTGGGTGGGGGCGGATGAGCTGGTTAAGAAGATCGAGGATGGCTGGTTGGACTTCGATGTGGCCATTGCCACCCCGGATATGATGCCGAAGATAGGGAAGCTGGGGAAGATCTTGGGCCGGAGGGGCCTCATGCCCAATCCAAAGTCGGGAACCATTGCTAAGCCGGAAGACCTTCCTCGGGTGATCGCCGAGGCCCGTCAAGGCCGGGTGGAGTTTAAGCTGGACCGCACTGGCCTGCTCCACTTCCCGATAGGCAAGATCAGCTTTCCGGAGGAGAAGCTGCTGGAGAACCTGGCCGCGGCGGTAGAGGCAGTGGTGGCCGCCCGACCCAGCGGAGTTAGGGGAGAATTTATCAAGAGCATTACCCTGGCCACCTCCATGGGGCCGGGGATAAAACTGGATCTCAAATCAACCCTGGCTCTGAGAACAGCCTGATCAATCTCTTAGAAGCCGAAGAAAGTGGGTGCCGCGCCGGCTTAAATGGGCTCTGAGGCGGCTGCCTCAGAGTAGCCCACCGAGGCAGAAAGGGTTAGGGCTCTTGCGCGGCGCAAGGGCTTTTTTATTGGTTATAGGCCTAGAATTATTTGAAGGAGACCGATGGCCAAACTGGAGAAGAAGCAAGAGATAGTGGCATTCCTGGCGGAGAAGTTGGGCCGCTCACAGATCGTCATCGCTACCGATTATCGCGGCCTTTCCGCTGGGGAGGTAGCCGAACTTCGCTGGAAGTTACGAGAGGCCGGGGTGGAATACCGGGTGGTCAAGAACACCTTAGCTAGCTTCGCCGCGGCCAAGGTGGGGAAGGCAGGCCTTTCCGAGTTTCTCCGGGGCCCAACTGCCCTGGCCTTTGGGTATGAGGACGCGGTTGGGTCGGCTAAGGCCCTTATCGAATGGCAGAAATCGCGGGAAACCCCGCTCACCATCAAGGGTGGCCTTCTGGGCGAGAGGTTACTCACCGCTGAGGAGGTGCAGAGTCTGGCCACTTTGCCGCCCAGGGAGGAGTTGCTGGCCAAGGCCACCGGGGCCCTGCAGGCGCCAATCTACCGGTTGCTCTCCATCCTCAGCGGGAACCTCAGAGCTTTAATCTGGGTCTTACAGAGCAGAAAACAGGCACTTGAAGGAGGATGAGATGGCAAAGCTGAGCAAGGAGGAGTTAATCGAGGCGATAAAGCAAATGACCGTTCTGGAGCTGGCCGACTTGGTGAAGGCCCTGGAGCAGGAGTTTGGCGTCAGCGCTGCTGCTCCGGTGGTGGCTGCGGCCGCTGCTCCGGCAGCCCCTGCAGCTGAAGAAGCGCCCCCGGCGGAGGAGAAAACCGAGTTCACCGTCATCCTGAAGAGCTTCGGGGAGAAGAAGATCGACGTGATCAAGGTGGTGCGTCAGCTTACCACTCTGACCTTAAAGGAGGCCAAGGAGCTGGTGGAGAGTGCCCCCAAACCGGTCAAGGAGGGGGTGAGCAAGGAGGAAGCCGAAACCATCAAGGCCAAGCTAGAGGAAGCCGGGGCCACGGTGGAGATTCAATAGGGAATCTCACGCGATAGCCATTCCCGGGGTCGGCCAAAATTGGGGGATGAGCCTTTTAAACGATCTCTAGGGTGGCGCGGATATTTCGCTTTACCGCGGCAATTCGCAGGAGGGTTCGGATTGCTCGAGCAGTCTGGCCTTGTCGCCCGATAACCTTGCCCTTATCGTCCGGAGCCACCTCCAGCTTCAAGGCAACCCCTCCCTCCTGAGGCATCTCAGTGACCTTTACTTCCTCGGGATTGTCCACTATGGCTTTAGCAATGTACTCGACGAGTTCCTTCATTTCTTCTTCTCCGCTTCAAATTTTTCCATGATGCCCTGCCGCCGAAGCAGGCTGGCAACCGTTTCGGTTGGCTGGGCTCCCACCCGGAGCCACTTAAGGGCTTTTTCCTCATTTATCACCACCTGGGCCGGGTCGGTTAGTGGGTTGTAATGCCCGATGACCTCGATGAAGGCCCCGTCACGGGGCGCTCGGGAATCCGCGGCTACTATGCGGTAACTGGGGCGATTTCTTCTTCCCACTCGCTGAAGCCTTAACCTGACCATCTTTCTCCCTCTTTCTCCAAGAACTTCTCACCTGCGCTAGAAGGCCAATCTTAAACCTCCAGTATTATAAGTCAATCGGAGCAATTACTCAACCAAAGCGGCTGCCCAAACTTCTCGGCAAAGCAAAGCTCGTTGAGACTCCTCCTCGGCGGAGCCTGGGGCTCCTCGTCGGGCCAGCCGAGGGGCAGGAGCAGGACCACCGCCACGTTCTCCGGCACCTCGAGCACCTCGGCGGCCTTTTGGGCATCGAATAGCCCGATGGCCACCGTGCCCAGTCCCAAGGAGTGGGCGGCGAGCATGAGGTTCTGGCAGGCTAGCCCGGTGTCGAACATGAACCAGTCCCCCTTGTCGGTGGCCAGCTCTCCCCGGCGCCAGCCGGCCTTTCCCCGCTCAGCGCAGATGGCAATGACTATGGGGGCGGTCTCCAGCGAGGGACGGGCACGGTTGCTGAGCGGGATGGCCTGGGCCAGGCGGGCCTTCACCTCCGGGCTGCGGACGATGATGAATCTCCAGCACTGCGTATTGGCCCAGGAAGGTGCCCAGCGTCCGGCCTCGAGCACCCTCTCAAGGAGTTCTTCCCCTACTGGGTCCGGCTTGAACTTGCGAATGCTTCTTCTTCCCTTCACGGCTTCCATTACCTCCATCTTCGTCCTCCTTCGCTGGCTTACCTCATAAAGCCGAAGAGCTAGCTCTTCCAGGTAAACCCGGTTCTCCAGCCGGGCTCTCCAGGGTTCGGGGATGGAGCCAAGGCCGAGCCGGGCCCCAGAGAGAGCCCCGGTCATGCTGCCAATGGTGTCCGTATCTCCCCCCAGGCCGATGGCATAGGCCACCGCCTCTTCAAAGGAATCCGGGTATCTAAGGAAGCAGTAGATCGCTGTGGGAACGGAGTTTGGTGCTTCTACCCCGTGGCCCAGTTCTTGAACCACCTGCTCTACAGAGGCGCCCTCTAGCAGTTTCCCCACCTTCCTCAGTTTGCGATGATAGAGCTCCTCCTGACAGAAGCCCTTTAACCGCTCCAGGAAGGCATCCAAGTCGAGGGGAGAGGAGGGCTCCGAGCGGGTAGCCAGGGCCACGGCATAGGCCTGCAGAGCTGCCCCTTCCTTTCCCAGGGGGTGGGCATGGGTTATCTGGCTCGAGAGGTAAGCCACTTCTCGGAGCCTGGGCGGGTCATCGAAATAAAGGAGCCCCACCGGAGCGATACGCATGGCAGCACCGTTGCCGAAGGAGCCCCCGGGGTAGATGAGCTTGGAAGCCTGGTCCCAGGGTTGTCCCGACTTTATCAGCCGAAAGACTCGGGGAGGGCCGGGGCCATATCCGCGCCAAGGCTCCCTCTCGAAGTTGTGGGTGAAGGTCTGGGCCATGTGCTGGCCATCGAAGCCCCGACAGACTATTAGGGACTCCGCCACCCCGATCATCATATGGGTGTCGTCGGTATAGCGAAGGAGCCCTCCCCCCTCAAACAGTGCCCGAACCCTCCTTGGCCTTCGGCCTTCAAAGGAGGCGCCTAGCGCATCGCCCAGGGCTGCCCCTAGCAAACAGCCCAAGAACTTCGATCTCAAAGCTTGCTCCATGACTAGATCGAAAGCAGGTATTCTCTCCGAAAGCCCCGGTGAAGCCCGAGTTTCAAGGCTATGTCCACTGCCCGATTGTACTCGCTGAGGTGAGGGCGCCGGTCAAGTTCGGGGAATTCGGAGGCTCGAAACATGGGACGGTACTGGAACATCAGGTTCACATAGCTGTCCCGGGAGATCTCCTCGGCGATAAATCGCAGCACTTGCTCACTGCCGGCGAGGTCATTGGGCAATATCAGGTGGCGGATGAGCAATCCCCTCCAGGCGATGCCGCGCCGGTCAAGCTTGAGATCCCCCACCTGGCGATGCATCTCCTTCACCGCCTCCTTGCAGCGCTCGAAGTAGTCAGGGGCATTGGAGTACTTTCTCGCCGGCTCGCTCGCACTGTACTTGATATCCGGCATATAGATATCGACGATTCCCTCAAGCAGCTTGATGGTCTCCACATTCTCGTAGCCACCGCAGTTGTAGACTATGGGAACCCGGAGTCCGAGTTCGATGGCGAACTTGAGGCTCTTCACCAACTGGGGGGTGAAATGGGTGGGGGTGACCCAGTTGATGTTGTAGCAGCCCCGTTGCTGCAACCTCACCATCCATTGGGCCAGCTCCTCGGGGCTGATTGGGCTTCCCTGCCCTAGGTGACTTATCTCGTAGTTCTGGCAGTAGAGGCAGCCCAGGTTGCAGTTGGTGAGAAATATCGTTCCCGACCCTCCTATTCCCTGAAATCTCCCCGGACCGACGAGGGGGTCCTCCTCCCCAAAGTGCGGGTGAGCTGCCGATACCAGGAGCTCGGCCCCGGAACGACAATAGCCGGTTTCACCCTTCAAGCGGTTTACCCGGCATTTGCGAGCGCAGAGCTCACAGCTCTCCAGGATATGGTAGAGTTGTTCTATCCGCCGCTCGAGTTCCCCACTGCGATATAGCTCCAGATAACCGGGTTCCATTCTATCCTCGCATTAGATGAACTACGTACCCGAGCAGGATGAGTGCACCTGCCATGAGCAGGCCCAGCGGCAGCGAGTAGACCTGCTTGAGGTATTTCCGGAAGCCGAACAACAGCACCCCATAAGTTAGTGGAAGCAGGCCGGCAATTCCCACCACCCCCAGGAGGGCAAAACGGGGCACGCCTGAGGGGAACTTTTCCGGGAGCTCCGGGTAAACCCGACCCACGTAGACCAGGAGGCCGAGGTAGGGCAGGAGGACGAGCAGGAAGTGAAGCAAGCTGCTCTGCCGGCTCATAGGCCGAAGACCTCCCGGGCGTTATTGGTGGTTGCCTCGGCCACGGCATTTGGGTCTAACTTCTTCAGCTCGGCCACGAGCTGTAGCACCCGAATGACATCGCTCGGTTCAGCCCGATGTCCCCGGTAGGCCACCGGTGAGTCGGTCTCCAGAACCAACTGGCTCAAGGGGGCCTCCTTGACCGCTCTCCGATGTTCCTCGTGATAGGCCAGGGCCGGCGTGGCTGAGGCCAGGTATCCCTCAGCTAGGATCTCCCGCAATACCTTTATCGGTCCGGTGTACCAGTGAAATACTGCCTTCTTGACCCCGCTCTCCCGAACCACGGTGAAGCAATCTCTCCAGGCATAGCGGGAATGTATTGAGGCCGGCTTCTCACTTTTGCGGGCCAATTCCAGTACCTGGGCCAGAATCTCCTTCTGAAGTTCCTTACCTACTTGGGACACCAGCCCTTTCTGGTAGTCCAGCCCCACCTCTCCCAAGGCCACTGCCTGGTCGAGATTTTCCTCGATGAAGCGCAGCGTTGCCCGAACCTCGGCCGAGCCCTCCACCAAGGTCCAGGGATGAAGCCCCAGGGCGGGGAAGATGTAGCCCCGAAATCTCTCGGCCAGTTCCAGAACCCTTTCATTCGATCTTAAATCTGAGCCCATGGCTATTATGGCCACCACCCCATGCTGCCGGGCATTCTCCAGGGCCACTTCAAGGTTTTCTATTTCATCAAGATGAGCATGGGTATCAACGAGCGGGTACATCCCTAGGCCTACCTTCTACCTAGATAACCTCTATGGTGAGGTCAGCCACGGTCTTTACGTCTCTCTCCAGATCCACCAGGGCGATGGTGCGCTGGGGCACGTAGAGCCGATAGGCCGAGGAGGTAAAAATGGTCAGGCAACGACCGTCATACATTATCTGACGGGCACCGGGTTGATGGGAGCGGATGAGAACCTGCTGACTGAAGCGGGTCATGAGCTTTTCAAACCAGCCCTGCCCGAACTGAGGTCTGCCGGTGAAGGCGTCATTTCCCAGGAATTCCCCCTCCCCATCGTACCAGTCTCCCCAGGCTATCTGATACCATGGTTCGCTGCCCAGCTCTATTTGGCCGATGTCCTCTAACTGGGGGACATCCGGAAGCGCTCCGTGAAGGGCGATGACCCCGTTCGGGGTCACTGCCGCCAATGGGAGGTGGGAAAGCGTCTCCGCATAGAGTCTTTGAAGATCCGGGTTCAGACTTTCCCAGAAGTCGGCCGGATAGAAACGAAGCACCTGGCGGCCCTCATGGTTTCCCATGAGGAGGAAAAGGCTATCCGGATAGTCCAACTTTAGTCGGAGGAGGAAGTTCACGTTTTCTGCGGACTTCGGCCCCCGGTCAACGTAGTCACCCAGGAAGACCAGGGTGGTATCCTTGGGGTGGTACCTCTCCACGATGAGCTTGGTGGCCTCAAAATCTCCGTGGGTATCCCCCACGAAGACCGCCTGCCTTCCCTTAAGCTCAATAAGCTTGGGCTCCCGGACAAGCCGTTTGCCCACCTGCTCGAGAAGTTCTCTTATTTCCTGGCCAGTCACATTACCCGGCTCATTTTACAAGATATCGCTGAGGGCGTTCAATTGTCGGAATTCATGGAAGTTTCCGCTCTTCGGCTCGGATTTGACCAAGGTACGAATTTAACTTATACTTTAGGCCAGATAAGCCGTGAGCCAGCCATATCGATTGCTAGGCTTGGGCCTGCTTGTGGCAGGGGTCATGTTTGCCCCAGTCTCTTACTTTGTCCTCGGCTCGGCTGCCCTCACCGCCGTGGGAATTTCCATGCTCATCCTGGGATTTACCTGCATCGCTCTGGCTAACACCCGGCCTTACATCTCACCGGAGGCCTCTCAGCTTGTGCTCAAAACCGGGATGGAGAACACGGCTGCCCTGCTGGAGGAGCTGGGGCTGAGGAACAGGGCGATTTATCTTCCTTCGTCCCTGAGTGATGGCCGAGCCCGGGCAATTGTGCCGCTTGGCGAGGTGAATGTCCAGCAAATTCGGGGGCCAATTCCCGGGAGGTTGGTGGTGAGGTTTGGCAACCGTCCTGAGGACTTGGCCATCGCTTTCGCCACTCCCGGCGGTCAGATTTTGGAGATGCTGGAAGCCCCGCCCGGTCCCACCGCCGGTGAACTTGAGGCGGCCATTTCCTATATTTTGGTAGGAGTGCTGGATCTGGCCGCTTCAGTACAAGTAACCCTGGCCGACGGCCGGGTTAGCGTGGAGATAACCGACCCTCGACTTTACTGGGAGAACATCTGGTACTACCGCTCCCTGGGCAGCCCTCTAGCCTCCATAGCCGCGGCCATTTGCTGCGAAGGCTTGGGAAAGCCCATGCGCATAGAGGAGGAGACCTACGACAAGGGCCGGGCGAGGATAGAGCTCGAGGTGCTGGAGAAGCAGCCAATTGCAAAATGAGGATCTACAATAAGTACATCATCTCACTCGTGCTGGCCTTCGGGGGGATAAACTCCGTCTTAGCCGCCACCGGTCAGGAGAAGTTAGATGTTTATTTCACGGTGAACCTCATCGCTTACCTGGTAATCAGCCTGCTCTACGTCTATTTTAATCCCCGGGCCAGGAGGCTGCTGAGCACCATTGGGGTGGTGCTCTTCGGAGGTTTTCTGGTGATAGTGGCTTTAAAGGTCATGGAGGTGCTGGGCCGGTGAAGTTCTGGAGATGGTTGGCCGCCGTCCTTGTGGGGTTGGTCATTGGGTGTGCTTTCCCTGTAGTAGTTCTGGCTCAGGAGCCACATGAGAATCCGGAAACGGCCGAGCAGGTTTATGACCCGATTTCTCTCCTCCGCTATTATTCGGAGACGGAGGATTTTCTCCTCCGCCGTCAACCTGAGCTTGTTGGTAGGAGGTTGGATAAGCTTCCCTTCGCCAACGTGCCAGAGGAATTGGAACGACCTTTGGCGGAGCTGAATGTGCATGAAAAGGGACTCGCCGTCCTGCTGGCCGAGCTGGAGCAGGACTTGGAACGAACAAGGAAGCTGGCTGAGGAGTTTCGCCTCGATGAGGCGCTGGAACTTTCAAATAAAATGTCTGGTAAGCTTGACCAAGCCTATGCTGAGCTAGATAACATCGAGGAAGGAGTCGAGCTTATTGGAGAAAAAACCGGGGTGGCCTCTGCCCCCCCGAGAAGCGAGCTTCGCCGGGCCTACGAGGAACTCCGGGATAGGATGGACCAGAAGAGGAAGGTGCTGGACCTCGATAAAGGGCTTTCAACCGAGTTTTTATTGGGGTTGCAGGCCATCGAAACATCGGGAAAGCCCCAGCCAACCGAGATCACTCTCGAAGTAGAGCCGGCTTCCGCTTTCGTGGGTGAAAGGGTGCACTTCCGGGGCCGGCTCATGGCTGGAGGAAGGCCACTGGCTGGCCGGAGGATAGACCTTCTCTTGGATGGCACCGAATATGCCGGTGCCGTCACCGATGAGGATGGCTGCTACCGGGGCGCATTTGAGGTTCCTTACAAGTATGTGCCGGAGTTAATCCTTGAGGCACTTTATCGTCCCCGTGGCGAGGACGTGGGCTTTTACCTGGCGGCAAAGAGCCCAGCGGTGCGGCTCAAGGTCTTATTCTACTCGGCCAGTTTGAGCCTCAAGCTGCCGGATAAAGCTTACCCCGGCCTGGAGACCGAGATCGCCGGGGAATTTGATTATGGGGGGCATCCTGTTCTCAAAGCGAGGCTAGTCGAGGTGTACTTGGACGATCGCTTGGTAAGCCAGTTGGAGGCGGGGCCGGACTTCTCCTTACCTCTAAAACTCCCTCGCGAGATTGAGTTGGGTCAGCACCGGATCACCATCTCGGCCCCAGCAAAGGAGAGACATGCTCCAGTGGTAGCCAGTGCTTATTTGGAGGTAGTCCAGGCCATGCCGGTGGTGGAGCTGGATCTCCCCCGGTGGGCACTTGTCCCGGGGAGCATCAGGATCGCGGGGCGGGTCTTCTCAGAGGTGGGGCCGGTGAAGGGAGGCGAGATAAAGCTGAAGCTGGGTCGGGCCGAAGCTGAGGCCATAAGTGCCGAGGATGGCAGCTTCGCCATGACACTTCAAAGAGGCTTGGGCCTGGAGCTTATCGGTACCCAGGCTCTCCGAGTTTGGGTCCTTCCTCAGGAGCCCTGGAATTCCGCGGCGACTCTTTCCACAAGCCTGTTCCTGGTGAACTGGGTGAACTCGGGCGGAGTTCTGTTTCTGTTGCTTGGGCTGGTTATCCTGGTCCGGAGGAGGCTAAGGAGGCTTGGTCTCCCCCGAAGGGTGGAGAAGCCATCAACCATTTCCCGGGTGGTGGAGGAGGTGAGGCCAGCGGTCCGTTTGGCCGAGGATTTGCCGGCAGGAGAGCCACCTCGCCGGATACTCGGTTGGTACTGGAGGGTGGTGCGGCTGATTCAGCAGGTAATCCGGGTGACCTTCCGTCCCCAGCAAACTCTGAGGGAGTTTCTGCGGGAGGTCTCGCCATATCTCGGCTCGGCTGCCGGACTCTTTGCCGAGCTTACCGGGCTGGTGGAGAAGCTGCTTTACTCTCGCCACCAGCCAACCGAGGAAGACGCTCGACACAGCGAGGCCGTTTCAAAGCAAATCGAGGAGAGGCTGAAGCGAAGATGAGGAACGTGGAGGTCCTCCTGGTCACCGCCGTAGCGATCTTGCTCGTGGCGGCACTGTGCGTGGTGTTTTATCCTACAGTACAGGACTTCATGGTGGGCAACAGCCTCTGGAACGGCTTGGCCGACCTTTCCCGGGAGCAGAAGGCAGGCTTCCTTGATTCGATCACCCAACTCCCTGAATTGCCTGAGCGCAAGGTTCTGCTTTCTATCCCTTACCTTCCCTACACTGAGGAAGAGTTGGCTGAGCTAAAGGAGTTTGTAACCGGAGGCGGTCGGCTTATCCTGATGGATGACTACGGCCGGGGCAATGAAGTCCTGGAGTACCTGAATCTTCCAGCGAGATTCAGCGGTCAGATGCTGCTCGATCCCCTCTTCTGCTATAAGAATCCCCGTCTTCCGCGGATAACTGATTTTGCCCCGGAGGTGAAGAAAGCGGGGGTGAAATCGGTGGTGCTCAACCACGCCACCGTCCTGGTGAATACGGGCTCTGGAGAGGTGCTCGCTTGGTCTTCGGAGCAAAGCTTCTTGGACCTCGACGAGGATGGAAAGCGGAGTCCAGGTGAACCGAAGGGACCTTTCCCCGTGGCGGCCAGGTTCGGATTAGGCCGGGGCAAGGTCATCCTGGTGTCCGACCCAAGCATCCTCATCAACAGCATGATGGGGAAAGATGACAATCGGGCTTTCTTAAATTGCCTGCTGGGTTATAATATTGAACCGGGCGGCCTGCTTGTTGATCGGGCGCATCTTGAGAAAAGTCCTCTGGATGAGTCCAAATTGAAGCTGGCAAGGGCACGGGAGCTTTTCTCCCGCCCCCCTGTAGCCCTGGGATTGGTACTGGTTATCTTTGTAGGAGTATCAAGGTATTTGCTCTGGAGGGGTGGAAGGATGCCCCACGATGAGGAAAGCCAAGGGGGTCAAAATTGACTGATGCAGAGAAGGTGGCCGAGCTCAGCGAAAAAATATTAACCGAGGTATCTAAGGTTATCGTGGGCAAGGATGAGCTGAAGCGCATCTTGCTTATAGCTTTGCTCGCCGAGGGGCATGTGTTGATAGAGGGGCTACCGGGCACGGCCAAGACTAAGCTCGCCCGAACCTTTGCCGAGGTCATCGGCGGCAAATTTAAGCGGATTCAGTTCACCCCGGACATGCTGCCAGCGGACATCACTGGCTTCTATCTCTATTCCCCCGACGGCAGCTATCGCTTCATTGAGGGGCCGATATTTGCCAACGTGCTGCTGGCCGATGAGCTTAATCGGGCCACTCCCCGGACCCAATCGGCGCTCTTGGAGGCGATGCAGGAGTATCAGGTTACCATCGAGCGTGAGACCTATCAACTTTCCCGACCCTTTATGGTCATAGCTACCCAGCAGGAGGCCGGGGCGGAGGGAACCTATCCGCTGAGCAATGTTCAAATCGATCGTTTCTTGCTTCGAAGCTTGAGTCGCTACTCTTCCAAGGAGGAGGAGAAGCAAATAATCGCCAACATCGACCAGATCGACGAACCACAAATTCGAGCGGTGACCTCGCTGGAGCAGATAAGTGAGGTACAGGAGATAGTGAAGAAGGTCCATGTTTCCTCGGAAATAGTGGAATATATTACCTCTTTGATGGAGTCCCTCCGGAGTGACCCGGATGTGGATTCTGGCCCCAGTACCCGAGCGGGCATCGCCCTTTATAAGTGCAGCCGCGTGCTGGCCCTACTTGATGGGCGGGATTTCGTCATCCCAGACGACATAAAATATCTGATCCTTCCGGCTGTGGAGCACAGACTTAGGGTTCGACCGGAGGCGGAGATGGATGAAGTTACCCCACGAGTCATCCTTGAACGCGTGCTGGAGAGGGTGCCCGTCCCGAAGGTGCAGGTTTGATGGGATTACTGCTTAGGTTATACCCTGCTTTGGCTCTGGCGAGCACGCCCTTCTTCTTACCGGCCGCCTTTTCCTTTGCTCCTTTACTTCTGCTGGGTTTTTACGTTTATCTCCGCCTTCCCAAGCGTGATCCAACCTTATGGGTCAGGATAGGCCTGCTCACCGATTTTTTCCTTTTCTTCGCCCTCGCCGTTTTGTTCCAACCCCGGCTGGGCCTTTTCTCGGTGCTACCTTCTCTCCCCCTGCTAGGGGGCTTAACCCTGAGCCTGGGAGAGGCCGCCCGACTTTTATCTCCTTCCTGGCATATCCCTCGGCGCCGCCCAAGCAGCATCTCCCTCACTCTTCTCTCCATAGCTACTCTCATACTGCCCCTCTCCTTGCTGTTGGGAAATCAGTCCCTGAGCCTCGCTGCAGCTGCTTCGCTCACTTATCTCATAATCCTTCTGGTGGTCGTACTGCGCGGATTGCCGGCCAATCCTCTTAAGGAGGAGAAGGTTAGGATGAGGTTGGTGGCCGGCACGAGGGGCGAGGCCCGGGTCAAGTTTTTCCCCCGGACGAAGCTAGGGGGAAAACTGGCTTTAAGCCCATGCCATGACTGGCTGAGGTTAGAGCCGAAGGTGCTTTTGGTAGACTCGGCGGAGCTGGGAGTAAGGCTCCAGCTCTCACCGCCCCTGTCCGGCCCCTCAGAGCCGGAAATCCTGGGGTGGCTGGTGGACCGCTGGGGACTGATCGAACAGGCGTTTGAGCTTCGACCACTACAGCTTTATGTCATTCCTCGAGCCAGATATGCGGCGTGGATAGCGCGGAAGTACCTTGAAGGAACAGGCTCTGGAACCTTGCCCCTGCTCTCCGCTCCGGGCACGTTCCGAGCCGCCACGGCGAGTCGCACGGGGATAGAATATTACGGCAATCGACCCTACCAGCCGGGAGATAGCCCCCGGATAATCGACTGGAAGCATACCGCGAAGCTGGGAGAGCTTGTTTCCAAGGAGTTCAGCGAGCTGAAGGGACGGCCGGCGCTTCTGCTGGTCAACTTGGCCGTCCAGGATGCTGAAGAAGCGGATAAATTGGCCTATAAGCTTATCACCACAGCCCTTTCTCTGGCACATGAGAACATTCCGTCCGCCTTGGCGGCCTACGACCACCAGAAGGTCAGATTGGTCACCCCTACCCTTCCTCCGAGAGCCACCCTGGCGAAGGCCCTGGAGGTGGCCGAGCAGGTGGTGATCTTCGCTAGCCCGCTGAAGTACTTGGCTTCCCCAAATGTTGAACGTCTGCGGGCAAATCTGTTCCGTCTACGGCAGGTCGATAGCCAGCCGGCGAAGGCCCTGTCCTCTTTGCTGGAGATCGAGTATAGGAATCTGGAGAGGGAGGCTCGGGAAAACCCGGCGACCACCGCCTTACTTGAGGGACTTAAGAAGGCGGGCCGGGAATCTAACCTAGTGGTGCTCTCCGAGCGAAACCATGATGCCGAGGCGCTGGCGTTTAATAGCTTTGAACTTGGCCGCCGGGGCTACGCCATAATTGAGATCTAGGGTCAGCCGGGCATGTATTTATAATAGCGGTGAGCTTGATGGGACTGGTTTGTTTTTGGCTCCCGCGACGGGTGTGTTTATGCCTTGGCCCGCTGAGCTACTTTGTCGGTCAGGTTCTGCTTCAGTTGCTTTAAATGGGCCTGGAAGGAGGGGGAGGTGAGGTCTTCCAGGCTCATCAGCAGGGCATCTTCACCGGTCTCTATATAATAGCGGCGGCGTATCCCTACCTCGACGAAGCCATACTTTCGATAAAGCGACTGGGCGGGCAGGTTAGAAGCACGAACCTCCAGGGTTAGCAGGGAGGCTCCCATCTGCTGGGCAAACTCGATGGCCCAGATTAGAAGAGATTCTCCTACCCCCCTCTGCCGCTCGCTCTCCTTCACCGCGATGGTGGTGAGATGAGCCTCCCTGGCCAGGATGCGCAGTCCGAGGTAACCCAGGATTTCATCGTTTGCCTTACCCTCCTCTCTACGGCAGGCGACGAAGTAGTGGGCTAGTTGGTTGTACCTGAGTTCCTGCTCGAAAAAGGTAAAGGACCAGGATGAGGGAAAGGAGGCTCTTTCGATCTCGATCACCTGGGGGAGATCAGTCAAAGACATGCGGCGGATGACGTATTCCGTCGCCTCCTGGCTTGAGACAGCTTCCTTCTTCATCTACCACCGCTACCGGTTCTTCCACTGGGGCTTTCGCTTTTCCAGAAACGAGGTCAACCCCTCAACGGCATCCTCGGACTCCATAATTTTACGGGAGAGATAGTTTATCATGTCAAGGGCCTGCTCAAAATCGCCCAGCTCGCTTACCTGGTAGATGGCCTGCTTGGCCAGCTTCAGAATATGCCGGCTGAGGTTGAGAAACCGGCCAGCAAATTCCTCGGCTGCCTGGTCCAACTCCTCATGAGGAACTACCTTGTTTACCAGGCCTATCCGCTCCGCCTCACTGGCGTCTATGGAATCGCCAGTGAGAATGAGTTCCAAAGCCTTTTTCATTCCCAACAGCCTTGGCAGAAGAACGCTCGCTGGTGGGGGATTAACTCCAAGCTTTATCTCCGGTTGGCCGAACTGGGCTTTCTCCGAAGCGATGGCCAGGTCACAGCCAGCCACCACCTCGCAGCCTCCCCCCAAGGCCACGCCGTTGACCACAGCGATGACTGGCTGGGCTACCCCCCTGAGGGTCTTGAAAAGCTGACCGAACTGCTCCAGCATCTGCGGCATTTTCTCGCCCAGGTGATCCCGGACCTCAACGCCGGCGGAGAAGGCCCGGTCGCCGCTGCCCCGAAGGAGGATCACCTTCACCTGTTCGTCCTCGCTCAGCTCCCTCAACGCTTGATCGAGTTCCATCACAGTGTTCAAGCTCATCACGTTGACCGGAGGACGGTTGATGATGACCTTAGCTAGCCCACCCTCTTTCTGCAGGATTATGTCTTGATAGGTCACTTTTCCCCTCCTAGAAGAGATTAAAGACTTCGTTCCAGGTTGATGATCTTGGAAGGGCTGAACTGGTTTGCGCTGAAGAAGCGTATCAGTTCCGAGTCATTCCAGTTGACCAGGGTGTATAATTTTTTGACGCCCAGATCTCTTAAGTGATCCACAAATTCATCGAGCAGTCGCTTACCGGTGCCCTTATTCTGATAATCGGGGTCAACACCTATAGTATCCAGGGTTGCTTCTTCCTGGATACCATATTCTCCCATATATAGTTCCCCCATTACAAAGCCCACTGTTGTTCCGTCCTCTTTCTCGGCCACAAACGACACCGGAACATAATCTTTGGATCTGAAGAGTTTCTCAAACTTCATTTCATAGTATTCCCGCCGGGGGGTCTGGAGTATTTTCTCGTCAATGGCAACTACAGCATCAAAATCCTCGGCCTTCATGAGTCTAATTTTAATGGGACTCTCATTCATGTTGTAGCTCCCTTCTTACCTTCCTTTTCCCTCACTATGGTTCTTTCCTCTTCAGGAATCGGGGGTGGGACCGGCTCGCCAACCAGCTTCTTCACCGCGCCAAAACGAGGGGGGCAAGATTCGTAACAAGTTCCGCATTTTATGCACTTCTCTTGATCAATTATATGGATCTGGTTCTTCGCCCCGGAAATTGCCTCTACCGGACACTGGCGGCGGCAGATCCCACATGCCTGGCACTTATCCGGATCAATATAGTATGAGACGACCTCGCTGAATAGCTGCTCTATTTCCTCCCTGGTGTACAATTTCTTATAGTCTTCCAAATTGTCAAGGTGCAAGGCTAATTTGTCTTTCTTCACCAGCTTGATGTAAGGGACGAGCTTCTTAACTTCCTCCAGCTTGGCCTTCAATTCGCCATCGTCTACGCCTTCGACTTTGCCAAGTGGCCCCAGCTCCGTGATCTTCTGGCTGAAGTTACGCATGAGTTCGGCAAAGCGAACGCCCTGGCTGGCGTTGCACCAGTCGATCATCAATCTTTCAGAGTTGATGCCGATGTATTCCAGTATCCTTTTACAAAGCTGAACCATGTTCAGGGCGTGGTAGTTTCCGTGGGTGGCATAGTTACATTCCCCGGGCCAACATCCGATGATGCATACTCCGTCTGCTCCATTGGAGAAGGCACGGAGCACAAATGAAAGGTCCACCCTACCGGTGCACATAACCCGGATGATTTTGAGATGAGGAGGGTACTCTAGTCTGGAAACTCCAGACATGTCAGCCGCGCTGTACCCTCACCAGTTGCACATAAAACCCACAATCTTTGGCCGATACTCAAATGCTACCGCCATCTCCATCTCCTCTGATCAATTTGCTTTCGCCTCAACCAGCTCGGGCAGGAAAGCAGCATCTATCTGTCGGTTTATCTCCTCATTGGTATAGTGCTTCAGGGATATGGCCCCCGTAGGGCATTTGGCATTGCAAAGGCCCTCTCCTTTGCAAAGCACTGGGTTCACCTTGGCCTTCTTGCCCTGTTTAGTATCCTGAAGCTCCACGGCGCCATAGGTGCAAGCCAGGGCACAGGCCCCACACCCAATACACTTCTTCTCATCTACCAGAGCCACAGAGCCGGATGCGGTGATGAAATCCTGTGATAGGATGATGGCAGCCCGGCAGGCAGCCCCGTAAGCCTGGCTGATGACCTCCGGTAGATGCTTGGGATAATGTGCCATGCCACAGAGGAAAACGCCATCCACTGCGAAGTCAACCGGCCTTAGTTTCACATGGGCTTCCTGGAAGAAGCCATCCGGGTTCAGAGGTATCTTGAAAAGCCGGGATATCTCCTCGTTTCCGGGGGAAGGGATAACAGCGGCGGACAAAGCCAGTATATTGGCATCAATGGCCAACCTCTGTCCCAGTATCGGCTCGGTCACGGTGACCCTCAGCACGCTCCTGCCTTCCGCCTCGACGGCCTCTACCTCCGGCTTATCGTCCACATCGTAGCGGATGAACTTCACCCCCAGATCTGCGGCTTCACGGTAATGATCCTCATTGAAGCCATAGGTGCGCATATCACGGAAGAGGATGTAAATGTCCATTTCAGGATTGGCCTCCTTCAGTTTCAGAGCATTTTTTACGGCGTGACTGCAGCATACCCGACTGCAATAATTTCTCTCCTCATTCCGGCAGCCTACACATTGGATCATCACCAGACTTTGTGCTCCGATAACCTTCTCATCCCGCTGAGCTATCTTCTCCTCAAGCTCCAGCTGAGTCAGCACTCTATCATCTTCCCCGTAGAGGTATTCGGCGGGCTTGTACTCCTCGGCTCCGGTAGCCACGATGACTATTCCGTGACGTATCTCCTTGAGCCTCCCCTCATGTTGCACCCGGGTTACAAAATTGCCGACGTAACCGGTGGCCTCAGTAATACTGGCATTGGTATACACGCGTATCAGGGGGTGCTGATAAACCTGGCGCACCAGCTCCCCTAAATATGCCTGGACGTCCAGCCCCTCGAGGGTATAATGGAGCTTTCGGGCCATCCCCCCGATCTCGCCTTCCCTCTCTATCAGGTAAACCTCAAATCCCTGCTCGGCCAAGCTGAGGGCGCTGGTCATTCCGGCCACTCCCCCGCCGATCACCAGCCCCACCTTGGTGACCGGCAGCTTGAAGTCCTGCAAGGCCTCCAAGGCACAGGCTCTGGCCACAGCCATTCGTACCAAGTCCTTTGCCTTCTGGGTGGCCTCATCCTTTTCTCGGGGATGAACCCAGGAGTCATGCTCTCTGATGTTGGCCATCTCGAAATAGTATTGATTGAGCCCAGCCTCCCGGAGGGTATCGCGGAACGTTGGCTCGTGAGTCCTGGGGGTGCAAGCCGCCACCACTACCCGGTTAAGCCCTTTTTCCTTTATCACCTTGGCTATCTCTTCGGTGCAATTGGTAGCGCAGGAAAATAACTGCTCCTGAGCATGAACGACGTTCGGCAAGCTCAAAGCATACTCAACTACTGCAGGAACGTCCACCACGCTGGCAATGTTGGTTCCACAGTGGCAGACGAAGACACCGACCCTTGGCTCCTCACCGGTGACATCCTTCTCCGGCGGGTAAACCTTCGGCTTGGCCAGCTTGTTTCGACGACGAGCTAGAAGCTGACCGCAGAGGGCCGCGGCCCCGCTAGCGGTGAAAACTGATTCTGGAATGTCCTTGGGCCCCTGGAAAGCTCCGCTCACGAAGATTCCGGGCCTTGAGGTCTCGATGGGGTTCGAAGGGCTGGTTTGACAGAACCCGTGAGGCTCGAGCTCTATTCCGAGCCTTTCCGCCAGCTTCCTGGCATCCGAGGGAGGATTGAGCCCCACGGACAGTATTACCAGGTCAAATTCCTCCTCCTTTACCCCCTCCGGGGTGGAGTATCTTATGGTGATGTTCTTCGTCTGGGGGTTCTCCCCTGCTATTGAGATATAACTTCGAACGAATCGGACGCCTGGAAAGTTAGCTGCCCTCTCGTAGAACCTCTCGAAGTCCTTGCCGTAGGAGCGGATATCATTGTGAAAGATCACGCACTCCGTTTCAGGATGATGCTCTTTCGTCAGTATGACCTGCTTCTGAGTATAGGTGCAGCAGACGGCTGAGCAGTAGCTGTTGCCTCCTGGGGTAACCTGCCTTGAGCCAACGCACTGAACCCAGGCCATCTTCCTTGGTGTCTTCCCGTCGGAAGGACGAAGTATTTCTGCCCCTCCATATGGCCCCGTAGGGGCTAAAAGCCGCTCGTACTCCAGGCTGGTCATCACGTTCTGCATTCTTCCATAGCCATACTCACCCCTCAACCGGGGGTCAAACGGCTCAAAGCCGCTCGCCAGAACAATTGCCCCTACCTTTACTTCCACCTTCTTTGGCTTCTGGGTAAAATCTATGGCCTTTTGCTCACAGACGGCTAGGCAGATGCCACATCTTTTCTCCTTCAGGTAGAGACATTCATCCTCTTGGATGTAGCTTATGAGGGGAACTGCCTGGGGGAAGTATATGTGGGTGGCTTTGCTCATCGACAAATTCTCATTGAAGGGATCGGCCATGAGGACGGGGCAGTAGACAGTGCAGGTAGTGCAGCCGAGGCATTTCTCCTCGTTCACATACCTGGGTTTCTGGAGCAAGGTCACCTGGAAATCTCCTGCTTCCCCCTCCAGGCTCTCAACCTCACAATAGCTCAGGACCTCAATGTTAGGATGCCGGTCGACCTCGACCAGTTTGGGCGACAGTATTCAGATGGAACACTCATTGGTGGGGAAGGTCTTGTCAAGTTGGGCCATATGGCCTCCAATGGCTGGCCCCTTATCAACCAGATAGACCTTAAACCCCATGTTGGCCAGGTCAAGGGAGGCTTGAATGCCACTGATCCCTCCGCCGACCACCATGACATCGCCAATTCTGCCCTCCGTGACTTCCCTCAGCCAGTTCTCCATCTTTCTTCCCTCCCACATTTTCACCCCAAAAATTCGAAGAGTTTTTGGGGACCCCATAAACTTAAATCTTACATTTGGGGGTCCCCGCAAAATCAAGAATTTTGCGGGGTACTATAGATGACCTCCTGGACGATTTCGGTGATGTCTTTCACCTCCAAACTCTCACCACCCTCGACGGTTAGTCGGCTGTCTTCAAAATTGAGGATACAGTATGGACAGGAGGTGACCAGAACCTCCGCCCCCACTCCAATTGCCTGCTCCAGCCTCAGGTCAGACAGCCTCTCGCCCTTTGGTGTCTCCATCCAGATCCCGCCTCCCCCGCCGCCGCAGCAAAGGCTTTCCTCATATGACTCCGGCATCTCTACAAGCTCCAAACCCGGTATCCGCTTTAGCACCTCTCGAGGCTCGTGGAATATGCCATTGTGTCGGCCCAGGTAACAGGGATCATGATAGGTAACCCTCTTACCATATTCTTTGCTAAGCTTCAGCTTCCCCTCCTCGATGAGCCGCAGGAGAAGTTGCGTGATGTGGATTACCTCAAAGTTTACCATGAATTCGGGATACTCATTCTTAAAGGTGTGATAACAGTGCGGGGAGTTGACCAAAATTTTCCTCACCCCGTGTTCGATGAACGTCTTTATGTTTTCCTTGGCCAGGCGGTTAAACAGTTCCTCGTCCCCCGCCTTGCGGATGCTTTCCCCACAGCAGTTCTCCTGAGGTCCCAGAATTCCGAAATCTACCCCGGCGGCATTTAGGATGTTCGCTGTAGCTCGGGCCACCTTTTTCATCCTCGGATCATAGCAGAGGTAGCAGCCGGGAAAATATAGGATTTGGGCTCCCCCGGTGAATGTTTTTACCGAAAGCCCTTCGGCCCAATCGGCCCTTTTCTCCCTTTTCTCACCTAGCGGATTGCCCAGGGTGGCCAGGTTTGCCCCCACAGCGCTAATCGGCTGGGCACGGGAGGGGAAAACGCGATATTCGGTGGCGATTGTACGCAGAGTCCTGGAAACCTCTGTCTGATTCACTCCCCGGGGACAGTCCTGGGTGCACCGTCCGCAGGTGGTGCAGCGCCATATCTCCTCACCCTCTATCTCCACCAGACCAAAGCTCGCCTGAGTTATTATCCGGCGCATGCTAAAGCTGGTGACCCTGTTCCAGGGACAGAGGGAATCGCACTTCCCGCATTGATAGCATAATCTGAAGGGGTCTCCGCTCTTCTCCCGGACGAAATTCCGAATTTCCTTATAATCGGCTAGAACTACGGTTTCCACTGCTGCCTCGCTTCCTTATTTTAGCCTCTCTTCGATGCAGCTATCCGGGCCATGGTATCCATCACCTTGTCCAATCCATATCTATTTACCAGCGACTCCAGCCCTATCTCCAGTTCATCCAGTTTTTCTTCCTCCACCTCCTCCTCCCTTTCTTCATAGGTCAGGGCATCAACCAGACACACCTTGACGCACCACGGCTCCTCCAGAGGAGGCTCGGTTTCACAGGCATCGCACTTCAGGGGCAAGCCGGAGTCTGGGTCTTTAAAGACCTCCCTGGATGGACAGGCAGCAGCTCTGCAGAAGGCACATTCCTCGTATTCCTTGCCGTCAACGGTGTATTTGTCCCTTGCCAGGCATTCAGCTTCGGTATGCGGCCCGGCCAGCACGGGCAGGAAGATATTCTTTATCGGGTCGTGAATTACGCGTATGCGCGCTTTGGCTGGATTGACGCTGCTGTACTGTGGCTGAGCATGGAAGGCGGCACAGAATACCTCACATGCCCGGCAGCCATTGCACTCATCGGCATTGACCTTGATCACCTTTACCTTCTTCTTTGCCATCGCGATTACCCACCTTCGCTTTATTTCTTCTCCGTTTCGGCTAATGTCTCTTTCGAGGGAACCTCTTCATCTTTCAGGATTCCCCTTTTTATCAAGTCCTCGGCCACATAATCCAGCCCTAGCTTTTCCAAAGTCTTCTTGGTGGGGATGCCTTCCTTATTCCACCCCTTGAACTCGTAATAGGAATCGAGCAACTTCTCCTCGTATTCGGGGAATCTCTTCTTCCAGTGATCCTTGGGAGGGTAGTCGTCCTGCCTCCTCAGGCCTCGCCTCACGTTGTAGGCCCTCACGAAGTTCCGAATTCTTCGGGCTACCTCCCACAGCTTATCCTCGTCCATGTCCAGGCCGGTGGCCGCTGAGATCAAGAGGGGCAGATTGCGTATATGGTAAGGCGGTTTTATGGGGAATGAAGAGAGGCCGGCGCAGATTCCGGTGGAGTCATCGATGTAATGCATCGTTTCCTGCCACTCCACAAGTTCGCAGACGAGGTCAATCGGTGGCCAGAATGGGAATACCTTCCCCTCGTCGCCCCATTCGAGTATGAACTGCTTAAACCTCTCCGCATATTTGGTCGGCACCTGGATCCAGTCCTTTATAAACTCCTCACGATAATCCTTAGGAAGGGGAGCCTGGGGGATCTGTCCTTCAATCTGGGTGATGTTTGCCTTCTCCCCCGTACCGTACATGAGGAAATATATCGGGTTCAGCATTCCCAGTTTGATCACCATCTGTTCATGTTTCTTAGTAGTATTGTGGTCAAACTCCTCCGCTCCTTTACCAATCTGGCGGGCGGCCCAATAAACGCCGTTGGCCAGGATGTCCCCGATCCCCTCGCGCCGCACTATCTTCTCCAGCAAGTAGAAAAACCTCTCTTCGTTAGAGGATGGGAACCCCGGCAGGTCCTTATCGGTCAAGATACCGGCTTCGTAGAGCTCGATGGCGAAGGCCATGACCTGAGGAGCGGTGAACCCATCGATTCCGTAATCATGGGCCTTGCCCGCGATCTTGTAGCCGAACTCCAGGTTGTCTGTCCAGGCAGCCATAACATAGGTAAGCTTGGTATAACACTTCATCATATATGTGGGAAGCTCTAACGCCGGATAAGCAATGATTGCTCCACAACGCACGGGGCAGTTGTAACAGCTTACCAGCCGCTTTATCGCCTTCTCATGGATCTCCGTCCATTTTTTCTCAATTTCCTCGTTCCAGAAGTCCTTCCTTCTCTGGCGGGCATGTCCCCAGGCAAAGCTCGTGGTGTGCCAGCTTTCGTCCGTCAACTTCATCTCCTGCGGCGCGCCAATGGTGGCCAGGATCGCCGGCACCCCCTTTATGGGGTTTTTCTCTCGCCACTCAATGTATTTCAAGACTTCGTCACAGAGTTCGACAAATTTCGACGGTTGAGCGACATAGATATCCTTTGTTCCCCGGACAGCGATGGCCTTCAATCCCTTGTCTCCCATAATAGCGCCCAGTCCTAACCGACTGGCGCTAGATCGGAAGTGCTCCACTGAGGCAAAATAGACTCTATTTTCACCTGCCAGGCCGATAGCTGCTACCTGAGCCTTCGGCTCCTTCAATTCCTCCCTGATGAGCTGAGCGGTTTCCAGAGCGCCTTTGCCCCTTAGATGCGAGGCATCGCGGATCTCCACCTTGTCATCGTTGATCCAGAGGTAAACCAGGTCAGGAGACTTGCCTCGAATGATCACCTTATCATAGCCAGCGTGCTTCAACTCGGGGCCAAAAAATCCTCCCATCATGGAGAACGCCATGAACGAGGTCTGGGGGGAAACGCCGGCGGAAATGATGGTGCGGTTGGCCCCTATGGCGGGGGTGCCCTCTAGAAGGCCAGCGCTCAGGACGAGCAAGTTATCGGGGGAGAAGGGTTCGACCTCGGGGCCGACCCTGTCCCACAATATCTTGACATTCGTTCCCAGGCCTCCGAGGAAGAGTTCCGTCCACTTTGGATCAGTGGGCACCTTCTCAATGCTGCCTCGGGATAAATCAATCTCCAAGTTATACCCGGTCTCGGCGTACCTCACTTTTCACCCCCTGGGCACTTATTAGTGCCACATGCAAGACCTCGTCACTTCGATGCTCCGGCTAGTAGCTCCTAAAGACTGAGTCGAAGTACTCATTAGCCTTGTCGGCCAGCAGATCGTGATATTCATGAAACAGGGCCGCAGCTTGAGGTCGCAGCCAGTCCTCGGGCAGGAG